>NZ_JAGQEK010000046.1 GCF_024346075.1 Synechococcus sp. Cruz CV12-2-Slac-r
GCCCCGCCGGTGAGTTGGGCGCTCATCTGCGCATGACCGGGCAATTCCAATGGCTAAAAGACGGGGAAAAACCGCCTTGCGCTCACACAAGGGTGCAGTTTTGGGGTCACCATGGCCCCCAGCAAGAAGCGCGCGAGCTGCGCTTTGTGGATCTACGCGCCTTTGGTGAATTGTGGTTTGTGCCTTTTGGGGCAGCCACAGAACAAGTAATTACAGGCTTGCAACGCCTTGGACCTGAACCTTTCAATTCCACTTTTAATGCCACCTACTTAAAGCAGCGCTTTAAAGGATCCAGCCGGCCCATCAAAAATGCCCTGCTAGATCAAGCAGTGGTGGCCGGGGTGGGAAATATATACGCCGATGAAAGCCTTTTTTTAGCTGGCATTCAACCTCATAATCCCAGTGGCACTCTTTCTTTAACTCAACTAAAAAAATTACACAGCTGCTTGCTAGAGGTGTTGCAGGCAAGTATTGGAGTTGGCGGCACCAGCTTCAGTGATTTTCGCGATCTAAAGGGCAATAACGGCAACTACGGAGGGGCGGCATGGGTGTACAGAAGAGGTGGTGAACCCTGTCGCAAATGTGGAACCCCCCTGCGGCGCGACAAACTGGGGGGCAGAAGCAGTCACTGGTGCCCAACATGTCAACAATGAAGTGTCAGCACTGAATCCCAAAGAAGCCCTTATCAAAGTGATGGGGGCTATTCACAGCAGAGGCTGGTGCGATGGCACCGGCGGCAATTTTAGTTGCGTAACTAAACGGCAACCACTGCAATTATTGATGGCCCCCAGCGGGGTTGATAAAGGTAATTTATTGGCAACA
Organism: Synechococcus sp. Cruz CV12-2-Slac-r; assembly: GCF_024346075.1. Classification (GTDB taxonomy): domain Bacteria; phylum Cyanobacteriota; class Cyanobacteriia; order PCC-6307; family Cyanobiaceae; genus Synechococcus_D. Next base: position 823 of record NZ_JAGQEK010000046.1, read on the forward strand.
GATTTGATTTGCGTAGATGAAAATGGCCAAGTGGTTGAAGGCGAAGGTAAGGCCAGCGCAGAAACATTGATGCACTTAGCGATTGTGAAACATTGCGGCGCTGGAGCTGTGCTCCATAGCCATTCGCAAGCTGGCACTTTGTTATCACAATGGGCAGTAGCCAAAGGTGAGCTGGAATTAAGCGATTTGGAAATGCTTAAAGGCTTAGAAGGTATCAAGAGTCATAGCAGCAGCGTATTAATTCCAATTTTGGCTAATGATCAAAATCTGGCCCGTTTAAGCGCTGCGGCAATTGCACCCCTGGCAACGGCACCTCAAGGAATATTAATTGCCGGCCACGGGCTATATGCCTGGGGGGTGGATTTATTTCATGCTAATCGGCATCTGGAAATCATTGAATTCCTTCTGGAGCAAAAGTGGCGCCAATTAATACTTCAAGGTTTAGGAATAAAAGCATGATTAGATTTGATAATTTAAAAGGTGTTGTTCTAGATATTGAAGGCACCACTTGCCCCTTAGATTTCGTTGTTAATAGTCTCTTTCCCTATGCTCGCCAAGCGCTGCCCAGATTTGTTGCGGAGCATCGCCAAGATCCCAAACTCTCAGCTTTGTGGGAGGAGGTGGAACAAGCAATAACAGCAGAAACAGCTACAGATGCACCTCAGGAAATTGCAGATTATTTGCAGTGGCTAATCGATCAAGACCGTAAATTCACGCCCCTTAAAGATCTACAGGGCTTGATCTGGCAGCAGGGCTACAACTCCGGCAGCCTCGTGGCACCTTTATTTGATGATGTGGAGAGTGCTTTAAAAACTTGGCACCAGCAAGGCTTAATACTTGCCGTGTATTCCTCTGGTTCTATCGCGGCGCAACAGCTTTTATATGGCAATAGTATCGCCGGTGATTTAAGAGGTTTATTCACAAGTTGGTTTGATACCCGCCTAGGTTCAAAAGTAAATAGCCAAAGTTATATTGATTTAGCAAAACACCTTGCAATACCAGCAGCAAAGCTTCTGTTTATCAGTGATGCCCCTGATGAATTAAAGGCAGCAAAAAATGCTGGCCTCCAAGTATGCGGAAGCCAGCGGCCAGGAAATATTCAAATAATAAATGAAGACAGCTATAAAACAATAAAAAAATTCAGCGAATTAGAATTAACTAACGCGCTGAATTGATTGGATAATTAATATTTATTAAAAGCTTAAAACAAGCCTAATGTTAAAGATTTGTCGATTGGCAAACAAGCTCCAATTCCAAGATAGATGGTGAAAAACGTACCGAATAAGAAAGCTGCCATCGCTACAGGGCGGCGGAAAGGATTCTGGAATTTGTTGAAGCTTTCAATAAATGGAACCAGCATCAAACCAAGTGGAATCATGGTTTGCAGTGCGATACCAAGCAATTTATTTGGTACCACTCTGAGAATCTGAAAAACTGGATAGAGATACCACTCAGGCAGGATTTCAAGGGGGGTGGCAAATGGATCGGCTTTGTCGCCAAGCATTGCTGGATCAAGCACTGCAAGGGCAACTATGCAGCCGATAGTGCCAAGAATTACAACCGGGAAAATATATAAAAGATCATTTGGCCATGCAGGCTCACCGTAATAGTTGTGGCCCATACCTTTCGCTAATTTTGCCCTCAGCTTTGGATCGCTTAGATCTGGAGCCTTAAGAACGTGCATGGTAAAAAATTGGTGAGGTGAAACTTGAAGTGCAGAAATCCTAGGAAATAACTAGCAACTTATAAGGGGCCTGAGATGCCTTGTTTACGAATCATTAGGAAGTGGGCGAGCATAAATACTGCAAGCAACCATGGCAACACAAAAGTGTGAAGGCTGTAGAAGCGAGTAAGCGTTGACTGCCCCACACTTTCGCCTCCCCGCAGGAGTTCCACCATGAAATCACCAACCACTGGCACCGCCGCCGGCACTCCGCTCACAATTTTTACAGCCCAATAACCAACTTGATCCCAAGGCAAGGAATAACCGGTTACGCCAAAGGCAACAGTGATCACAGCCATCGTTACACCTGTAACCCAGGTGAGTTCACGAGGGCGCTTAAACCCTCCGGTTAAATAAACCCTGAAAACGTGAAGTATCAACATCAAAACCATCATGCTGGCGCTCCAGCGATGAACCGAGCGGATCAACCAACCGAAGCTCACATCAGTCATTAAGTACTGAACGGAGGTATAGGCCTCAACAACCGTTGGCTTGTAATAAAAGGTCATCGCAAATCCAGTGGCAAACTGGATCAGGAAGCACACCAAGGTGATACCACCAAGACAGTAAAAAATGTTTACGTGAGGGGGGACATACTTTGATGTCATGTCGTCAACGATGTCTTGGATCTCCAGACGTTCGTTGAACCAGTCGTAGACGGGGGAGGGATTCGCCATGCAACGAGGAGGGTTTGCCCGTTATCGGGTGTAAGTGAGAGTCTATAGACCGCCTTGATGCTGTTGTGACCCTCTTGCGCCCTCTGCTGCTGCGGTCATTAATACTGCGCTCAGCTTTATGCATCCTGCTTTGGTTCGGCTGCTGGAGTGCTGCAACTGAGCCAAGCCAAGCCTTAAGCGATGAACAAGCACTCGTAGTAGATGTGTGGCGCCTGGTGAACGAAGCCTATGTAGACCCGGATTTTCAAGGGGTGCCCTGGCGCAAGTTGCGTCAAAAAGCGTTGGAAAAATCAATCCAATCCCGCGCCGATGCATATAACGCCATCGATGCAATGCTGGCCCCCCTGCAAGACCCTTACACCCGTTTGCTGCGCCCGGAGGCCTACAGCCAACTGGAAGCAGCAACAAAAGGCAGTGTTAGCGGAGTGGGATTACAACTTGCCTTGCAGCCAGAAACCGCCCAGGTGGTTGTAATTGCTCCAGTTGAGGATTCACCGGCTGCGGATGCCGGCCTCGGAGATGGCACCCAAATTGTTTCAATTAATGGTGAAGCCACCACGCTGCTTGGCCTTGAAGGCAGCGCTGCTCTTTTAAGGGGTGCCCCAGGCAGCACGGTGCACTTAGAGGTAATTAGCCCCAGCGGTGTAGCTCGCAGCCTTGATTTAGAGCGGCGCCCAGTGGATCTAAGGCCCGTGCGTAGCCGCCGAATTCGCGCCGGCGACCACACTTTGGGCTATTTACGTATTAGTCAGTTCAGCGAAACAGTTCCGGATGCCGTAGCAGAAGCTCTAACGGATCTGCAGGCCAAGGCGATTGAAGGCTTAGTGCTCGATCTACGCAATAACTCTGGTGGCCTAGTTACCGCAGGGCTGGCGGTGGCAGACGATCTGTTGGCGAGTTCAGTAATTGTGGAAACCCAAGATCGCAATGGCATCAGCGAGAGGCGCCAGGCAAACCCTGGCACCATTTACAACGGCCCAATGGTGACCTTGATCAACGGAGGCACTGCAAGCGCTAGCGAAATCCTGGCCGGCGCCCTGCAAGACGATCAACGCTCCCCACTGATCGGGGCGCCAAGTTTCGGTAAAGGTGAAATCCAAACAATGATGGCCCTTGGTGATGGCAGTGGCCTTGCCATCACCGTGGCTCGTTATCTCACCCCCGATGGCCACCCAATTCAAGGGGTGGGGCTAAGCCCAAACCAACTTTTATCAACCCCTGAACCTAAAGGCAGCAGCATGGGCGGCGATGAGGATCAATGGCTTCAAGCTGCAACAAGCCAACTGTTGCTTCAGCTCAACTAATGGCAAGACGCACTTATCACGATCCGCTCCACGGCGAAATAGTGCTGGATAGCGCCATACCAGCAGAAGCGATGGCGATGGCTCTAATCGAATCTGCACCCTTCCAGCGCTTGCGGCGAATACGCCAATTAGGGCCTGCCTTTCTTACCTTCCATGGAGCGGAATCAAGCCGTTTCACCCATTCGCTTGGGGTATTGCAACTGGCTCGCCGCGCTCTGAAGCATCTTGAGCGCTTAACACCGGAACTTGAACAATATCGAGCCTTGCTTTATGGAGCTGCCCTGCTGCACGACGTGGGCCACGCCCCCCTAAGCCATTCCGGTGAAGAGATGTTTGGGCTGCACCATGAAACCTGGTCTGCCCGTTTAATCCTCGAGCAGCAAAGCCTGCGAGCACCGCTTGATAGTTGCGTAGCTGGCAATGCAGAAGCGGTAGCTCAACTTTTAGAAAAAGGAATTGCCCCCCATCCAGCTATTGCCGCCCTTGTTAGCAGCCAACTCGACTGCGATCGCCTCGACTACATCCGCCGCGATAGTTACAGCACCGGCACCGCCTACGGCCAGCTAGATCTCTCACGCCTAATCGGCGCATTAGTTATCGCCCCAGATGGCCAACTAGCAATTCATCCACGCGGCCGCACAGCTGTTGAACATTATTTAGTGGTACGCAGCTTGATGTATGGAAGTGTTTACAATCATCGCATAAATATTGTTTGCAACTGGTTGTTGCAGCAAATTATTGTGCAGGCAAGGCGGCTAAGCCCTACAGAAATTTTTGCTGATTCAATAATGAGCAAATGGCTTTGGCATATAGATAGCATTAATAGCGAAGAATATATTGCTAATGATGATTTACGCACTGGATATCATTTAATGCGCTGGCGCGAAGAAGGGCCGGCACCATTGCAAGAACTTTGCCAACGCTTGCTGGAAAGGCGCCTACTGCAAGCCACCGATGTGCGCCACCTAACAAATGCAGACCGCTTAGGTGCCCTTGCCCTTGCCCAAAGGCTTGCTACAAAATCGGGGTTGAACCCGGAAATATGTTGCGGCCTTAGAGAAAGACGCAGCACTGGCTATCGCCCCTATGTGGGGGGGTTAAGGCTATGGGATGGCGAACACTTACAGGCGCTTGAGCAGGTATCGCCCTTGGTTAACAGCCTTAGCCATCCCCAGGAATTAGCCTGGGTTTTGCATCCAAGGGAGGTGCGTGCTGAGTTTAGGCGTCAGTTACCGGCAGTAAACCCTTTGCCCTAAGCACAGCACTCACATCATCAAAATCAAGCCAGCGGTGGTGGGCGATATTGCGCTGCTCTAACCAATGGCAGAGGGGTTCGCGAGCAAATACAAGATCAGCCACTTGGGCCATACCCAGATCTGTAATCGAGTCGCCAATAACCACGCTTAAACCTCCGCCATACCTTGAGATCACCTGCTGCTTTGCAACCAATTCATCGGTGCTAAAAAACTCGCTATGAAATCTCAGCCCCTCCTTGGGGTGACTCGTTACATGGGCAGCCACCAATTGCAGGAGCCGGTGGCGATGGGGGGCCATCACTTTTTCTACAAGCGGCGTAAGCCCAGCAGAAACAAGCACAAACGGCATGTTTGCAGCTTCCAATTCATCAAGAAAAGGTAAAAAACCGGGCCGTGGTTGAAATTGGCCCATGTGGTTCACCATCTGCTCAAGATCATCTGGGGTTAGGGCTGTTGCTAGAAGCTCCATGCCCTGGCGCAAAGTGATTTCAAAGCAAAAAAGTTGTCTTTTAATAGGAATCCACACCTGCGGGGCCACCGCCATTACCACTGCATCAAAAGTGTCCTCTGGGGTGATGGTGCCATCAAAATCGCAAAAAATAGTGGCAATTGGATTTGCCATAGATCAGAGGCAGGGGGTGGCACTAGCTTGAACTTTGCTGCAACACGCAGATGGTGGCGCGATTGATGGCAGCCAATTTTGAGGGATGGCCCCATAACCTTGAACTGGGTGCCTGGCAGCCTGGTGAATGCCCAAAAGAAAGCGTGCACAACGCCCTTGGCACAGAAATCCCTCCAGGGTTGATAGAACTGCATTGCAATGATTGGCCCCTTGATATTCCATTAATTAAGGCGATCCAACAACGCTTAAACAAGCAGGGCCTGATACTTAAACGCCTAACAACATCAACTCCCACAACATTAGTGGCAGCGAAATCAATGGGGCTAAATTGTGAAATAGCCTGCGCTGATAGGCCTGATTTTCCTGTTCAAGAAGCAGAGCTAAAAGTGCATCGAGGCACCTTGAGGGCAGGGGATCATCTGGAAGTGGAAGGAAGTGTGTTGGTGCTTGGCGATGTGAATCCAGGCGCCAAAATAACTGCCACGAAACACATACTAATTTGGGGAAGATTGCGGGGAATCGCCCATGCGGGCTGCAGTGGCAATAAAGCCAGCCGAATTATCGCCTTACAATTGCGGCCGTTGCAATTGCGCATTGCTGATGCCGTTGCAAGAGGCCCAGAAGAATTACCAGCAGAGGGATATTGCGAACAGGCTGAATTAATAGATGGAGAAATAAGAATTAAATCTGCTGAACCAACTTTGCCAAGTTAGCGCTGGATAATACCCAATCCCCCTAACAAACCCGCCAGCGCCATAAAATACAAAGGTGATATGCGGCTAAATAACATAAAAGCACAAACAATAAATGAAACAAGATAAGCGGGCCAATGATGATCAGCAGTGCGCAGAACCGTTAGGCCAACAGAAAAAAGTATGCCCAAAGTTATGGGGCCTAATCCACGCTCAAGTGCAACACGCAAAGGGGCATCCTTAAATTTGCTCCAGCTCAAAGCCGCTGCCACCATCAACAAGGTGGATGGCAACAAAACCGCCAGCTCAGCTGCCACACCGGTTGCTAATGCCCACCAAACCCCGTGGGGCCAACCAGCTCCTAAACCGAGCAGGCCAACAATCATGGAACTGGGGCCTGGGGCAGCTTCCGCCAGGGCATAGAGATCAGCAAATTGATTATTAGTAATCCAATGATAGGTATCAACTGATAAATGATGATATTCTTGGAGCAGTGTATTACCACCACCAAGAGAAAAAAGTGATAAGCCAAGGAAGGTTTTAATCACCTGCCAAAAAGTATCAGGCCCGCTCATAATTTATCAAGAGTTGATGCTTTTGCTCTAGGCCAATAGAGAGCAATCGCAACACTCCCACCCACTAACACAACAGGAATCAATTGGAAATGGGCAACCTGCAACGCTAAAAATGTGAGGAGTGCAAGCAAGATGGCGAGAGGATCTTTCCAGTATTCATGCAAGATTTTAAAACCCATAGAGAGGGCCATCCCAGCTGCTGCTGCAACCACGCCGGTGAGCACATGATCAACAGCTGGAAGTGAATGGCTTCTAAAGTAAAACAAGCCCAACAACATCAACAAACAAAACGGAACTATTAACATTCCCGCAATAGATGCAATCGCTCCAGCTAATCCGCGAAACAAAGCTCCTATATAAACAGCCATGTTTATCTGATTTGGCCCAGGAAATAAACGCGCCACAGTAAGGCCCGTAAGAAAAGCCTCATTGCTCATCCAGCGGCGCTGCTCAACAACAATGCGCTGGCTCCAAGCAGATAAGCCACCGCCAAAAGCAGAGAGTGCCACCTGCAACATGCCCACAAAAAGGGCCCTGCGGTTAGGGGGAGGAGCAAGCATCAATCGTGAATGAAATTGGGATCAGGCGCCAGTTCGCCCTGCTCATGGGAAGCAGGATCGAGCGGATCTGGAGGGCTGTATTTGATGGCCTGCTGCCAATCAAAATTAAAAAAATCAACGCAGCGGGCAATCACCTCTGGAGCATCGGTTTCAATACCCAATTCACGCCGAATATCAAAAGCACTACGATCTATATTCATTGAACCAATCAGAGCGCTTTTAGTATCAATAATTATCATCTTAACATGTAATTTTAAATGCTTTTGCCTGCGAACTTTTACACCAGCACCTTCCATAATTCTAAGGCTAGAAAATGTATCGTAAATATCCCAATCTGAAATACCATGCTTGCCACCACATAGAACTCTAACTTTCACCCCCCGATTTCGAGCAGTGATCAAGCGTTCAAGAATAACTGAATCAACATATTTAGGGTGCTGCACCCAGATACGTTCCTTTGCGGCATCGATCACGCGAGCCATTTGGCCCCGGCTGTGAAAACTACTCCAAACCAAACCGATAGATAAATCAGGAGAGAAGAAACTTCGCTGCCAATCAGCTTCAAAGCCAGCTATAACTTGATCGATCGCAACCTGTGCATAAGTAATAACGCCATAGTCGCGGGTTTCAGTAAAGTATTTATCAGAAAGGTTAAAAGTAGAAATTAAAGCAGCGGTATTGTCAACAACAATTGATTTCTCATGGGTTACAGGGAAGGAATCGCTAGTCCAGGCCACCTCGATGCCGGCAGCCTTTAATCGTTCAAAGGCAGCGTCGTTCCAGCGATCCCCACCGGAAGTGTGGGGGTTGAGCATTACCCGAACGAGCACGCCGCGGGCCTGAGCTTGCAGCAGTGCTGCTTCAACGGCCTCGGATTCAAGCTTGAACTGCTTAAGCCGCAATTCATGGCGGGCCTGGGCAATGAAATTAAGTACCGCTTCAACCCCGTCATCTGGCATAACCAGGAGGGTTTGCTGATGACCCATGCTTGAAATGCCTGAATTCATCAAACAACCGTTCCGATTACTGCACCAAGCTTGCACAGGAAAACCAGGATCGGCTGTATTTTCGCAAGGTGCAATCAAACGGCCTTGAAATGGCTGTTTAAATTTCTTGACCGTTCATTCCCCGCGCACGATTCTTATTTGCTCAGGAAAGGGCGGGGTTGGCAAAACCACCCTCACCGCAAACCTTGGCATCGCCCTAGCCGCCCAGGGCATCAAAACAGCTGTGTTAGATGCAGATTTTGGTTTGCGCAATCTTGATTTATTACTAGGTTTAGAAAATAGAATTGTTTACACCGCCCAAGAGGTTCTGCAGGGCAATTGCCGCCTAGAGCAAGCGATGGTGAAACATAAGCTCGAACCCAATCTCGCCTTGCTTCCTGCTGGTAATCCACGAATGCTTGAATGGTTAAAGCCAGAAGATATGCAAAAAATTGTAGAACTAATAAAACCAACGTTCGACATAATTTTAATTGATGCACCCGCTGGTATTGAGGATGGGTTTAAGAATGCTGCCGCAGCGGCTGAGGAGGCAATTATAGTTACAACACCTGAAGTATCAGCAGTGCGAGATGCAGATAGGGTAATTGGATTATTAAATACAAGGGGAGTAACCCCAATCCAGCTAGTGCTTAATCGGGTAAGGCCAAAAATGATGGCGAATCAAGAGATGCTTGGGGTATCCGATGTAACAGATATCCTCGCGCTTCCATTAATCGGCTTAATTTTAGAAGATGAGCAAGTAATAGTTAGCACAAACCGCGGAGAGCCTTTAACTCTTGGTGCAGGTAAATCACCAGCCGCTATTGCTTATCGCAATATTGCAAAACGTCTGCAAGGTGAAATCATCCCTCTACCTGATCCCAGCCAGATGAATAAAGGAATACGGGCAAAAATGCGGAAACTATTACAAACAAAAATCTTTTAAGGAAATGACAATACTTGATTTGATTGATAAATTGCTTGGCCGGCAGCCCGCGAGCGCAGCCACTGCAAAACAAAGGCTGCAACTTGTTTTAGCCCATGATCGTAGCGATCTAAATCCAGAACTTCTTCAACGAATGCGGAAAGAAATTCTGGAGGTTGTTAGTAGATATGTGGAGCTGGATCTTGATGGTGGTGATGTAACGCTGGAAACAGAGGAGCGCACCACTGCGCTAGTGGCAAACCTACCGATCCGAAGAGTAAAGGAAAGCGCTCTACTGAGCCTTACCAAGAAAGACCCTGAGCTGGAACAGATAGAAAGCAGTGAGATATAATTTCTAGGTTGCCGGCTTAGCTCAGTGGTAGAGCAGCGCTTTTGTAAAGCGAAGGTCATCGGTTCAAATCCGTTAGCCGGCTTAAAGGTTACCTGCCCCTGCGGTGATGGAACTTGCCTAACACTAAGGCAATTAAGATAGCCACATACAACTGTCCTGCAAGTGAGATGGTTAAAGTTAGTTGCGCATGCACCTCATATCACAAAGCCTAGAACTTACAATTTAAAACAACACCGAAAGGAGATATCATAAAGATAGAATAACTGACAAAGCATATAAAAACATGCCTCAAATCATCCTAATCAGCGGAAATGATCCAAACCACTCTGAAATGCTAGCCAAAGCAGTGGCAACTCATAATCAAGGTTCAACCCTAATAGACATAACAGGTGAAGCTGAATTAAGAAGCGCAAATAACTTTAGTTGCGTAGAAGAATTGAACCGCCGATGGCCGGCCTTGAAGCAAAAGGTAGCGCCATGGCTAAATCTACTAAAACTTGAATATTTACTAAGCCAACAACCCCCCTTACTACCAGGCCTAGAGGATTGCCTAAGAGCACTTTTCCTGATTGATCAGATAAAAGAAAATATGAATAATACAATTATACTGATCCTACCTCAGCCCGCTCAAGCCCAAAGATTCTTAATGGGAATAATTAACACTCCAGAATTAATTGAACAGATCTACAACCCGCTCATCATAAGGGCTGAACAATTAAAAGAAAAATTAAACAGCCTAGAGGCATTATTTAATTTTAAAATACCACAAAACATTAGCCAGCTAATGCCAGCAAACCTAAATAGCAAGCTAAAAGAAGTATCAGAATTACTACAAGATCCCAGCAAGTGCGAATGCTACCTACATGCAACAAATGAAAAAATGGCAAAAAAAGATATCACACAATTCAATCTCTGCGGAATACAAGTTAAAAAACTATGGTTAAATTATTCGCTAACGAGTGAGGAATTAATTAAAATTAACCAAGAATTGAGCCCAAGCACAATATTACATGCAAATAGTTCAAATGAATTCGAATCCAAAAAAGATATATGGCTATCAGAGCAGTTAGCGAGCGAAACACCAGTTATCTTCACAGAAGACCAGGAAGGCAATAGCATAGCCAGCATACTATTGCCTTGCTTGGATAAGAAACAGCTTAATGTGCAAA
>NZ_JAGQEK010000047.1 GCF_024346075.1 Synechococcus sp. Cruz CV12-2-Slac-r
CGCTGGGCGGCACTGTTGGAATTAATGGGGTGGCCCACCACACAGCTTTATCCCACCAGTGAGGGATCTCCCTATGAAGGATTTGATCCCACCAGTGAAATCACTTGGGGCCAGCTACAGGTTTTAAGCGAACTGCTTTCGCTCAACAGCAAAGGCGATCGCAGCTGGCAAGGGGCGATTGTTGCCAGCGAGCGAGCTCTGCAACCCCATCTACCGCCACCGCAGGTATTAGCTGAGCAATGCTTCAGCTTGCGAAAAGGGGATTGCGTAAATCTCGATCAGCTAGGAGAAACCCTGGCCCGGCTTGGTTATGAACGGGTAGCAACGATTGAACAGGAAGGCACTTGGAGCCGCAGGGGCGACATCGTTGATCTTTTTCCTGTTAGCGCTGAATTACCGGTGCGGCTTGAATTTTTTGGCGACGATTTAGATAAATTAAAGGAATTTGATCCCGGCACCCAGCGCTCCCTTGATGCCGTGGATTTGGTGCGGCTTACCCCCACCAGCTACAGCCCTCTAATAGCTCAAGCGTTGCGGCAGCAATTGCCAGAAACATTGGATCGGCTGCTTGCAACTGAGGCATTAGAGCAACTACTAGCGGGTGATACGCCCGAGGGGATGCGGCGTCTGATGGGCTTGGCTTGGGCTGAACCCAGTTCGCTTTTAGATTATTTGCCCGCTAGCACCATGGTTGTTGTTGATGAAAGGCGTCAATTATTAGCCCATGGCCAGCAGTGGTTTGATCATGTTGAGCACCATTATCAAGAGGAATGGGGCGCTGAATGTTTAGCTGATGGGGCTCCATTATTACCAAAATATTTACATAAACCAATTGCTAATTCCTTAGCTCAGCTGCAGGAATTTGCTGGTTTTGATCTTGCTGAATTAGCAGAAACTGATAACCATCCCAACAATTTCGATCTTGCTAGTAGATCTGTTACTGCTTATCCAAATCAATTTGGTAAATTAGCAGCTCTGGTGAAAGGATTTCAGCAAGATAAGGCGCGAGTGTGGCTATTATCAGCCCAACCATCCCGGGCAGTTGCATTATTAGAGGAGCATAATTGCATAAGTAAGTTCATACCAAACCCCCATGATTTTCCAGCGATTGAACGTTTGCTTGAGCAGCAAACACCAATAGCCTTAAAAACTAGGGGTAATGTTGAGTTGGAGGGCTTGCAGTTGCCCGCTTGGCGTTTAATTCTTATTACAGATCGAGAGTTTTTTGGTCAACATAATCTCACCGCCAGTGGTTATGTGCGGCGCAGGCGTAGGGCTGCTAGCCGCACGATTGATCCAAACCGGATGCAAACCGGTGATTTTGTGGTGCATCGCAACCATGGCATTGGTCGCTTTTTAAAACTAGAAAAACTAGCTATCGCCGGTGATGCTCGCGATTACTTAGTGGTGCAATATGCCGACGGTTTATTGCGGGTTGCTGCAGATCAATTGGCAAGTCTTGGTCGTTTTAGAGCAAGCACAGATTCACCTCCAGAGCTAAATCGCATGGGTGGTGTTGCTTGGAGTAGAGCAAAAGAACGGGCGCGAAAAGCTGTTCGTAAAGTTGCATTTGATCTGGTGAAGCTATATGCCGAACGCCATGAATCACCAGGGTTTGCCTTTCCTGTTGATGGCCCCTGGCAGCTGGAATTAGAGGATTCTTTCCCCTATGAACCCACGCCGGATCAGGTAAAAGCGATTGCGGATGTGAAACGCGATATGGAAACATCAAAACCGATGGATCGCTTGGTATGTGGCGATGTGGGTTTTGGTAAAACTGAGGTTGCAATTAGAGCAATTTTTAAAGCGGTAACAGCTGGTAAGCAATGCGCTTTGCTCGCTCCCACAACGGTGCTCGCTCAACAGCATTGGCGCACCTTGAGTGAGCGCTATGCCCCATATCCTTTAAAGGTGGCATTGCTAAATCGCTTTCGCACCACCGCCGAACGTAAAGAGATTCTTAGCGGCCTTCAAGAAGGGGCAATAGATGTGGTGGTTGGCACCCATCAACTTTTAGGCAAAGGTACAAATTTCAGGCAATTGGGTTTACTTGTTGTAGACGAAGAACAACGTTTTGGTGTTAGCCAAAAAGAAAAGATAAAGGTGTTGCGCAAAGATGTTGATGTTCTTACCCTTTCAGCTACTCCAATACCCCGCACTCTTTATATGAGTTTGTCTGGGGTTAGAGAGATGAGTTTGATCACTACTCCACCACCATTGCGGCGCCCGATCAAAACCCATCTCGCTTCTTTAGATGAGGAGGCGGTGCGCAGCGCTATACGCCAAGAGCTTGATCGTGGTGGCCAGGTTTTTTATGTGGTACCAAGGGTTGCTGGTATTGAAGAGGTGGCTGAACAGCTGCGCTTGATGCTGCCTGGATTGCGTTTATTAGTGGCCCACGGCCAAATGCCAGAGGGTGAATTAGAAAGCGCCATGGTGGCATTTAATGCTGGAGAAGCAGATGTAATGCTCTGCACCACGATTATTGAAAGTGGCCTTGATATCCCAAGGGTAAATACAATTCTGGTGGAAGATGCTCAGAAATTTGGCCTGGCACAGCTATATCAATTGCGGGGCAGGGTAGGCAGAAGTGGGATCCAAGCCCATGCTTGGTTGTTTTATCCGGGCGATTCCTCCCTAACGGAGGCGGCCCGCCAAAGACTGCGGGCAATTCAAGAATTTGCCCAGCTCGGTAGCGGTTATCAGCTGGCAATGCGCGATATGGAAATCCGCGGCGTTGGCAACCTGCTCGGCGTTGAGCAAAGCGGCCAGATGGAAACGATTGGTTTTGACCTTTACATGGAGATGCTCCAGGAGGAATTAGCTGAGATTCGAGGCCAAGACATCCCTGCAGTGGATGAAACCCAGATTGATCTCACCATCACTGCCTTTATCCCAGCCGATTGGATCACCGAAGCAGACGAAAAGTTGGCTGCCTATCGTGCTGCTGCTGATTGCAATGGCAGAGAAGCATTGCTGCAGCTTGCAACTGATTGGATTGATCGTTACGGAGCCTTGCCGCCAGCGGTGCAATCACTGCTGCAGGTAATGGAGTTGAAATTGCTGGCAAAACGCTGCGGATTTTCGCGCATCAAGCCAGAAAAACCGAATATTGCCCTTGAAACCCCGATGGAGGAACCCGCTTTTCGGCGCTTACGCCAAGGTTTGCCAAGCCATTTGCATGGCCGGCTTGTTTATCAGGCCGGTAGTGGCACCACGGCAAAGGTTTTAGCCCGCGGCCTTGGGGTGCTAACAGCCGATAAACAACTGGAGGAACTCAAAAATTGGCTTGAACAGATGGCCGCTCAGATTCCCACCCCATAAAAGCCTCAGTTACGCAAAAGTTCGTTACAATTTGGGAACTTAAAGATTCGTAATGAACGCAATTGTTGATTTGAGCGATGGCCTAGGGGCAGTTTTAGATCTTGGCGCTGGTTCCTCAGGTATCGGTTTTGTGCTTTCTCTGCTTGGTTGCGCAGGTTTTGGTTTATTTGCGCTCCTCCAGCAAGACAGCAGTAATGACGATGACGACTCCAATCCCGGTGGTGGAATCATGCAACCCGTAGGCGGCGCGGCTTAATCTTCCTTATTTTGAGTTTCTAATGCTGCAGGTAAATTTGTTGTATTTGGGTTAAATGCTTTCGCTTTAATAATTTCAGAACTCGCAGCATTTAGCTGCTTGCTTAATGCAGTTTCAGCAACTTTATATTGAGGATCATTTTTAGTGCCGAGTTGGTCAAACTTTAAATTTTTTGCATCATCTTCAGTTAGTTTTGCCGTGATATTAGGTTGAATCCCAAATTTGTGAATATCTCTGCCGCTAGGTGTTAAATACTTGGCAATTGTTACAGTCATACCAGAGCCGTCTGATAAGCCGCGCACCGATTGAACTAGCCCTTTGCCAAATGTTTTTTGGCCAACTAAAATAGCACGATTATTATCTTGAAGCGCTCCTGAAAGTATTTCGCTAGCGCTGGCAGAACCTTCATTAACTAATACCACCACAGGTGCTTTTGTAAGTGCTTTCCCGGAAGCACGTTTTATATCTTGTACCCCATCACGGGTTTTAGTAGACACAATCACTCCATCATCCAACCATTGGCGAGCGATTTCAACGCTGGCCATTAATAAACCGCCTGGATTGCTGCGTAGATCTAATACATAACCCTGGGCGCCTTTGGTTTCTAATTCTCTGATAGCTGCACGCATATCTTTGGTGGCATTTGCATTGAATTGCTTCAGGCGAATGTAACCAACCTTGCTGCCATCCGGTGTGGTATTTAACCTGCTGTCAACAGCATGGATTTCAATTCTATCGCGGATTAAATCAACACTTACAAGTTGCGTTTTATTGCGCCGCAATTGAATTGAAACCTTTGTGCCCACTGGCCCGCGAATTAACTTAACCGCATCCTCTGTGCTCATTCCTTTTGTGCTTTTACCATTTATCTGAGTAATTACATCTTTTGGTTTCACATCGGCTCTGGATGCAGGCGAACCATCTATAGGTGATACAACTATTAACTCTTTTGTATCTTTATCGAGGCTTAATTGAATGCCAACTCCGGATAATTCTCCAGAGGTATCTATTTGCATTTCTTTAAATTCCCTCGGATCTAAAAATCTTGTGTAGGGATCATCCAGGGTGGCGAGCATTCCACGAATAGCTTCATAGGCGTCTTTTTTGTTGCCATAGCTTTTATTAAGAACATCGCGCCGTAAAATCTTCCATCTGTCGTCTGTGTATTTCCCGGTGGTATCTAAGTAATCACGAAATACAATCTGCCAGGCTTCATCCATCACCTCTTTAGGGCTATCGGAAATGATTGCAGCTGTGCTGCTGCCAAGTAATAAGTCGCTTCCCAACACAACAACCGCAGCCAGGCTGCCGGCTCCGGCAAGAGCTACTAACGCAATGCGGCGAAAACCGAGTTGACTCATCGAGCTTTTATTGATCTCCTTAACGTAACGCTTATTCAGCCCTCTGGCTCCACCCATCTACCGTCACTTTTGATCAAAGCGATCAACGCATCTACCCCTTCCGCCTCTGGAACCCGGCCAATTTCTTCACGGCCGCGATACAAGGAGATGATGCCAGGGGTTTTGCCCACGTAGCCATAGTCTGCATCGGCCATTTCGCCAGGCCCGTTAACAATGCAGCCCATCACGGCAATATCGAGCCCGGTGAGGTGGTCGGTGGCAGCTCGCACCTTGTGTAAAACCTCTTCCAAATTAAATAAGGTGCGGCCGCAACTGGGGCAAGCCACATATTCCACCATTGTTTTGCGAAGCCCTAAAGCTTGCAAGATGCCGTAGCAAACCGGAATTTCTTTTTCTGGCGCTTCCGTTAGCGAAACACGAATTGTGTCGCCAAGCCCGTCGGCCAAAAGGGTGGCGATGCCTGCGGTGCTTTTGATACGTCCGTAATCACCATCACCCGCTTCCGTTACACCTAGATGCAGGGGGTAGTGAAAACCCTCTTCATCCATGCGATGGGCCATTAAGCGATAGGCGGCCAGCATCACTGGGGCCCTAGAGGCTTTCATCGAAATAACGATGTTATGAAAATCAAGCCGATCGCAAATACGAATGAATTCCAGAGCGCTTTCCACCATTCCGAGTGGGGTGTCGCCGTAGTTGAAGAGCATCCTCTCCGCTAAAGAACCGTGATTTACGCCGATCCTGAGAGCTTTATCTTGCTCTTTTAGCAAGTTCACCAGTGGTTCAAAGGTTTCAGTAATCCGATCAGCAATCGCTTCACTTTCAGCTGTGCTGAATTCAGTGCGGTTTGGATCCGGCTTATCAAATACAAATAAACCAGGATTTATTCGCACCTTATCCACGTGATTAGCTACTTCCAGGGCAATTTTCATGCCGTTGTGGTGCACATCTGCCACCAGGGGCACCGCTGCGCCGCTTTCGGCAACACGGCGACGGATTTCTGCTACCGCCTTTGCATGGGCCAAAGAAGGCACCGTGAGCCGCACGATTTCGCAGCCCGCCTCATGCAACCTTCGGATGCCGGCGCTGGCCCCTTCCACATCAAGGGTGTCTTCGTTAATCATCGACTGCACCACCACCGGGTGATCACTACCGATCCACAGATCACCAACCCGCACGCTGCGGGTTTTGCGGCGATGGATCACCGTGTCGAAACGGGCCGGAAGGCCGGTCATGGGCAGGGGGTTTGAGGTCGAGCCAAACCATGGCACATTTTTTAGTTTTTGCGCAGCAATTGTTCTGTATCCCTTAGGTCTTGAAGGGTTAAACCCCTTGGGCTACCTGCAGCCACTGAAGGGAAACGGAGCAGATAGGAAGGGTGATAAATCGGCCGATAGTTGCGTTCCTGTAGTTGATGCCAGCGGCCCCGTTGCAAGCCTAATTTTGCTTTTATTCCAAGAATTGCAGCTACAGCAGTGGCCCCCGCCAGCAAAATCAAGGCTGGATTGATCAAATTGATTTGGGAATCAAGCCAGCGCCGGCACTGTTGAATTTCAATCGGGCTGGGTTGGCGATTTCCAGGCGGCCGGCACTTGATCACATTGCAAATATATAAATCGCTTTTGCTACACAGATTTGCCTGCAGCAAAAGCTGCTCTAACAACTGGCCAGCACGACCAACAAATGGCTGGCCGCAGGCGTCTTCTTTTTGACCTGGGGCTTCGCCTATCAACATCAAGCTGGCATTTGGGTTTCCCCTACCAACTACCACCTGCTCCCTTTGCTTTGCGAGGGCGCAGGATTCACAACTGCGGCATTGGTTCTCCAGCTCCTTGAGCTGTTCAAGTTTTGTTTGATTCACAATTCTTTCAGTGGTTCCAATAGGGGCTCCAAAAGCAGTAATCGGTTGCCTTCTGGATCGCTCAACCAAGCTTCACGGCCAAAATTTTCTTGACGCGCTGGTTCTAAACATTGGCCGCCAAGAGCAAGGGCCTTGCTGATAGCAGCTTCAAGTTGCAAAACCTGGAGGCAAAGGGCTAAACGGCCTGGCTGAGCGGGTTGGGGTCGTGTTTTAGATGGGCTGTAAAAAACGAGATCCCCCGCTGCTTCAAGTTGTAAAACCCAGGTAGATCCGCGCGAAAATGCTTCTTTAGTAACAAGCGCTGCATAAAACTGCGCTAATTCAGCTGGGTTGTTGCTGGCGAGTACCCAAAACGGACTGGCGTTCATGCACACTGGAATGGCTGGATTTTTTGCTGATGCTCTCGGCCCGGGCAAAGGCCCTGAAGCCCTCTTTAACCCTGGCCATTGCCGCTAAGGCAAAGCAATTGAAAGCTGCTGGCAAGGATATCTGCAGCCTCAGTGCTGGAGAACCAAATTTCGACACCCCCGCCTTTATCCGAGAAGCCGCCACTCGCGCTTTGGAAGATGGCGCCACCCGCTACGGGCCAGCAGCAGGTGAACCGCAATTGCGCGCTGCTATTGCCGCCAAGTTGGCACGGGCCAATGGCATGGCGGTTAGCGCCGAACAGGTATTGGTTACTAATGGCGGTAAACAAGCGCTCTACAACCTGTTTCAGGTGTTGCTGGATCCAGGCGATGAAGTGCTCCTACCGGCTCCCTACTGGCTTAGCTATCCGGAAATGGCTCAATTGGCTGGAGCCAGCGTGCAGGTGGTGCCCAGTGCTGCAGCAACCGGATTTCGGCTTGATCTCGAAGCACTTGAGGCGCGGATCAATCCGCGTAGTCGTTTATTGATTCTGAATACCCCATCAAATCCCACCGGTTTGGTGTTGCAGCAGCGGGAATTAGAGGCGGTGGCCGATTTGTTGAGGCGCCATCCCCACATAGCTGTTGTGTGCGATGAGATTTATGAATATCTCCTTGCACCCGGCCAGGAACATCACAGCTTGGCGGCATTAGCGCCCGATTTGGCGGATCGCTTATTTGTGGTGAATGGCTTTGCAAAAGGCTGGGCCATGACCGGTTGGCGCCTTGGCTATCTGGCGGGCCCATTGCCTGCGCTTAAGGCCGCCATTGCGTTGCAAAGTCAGTCCACCAGCAATGTGTGCACCTTTGCCCAGTTCGGAGCCCTCGCCGCCCTTGAAGGTTCGATGCTTTGCGTGGAAGAGATGGCAAAAAGTTTCTCGGCTCGCCGCGAACGGCTCACCCGCGGTTTACAGCAATTGCCTGGCCTGGTGCTAGTGCCACCAACTGGGGCTTTCTATGCCTTTCCAGATGTGAGTTCCCATGGCTTGGCATCGCTTGATTTTTGCAATCAATTGCTTGATAAGGAAGGTTTAGCGCTTGTGCCCGGGGCTCCTTTTGGAGACGACAGGTGCGTAAGACTTTCCTGCGCTGTCAGTAGTGCAACAATTGATGATGGATTGGCTCGGCTTGGAAACTTCTTAAGCAGGTTGCACAACTGAGCTGTTTGAGTTTTTTACTACAGTTAAAAATGTTTGTATTTCTGATCGCATTTGCATTTTTGCCTTTGCAATTACCTGCCTTAGCAGAAACTAACGTCGCCCAAAATCAGCAGATTCCCCAGGCTCAGCGGCCATCAGCTAATAAAATGTTATTGCGTATCAGCGCAATTCCAGATCAAAATCCTGAGAAGCTCAATCGTTTATACGGATTGCTGTCTGATGAATTGCAGGAAAAGTTGGGAGTGGAAGTTAAATACATTCCTGTGATTGATTACAGCGCAGCGGTTACAGGTTTTCGCAATGGTGATCTTGATTTGGTTTGGTTTGGCGGCCTCACTGGGGTGCAGGCTAGATTGCAAACACCTGGGGCTAAAGTTTTAGCTCAACGGGATGTGGATGCTGCATTTCACTCCATATTTATTGGTAATGCGAATAGTTTTCAAGGAATAAAGCCAATTCGAGGTTTTAATGATCTTCAGCAATTCAAAGGTAAGCGTTTTACATTTGGCTCTGAAAGTTCTACCTCTGGCCGCTTGATGCCGCAATATTTTTTATCGAAAGGAGGAGTGCAAATTAATGATTTTGCAGGCGGCGCCCCTGGTTTTAGCGGCAGCCATGATGCAACTATCGCCTTGGTGCAAAGCGGCGCCTACGACGCTGGGGCTGTTAATGAACAGGTTTGGCAAAGCAATCTAAAAAAAGGCACCATTGATCGCACCAAGGTGCTGGCGCTTTGGCGTACCCCTCCCTATCCTGACTATCACTGGATTGCTCAGGGTAATTTAGATAAGCGCTTCGGCGTTGGTTTTACAAAAAAATTACAAAAGGCTTTGATTGCACTTAGGCCTTCGGATCAGAAGCAACAGCAGATCCTGGAACTCTTTGGTGCACGTCAATTTGTTGTTGCTCCCGCTTCTCAATATGGCGAGATTGAATCGGTTGGTAGAAAACTAGGAAAAATTCGTTGATACTGGAATTAAAGGGAATTGTGGTGCCAGGGCGCCAGCGACCCCGTTTAAATAATTTGAATTTGCAGTTGAATCGTGGCGAACGGGTGGCATTGCTCGGTGCTAGTGGCGCTGGTAAAAGTACTTTGCTTGCTGTTGCTAACGGCTTAATTAAACCCGCTTGCGGCGCTGTTTATTGGTTTGGTGAAAAGGCAAGTAGCGGTAAAAGACGGCAACGGCAGCAGGCCCGCATCGGCACCCTCTGGCAAGACCTGCGCTTAGTGGAGGAATTAAGTGTGCAACAAAGCCTGAATTGTGGCCGCTTAGCGGTTTGGCCTTGGCCTTTGGTGTTGCTGAATCTTTTTTTGCCCCTTGAAACCAATGCCTGCGCCAAGGTGCTTAGTGAGGTGGAATTAGATCCTGATTTATTGGCGGTGCCTGTAAAGCAACTATCAGGAGGGCAGCGGCAGCGGGTTGCCTTGGCTCGCTTGCTGCGTCAGGGGGCTGAATTGCTATTGGCAGATGAACCGCTAGCTCAGTTGGATCCCCCATTAGCGGCGAGGTTATTGGAATTATTGTTGGAATTAGGTGCAGCCCCTCGCAGTTTATTGCTCAGTTTGCATCGCCCAGATTTAGTGCAAGGTTTTGATCGTGTGATCGGTTTACGTAATGGTGAACTGTTATTTGATGGCAACCCAAAAAGCCTTAGCGCTGAACTAATTAATGATTTGTATGCGCAAAATTAGATGTAATGCAAGCTAAGTTCGCCCCCGTTTTTGGGCTGTTGCTGCCGGCGCTGGTTTTTTTACCACTGCTGGCGTTTTTGCCATTTGAAATTCATGGCGGCGGCTGGGGCTTAATAGCAAATTTTTTTGGCGCAGCCCTGCGGCCAAGCCTCACACCAAGCCTTCTGGCATCGGCTTGCAGCGGCATCGCGATCACCCTTGCTGTTGCCCTTTGGTCTTGGTTGTTAAGCCTGGTAATCGGGATAGGGGCTGGCTTGCTATCTGCCCCCACCGTTAGCGAAGCCTTTTGGGGTTGCCGCTGGCCAGCCGATTTGTTGCGCCGCCTTCTTGCTTTGCCGCGTTCCTTGCATGAATTGCTGTGGGGATTAATCCTGTTGCAGGGCCTTGGTTTGCAACCGGTGGTGGCTGTTGTAGCGATTGCGATTCCCTACGGCGCTTTGGTGGCACGGGTGGTGAGTGATCAGTTGGAATCATTGCCGCAAGCACCATTTCAGGCTTTACGTGTAGCTGGGGCGCCCAGCCCAGCCGCTTTGCTAACGGGCCTTGGCCCAAGCCTGCTGCCGGGAGTGCTTAGTTATGGCGGTTATCGCTTGGAATGCGCCCTGCGTTCAGCAACCTTGCTAGGTGTTTTTGGTTTGGGGGGCGTTGGGGCCGATTTGCGGCTTTCTTTGCAGTCTTTGCAATTTCATGAAGCCTGGACCAGTTTGTGGGCCCTTGCCCTAGTGATGTTTTTGCTAGAGCAAGGGATCGCCTTGCTTCGGCGCAGATGGTGGCAACCCGGAGCAGTTGTGGGGCAAAGGGGCCGGGAATTGCTGTTGCTGTTTGTGGTGTTGCTGTTGCTGTTATTTCCAGCGGCCCAATTGCTTGATTTGCAGTGGCAAGTGTTGCTGGGCCCTTGGCATTGGCCAATGGATCAGCAAATTTTTCAATGGCAGGCCTGGTGGCTACCGTGGCCCCAATTGGTTAGTAGTACGCTTTTACTTACTGTGATTGCTGCATTAGCTGCATTTGCCGCCGCACCATTGCTACTGCTGCTATTTAGTCCGTGGGCTTTGATGCAGCCATTGTTGAGGGGGCTGGGCTTAATTGCCAGGCTTTTGCCGCCGCCGTTAACGGCCTTGCTTTTGTTATTTGTGCTTAAGCCAGGGCTATTGCCGGCTGCCCTTGCCTTGGCATTTCATAACGCCGGCATTCTCGGCAGGCTTTTTCTTGAGGGGTTGGAAGCTCAAGATCCTCGCCCTGAACAGGCTCTTTTGGCGGCTGGGGTTTCTAGCCGAAAGGCGTTGCTAATGGCTCGTTTTAATGGGCTTGCAGCTGGTTATTTGGCCTATGGCGCCTACCGCGCTGATGTAATTCTGCGGGAAACAGTGGTGGTGGGTTTAGTGGGGGCCGGTGGTTTGGGGGGGGTTTTGCTGGAAGCCCTCAGTTCATTTGCCTGGGCTGATGTGCTGCCTGTGCTT
>NZ_JAGQEK010000048.1 GCF_024346075.1 Synechococcus sp. Cruz CV12-2-Slac-r
GCCCGATTCATCAAAAAGGCCACCGCCAGTTACTTGGGCATAGAGCACCCAGTGGTCGCCGCAATCCATGCGTTGTTGCACAGTGGCTTCTAGCCATGCCAATGCATCTGGCAGTAGGGGTTGCCCCGCGGGGCTGTTGCGCAATTCAAGGCCAGCAAAACGGTCGCTGCCGGGGCTAAAAGGCTGTAAAAACTGCTTCATCGTTGTTAATTCACGGCCTGCGGCAAGCACGTTCAAAGCAAAACGATCGCCCACATGCAGCAGTGCTTCCACAGCTCGATCGCGGGCTACCGCCACACTGAAACCCGGCGGTTGAAAACTTGCCTGGCTTACCCAGCTCGCCACCATTGCACCACTAAGGCTTTGCTCCCCCTCCCCTTTACGGGCCGTTAATACACAAAGGGAACCGATCACCCTGCCGAGCGCCAGAACTGCGGGGTCGCTGCGGCTTTCACTGAGGCCGCCAGCAGTGCGTTTTTGTTGACGTTTTTGTTGCTGTTGCAACTCCCTCGCCAAGGCCATGCCGGTTTCTTCACAGCGCTTAAGCGTTTGAACATCGGGTTTGAATTTCACCCGGATTGCTGCAAAGGCTTGCTTAAATCCTGCATCACTAAGTTTGCTTTCCAGCAGATCAACCGCTTCACCACTCCAACCAAAACTGCCAAATACCCCCACAGGTTTGCTGCGATCGCCTTCTGCAAGCAAGGTGCCAAGGGCAGAAACAATTGGGGTGGGGGCATGCCCCCCCAAGGTTGGTGAGCCGATTAATACGGCATTGCAATTCTTAATTCCATCTAGCAATAGCCCGGGGTCGCTGAATTCGCAATTCAGGCTGTTTACGCGCACGCCAGTGCGGGCGATACCTTGGGCAATGGCATCAGCTATAGCGGCGGTATTGCCATAGGCGCTGGCATAAATAAGGGTTACAGCAATACTCGCTTTGCGTTGCACTTCTCCCCAACGGCGGTAATCAGCCAGGAGGCTGCGCCAGCTATCCACAATTGCGGGGCCATGGCCTGGAGCGATACTACGGATTGCTAATTCTTCTAAACGGTTAACTACTATTTCCACCTGGTTAGCCATTGGCGCCATCAGGCAGTCGTAGTAGTAGCGGCGATCTTCGCTACTACTGGTGGAATTGATTTCGGCGTAGCTTTCGGTGCAAAAGTGAGCGGCAAAGAAACGACCACTCATCAATAGGCCACTGGCGAGGTGGAAGGCTGCTAAGCCGCCGGGCCAGCGTGGTGTGGGCAAGGCCAATAGCAGTAATTCTTGGCCATTGGGTAATACAAGTAGCTGTTCATGTTTAACCACCTCCAATGGCGCTAAAGCTGGTGGAGGAGTTTGCTCCTCAGTGCCCGGCCGTTGTTGGTGCCATAACTCCTTAAGCAGTTTTGCGCCGGCATTAGATGCCACCAGTTTTAGTTGGGGCCAGCTTTTTGCTAAGCGCTGCAGCAAGGCCACCCGATTTGGGTTCACATCACCTAGCACCACGGAGAGGGGGCTGGTGAAGGGCACTAAATCTTTTAGTTGCTCTAAAAATGGCTCCGCAAAGGCATCCCCAGGTGGATGCACCAGAACAGCTGCGCAATTACCGCTACTGGTATGAAGAAAACTGTTGTGGCAGGTGCCCCGCTCCAGCCCATACTCCACCTCAAATCGCAAGCGCTTTGGGCTTAACCCCCGCAGGCAGATCAAATCCTCCTCTAGCGCTATCTGAATAACACGGCGATCTTCCATTAGTAGTGGTTTCCAACTTTGCGATGATGGGTTGCAGTGAGTGCTTGCTGATCAGCTACGTTGCCGTTGCGCACTTCGGCGTAGATAAGCCAATGGTCGGCGCATTCCATGCGTTGCATCACTACGCAATCAAGAAATGCCAGAGCATCGCTTAATACAGGTCCGCCGATGGCGGCAGAATCTAAGGTGGCTATACCTTCAAAACGATCAGCACCGGGGGGAAAGCGCTTTAGGAAATGCCGCAGTAGGGGCTGGTGGTTTTCAGCTGCCAAAACATTAATTACGAAGTTATCGCCCATTTGCAATAACGCCTCGATCGCACGATCTTTAGCAACAGCTACCGTTAGCCCGGGAGGGTTAAAGCTCGCTTGGCTCACCCAGCTAGCAACCATGGCGCTACTGCGTTCTTCCTGCCGCGCTGTTACCACATATAAGCCGCCACTAAGGCGACCTAGAGCTTTATCAACATCTGCATCTAGAGCCTTCATCGCCGCTATCGCTTTGTCGCGCAATAGCAATTGACCTAAATCGGTGCCAGCCTCTTCGCACAATTGATAAGCGGCAGCATCAGGCACACTACGAATGCGCAGAGCTGCAAAAGCTTGGCTATGGCCAAGTTCGCGCAATTGGCCAGCAATAGCATCAATCGGGTCGTCGTTGCCGCCATAGGCGTCGTATAAACCCACTGGTTGTTTCGCTTGTAAAGCTGCTAAAACGGTTCCCCAATTGCTTTGTAAATCGCTATCGCGATTGGCTGGTGGGGTGGGGAGCACCACTGCAGCTGCTTCTCCAATTAAGGCTGCCAATTCTTGGGGTTCAGTACCCCTTAGATCCACCAATTGCACGGGCAAATCTGTTTTATTGATACCTCTAGCAATCGCTTGGCTCAGGCGATCACAGAATCCATATAAACTCACGTAAACAACAGCTGCGTAGCGATCACCTTTGCTGCGCTCACGGCTCCAATCGCCGTAGTCGTTTAACCATAATTTGAGATGATCTCTTAATAAGGGGCCGTGGCCAGTAGCGATTAGTTTTATTGGCGGAAGCGCGTCTATGCGTTTTAGTGCTTGCAGCACACTGCGGGCATTCGGGCCCATTAGGCAGTCGTAGTAGTAACGAAAATCTGGTGCTATGGCACCTGGATCAACATCAAAAGTTGCTTCGCTGCAATAGTGCAAACCAAAAGCATCACAGGTGTAAAGCACTGCGGTGCCATGGTCGAAACTAAATATTGTGTCTGGCCAATGCAGATTTGGAGCGCTTAAAAATTCCAGTTCGTGCTGAATTCCACTGTTGGCATTTGCGCCGAGATCTAGGCGATCACCGCTTTTAACAGCTCGGCTGCGAAAGGGGCGATGCACCATGCTTTCGAGGTAATTGATCGCCACCTTGGAAGCCACCACCTCCATGTTTGGGTTTAAATCCAATAGATCTGCAACTAAACCGGAATGATCTGGTTCTGTGTGGGAAATAACCAGGTGATCGATCAAACAGGGATTAATAAGCTCTTTTAGTGCGGGTAACCATTGATTACGGAATTTTGCATGGCTGGAATCCACAAGGGCAACGCGTTCTCCCCTTAACAAAAAGGAGTTGTATGTTGTGCCGTTGCGCAGGCCGAATTCAATATCAAAACGGCTGCGATCCCAATCAAGCGATCGCAACGTGGTTGTATCGGCAGCAATATCGAGCTGCTGCACTGTGAGCCTTGGCTCCATGGCTGATTTGCGTTAGATCGAATCTAAGGCCGGCTTGGGACTGTTGTTGCGCAAACTTAAGCCCGGTATCGAGCTCACTAATGCAGATACCTGATCGCGAAACTGCTGCAAAGTTTCATCGGTGCCTGGTTCCCCATGCCATTGCAAACGGGTTAGGAGCTCGAGCCCACCTTGTTCCCTATCCGGCTGGAGCGTTGCATCAAGGCAAAGCAGCCCAACAATGTTGGGATGGCTTGCCCGCAGCGCCCCATGCACTGCTCCGTTATCGATGATTTCAACGCGGTGGCCAAGGCGTATCAGATCTTTACGTAAAGCATTTAGCCAAATGCGCAGCCCAGGAGCGGTGCTGGTGCACACGCGTATTAGTTCCATCCGAAACCATGCATGGGTGAGATTGTGAGTCTCGGTTGTTGCAGGTTGGATTGGCTGTGCCCTGGGCCACCTTTGCAGAACTAACCCTCTACCGCAACAGTTACAGCAGCATTGGATTCTGCTTTTGGTGCATTGATATGCAACAAGCCATCTTTGTAGTTGGCTTTTAGTTGGTCGCGGTTGATGCCACGGGGGAAGTGGAAACTACGGCTCCAGGTGCCATAGCGGAACTCATTCACTACAGGTGCACTTTGTTGGGGTGTTTGGTTTTGATCTTCCGTTGAATTAAATGTTGGAATGCAGCGTTTGGCTGTAACCACCAAGCTGCGTTCTGTTGCTTTTACATCGATTGATTGGCGATCAACACCAGGTAATTCAAGGCTGATCTGGAAGCCTTCATTTGTTTCACGCACTTCAGCGGCCGGCACCCGTTCGGCCTGTGCTAATTGCTGTTCAAGTTTGTCGAATAGATCGAAATGGGTTGCGTGGCGAGTAAGCATTGGTTGAAGTTCAGTAGACCCATCAAGCATCGTTAAAAGGAATGCTGTTGTGGAGTGTATGAACCGAACTTTTTGGTTCGGTGCTCCTTACCGGCTTCGGTTCTCCGCACCACCACCAATCGCTAAAACATGCGGCTTGGCCCCTGTAATGCAACTCTGCATCAATCAAATTCCATAGTTTTGCACCGCGAATTTGGAACCGTTTTCCCTGGCTATTAATTCGTTCGCCTCCGTAGCCCTCAAGCCAATTTTTTTCTTTTACCTGCGCTAAAAACTTTTCACGATCAAAGCGTTGCTGTTGGCTTGCACTAAGCCTTGAAGGTAAACCCACCATCTCAGACCAGCTGCGGTTAAATAAATTCAATGCAGCTCTATTTGCATAAATAAAACATGGATCTTCTGCGCCATTATGGCAAAGAATCACTTGGTCTAGTATGAACAGCTCTTGAGCTGCAAGGCGAGTGCCTTTCGCTTGTAATAGAGGCCTACCAAAATATTTTTGATGTGATTGTAATAATAAAGCCACCAGCCCCAGGGTTTCAGGGCTAAGCCAGGGGGGATCGCTGGGGCTGTTTTGGTTTTGATTCACGGAGTTGCATTTGTTGCCATCGCCAGCAACATTGCTGCTTGCGCTTTTTGATTGCTATGTTCACGCAGGTGTTCCAAAAATATTTGTTTCGCCTGTGGATAAAGCGGTTCCTCTGCCAGTGGTAGATCACCAGCTTCTGCTAAGCCACTGCTGTCAAGGGCTGGCGTGATCACCACTAAATCAGGATCTAATGGCGAATTGTATTGCCACCATTTCTCGGCATCTACATAATTTTCAATAGCTTGATTAATAGAAGCACCTGGAATTTCTTGCTTGTTTTGTAATATTATTTTGCGCTTTTCTGCTAGCGCCTGCAGTAATTGCTTGCGGCTACGGCCCCGTAATTGGAATAAAACAAAAGGATCTTCAGTAAAACGATCACCCATCAAATAATAAACAGCACTGATATGTTTGCAGGGATTTGCCTTGTCTGGGCAGCTGCATTCACTACCGATTTCTTCTAATTTAAAAGGGAATAATCTGCGGCCACTGGCGGCAAAGGCTCGTTCGATATCCTGCGGCATAATCCCGGCCAATAGCTGGCAAGCCCAGCGCGCTTTTTGGCTGAGGGCTTCTAATACAAATTCCCAATCTTCATCAGTTAATACATCAAGCCACAATTGCACTTTATAAGGTTCTGATTCAGTGCCCTGCACCTCCGCTTGTACCCTACGCCCTTCAAACCTAATGGAAATTACATTGCCTTCACGGGCATAAATCCAAGCTCTTTCAAGGCGCTTCTTATAGCGATATGAATTAATTAATTCCATCCACTCGAGCACCCACCAAGGCTGCTCTCCCAATCCATCTTTACCTAATTGGGTGGTGATATTATTGCCGCTTGTCATTTTAGTTTTCCTCCAGGGCCACCAGGTTTCTTAACTGTGTAAATTCCAAACCACCCAACCATTCTTCGCCGCTGCCAACAATATCGGCTGCAAGTTTTGCTTTTTCTTTTATCATCTGATCTATTTTTTCCTCAATTGAGCCGGTGGTGATGAATTTATGCACTAACACCTTCTTTTGTTGGCCGATGCGGTAGGCCCTGTCTGTTGCTTGATTTTCTACAGCCGGATTCCACCAGCGATCTATATGGAATACATGGCTTGCTCTTGTTAGATTTAAACCAACGCCACCAGCTTTTAACGAAAGTAGAAATAATTGCGGACCCCGCGGATCTAGTTGAAAGCGATCCACCATCGCTTGCCTAGCATTTTTACTACTACCACCATGCAAAAAGGGCACTTCTTGCTGCCAGCGTTGCTGCAGGTGGCTTTGTAATAAGTGCCCCCATTCGGCGAATTGAGTGAATAATAATGCACGATCTCCGGCTTCTAAAAGCTCTTCAAGCAATTCTTCAAGCCGTTGCAATTTAGCTGATCTGCTTGCAAAACCTTCGCCTACTGTTTCTTCTTTAAGCGCTAGGGCGGGATGATTACAGATTTGTTTTAAACGTGTGAGCAGAGCAAGAACTTGGCCATTTTTTTTGCCAAGAGGTGCTCTTTGGATTGCCTCCAGGCTTGCATCTACGGTTTTTGTATATAAGCGGCGTTGTTCTGGGCTTAGGGAAACCCATTCATTTAATTCAAGCTTTTCTGGTAGATCTGTAATTATTGATTTGTCTGTTTTTAAACGGCGCAATATAAATGGTTTAACTCTGGATTTTAGATCCTTTAATGATGCCGTATCTCCATAGCGTTCAATCGGCAACTTATAGCGTTGTTTAAAGAAATCCTCTTCTCCCAACACGCGGGGATTGAGATAATCCATTAGTGCCCACAGTTCACTAACCCTGTTTTCCACTGGTGTGCCGGTTAAGGCAATGCGGAAACGCCCTTGGCGCGATGGTTTTGCCAGCAGGCGTGCAGCTTGGCTTTGTTTTGAAGCAGCATTTTTGATTGCCTGGGCTTCGTCTATTACCACCCCCTGCCAATCCACATTGCTTAATAGATTGCTATCTCTTTGCAATAAGGCATAGCTTGTTAAACATAGATCTATCCCTTTTAGGCTTTTGCTTAACGCAGCATCTGTCGCTGCTCTTTTTGGCCCGTAGTGCTCAATTAGATTTAGTTTTGGGGTGAATTTATTCGCTTCCCGTTTCCAATTCGTGAGCACTGAAGTGGGAGCCACCAGTAATACGGGGCGGCGCAATTCTTTTTCTGCTTTTAAGTGTTGTAAAAACGCCAGCAGTTGAATTGTTTTGCCCAAGCCCATGTCGTCTGCTAAGCAGGCGCCTTGGTTGAAGCGATGCAAGAAAGCAAGCCAACCCAAACCCCGTTCTTGATATGGCCGTAGCTGCCCGCTAAATCCCTCCGGTGCAGGTAGCGGATCAGGGGCTTTTTGCTGGTGGTATTGCTCCAACACCGCTTGCAGGCGCGGACCGGCTTGAAATTGATGCACCGGCAGCCGCTGCAGGCTTTCCCCTTCGTTTGCGCTGAGCCTTAAGGCGTCATCAAGGCTTAGGGGTGGGTTAAGCGCGCAAAACTTTTCGGCATTGCGTAGATCACCCGGTCTTAATTCAAGCCATGCCCCCTTGTGTTGCACCAACGGACTTCGTTTTGCTTGTAGCCGTTCCAGCTCTTTAAGGCTGATCATTACACCGCCGATCATCAACTCCCAGCTCCATTCGAGATCTTCGCCAAGGCTGAAACCTGTTGCTCCGCTTGGTAATTCGGCTTTAATCGCCAGGCCGAGCCGGCTTGCTAGGCCGCCGCTGAGGCTTGCGGGTAACACCACTCCCACCCCCACATCACGCAGGCGAGCAGTAGCGGTTCGCACCAGCACAAATGCTTCTGCTGGAGCCAATTGCATCTGCTCAGGGGTGGCAGTTTCTAGGCCGCGACCGAGGGGCTCAAAAGCCACTAAGGCCCTACCTAAACCCTCCAGCAATAATTCCGCTGGATCCGCCACATTGATGTCGCCCAATTGAAGTTTGCCTGCCCCAGCGGCCCACACCGCTGCAGCGGGTTGACGCAGGCTTGGATTCGCTTCTGCTTGTAGGCCGAAATGCAGTTGCCACAGTTCACTGCCCTCTGCTGGCACCTGCAGCTCTAATACAGCCCTTGCTGGAGCCATCCTTCCTGCCACTGTTTCGCGCCAATGGGCAGTGGCGGAAGCCAGCCGTTGGCAATCCCCTTCCACAAGCTCCAAATCGGCTGCACTGCAATGCAACGAGCTCTGCCAGGCAGCTAGTAAGGGGTCTAATTTTGGAGTTTCTATTTCATTGAAATAAGTTGCTTGATCTGAACGCAGCTGGCTATCGAGCAGAACGGCAATAATTTCCGCGAGTTGCAAGCGGGGCGCACTTGGTCGCATGCAGGCCAGTTCAGCTATTTCAGGAGCATTGGCGCAGTGGATTGCTGCGGGCATGCGGCTAGCTAGATCTTCCAGGCGGCGGCGGTCGCTTTCATGGTTGAGCAACGGTTCCCAACGGCCACTAGCAAGGCCAGAGCGATTTGTATGCACGGCCGGTAGCCAACGCCCCCGGGCGATCAAGCTCAATACCCAGCGCTGCAGGTGGCTCCACCAGAGCAATTCATCGCTGAGACAATTATTGCCGCCTCCAGTTAGCGGTAATTTGCTCAGCCAGGTGGCTGCCAAGGGAGCTGGTAATACAAGGGCAGACACCCGCCAAGGCCACCATTCCAGCTGTTTTGGCAGCAACTCACCCGCCATCAAAGGCAGGCCATTACTGCGGGTGGGCAGGCTTAATTGCAATTCCAAATGCTGCGTTCCTGCTGGCAACAATTTCTGTTGCTGCAACCAATTTGATAATTCAGGTTCAGACAAAGCAAGCGGATGGAGCGGGGGTGCCTCCAGCCGATCAAGCTCGATTGGTGTTGCTACCTGCCAGTTATCAGCCCAAAGGGCAAGGCAAGGCAGAGCAGAATTCTGCAGCCACGCGGCATGCAGCAGGGTCATAGGAAATAGCGCCCCAGCGCATCACTATGGCTGGGCGCTGGCAGCGAATTGAATCGCCGTTGCGAGATCATGGCTGCATCAGGTTTGAAATGCTTCGAAATGGCAATTACCCCCCGCAGCGGCAGTGAAATTCGTGCTGCTTTTCTTAAATTTTTTGAGCAGCGAGGCCATAAACCAATGGCAAGCGCTTCCTTGGTGCCGGAAGATCCCACGGTGCTGCTCACTATCGCTGGCATGTTGCCATTCAAGCCCGTTTTTTTGGGGCAGCAGCAGCGGCCTGCGGCGCGGGTTACCAGCAGCCAAAAATGCATACGCACAAACGATATTGAAAATGTGGGCCGTACGGCGCGGCATCACACATATTTTGAGATGCTCGGTAATTTTTCCTTTGCTGATTATTTCAAGGAAGAGGCGATCAAATGGGCTTGGGAGCTGAGTACTGAGGTGTATGGGCTTGATCCAAAAAATTTGGTAGTTAGTGTTTTCAGGGAAGACGACGAAGCAGAGCAGATCTGGCGCGATCTGGTAGGCGTTAAGCCAAATCGAATCATTCGTATGGATGAAGCCGATAATTTTTGGGCTTCTGGCCCCACCGGTCCTTGCGGACCATGCTCAGAAATCTATTACGACTTCAAACCAGAACTAGGCGACATCGGCATTGATCTAGAAGACGACTCCCGTTTTATCGAGTTTTATAACTTGGTATTTATGCAATACAACCGCAACGCAGAAGGGGAGCTAACTCCTCTCGCAAAGCCATGTATTGATACCGGCATGGGCCTTGAGCGAATGGCTCAAATTCTTCAGCAGGTGCCTAACAACTATGAAACTGATCTGATCTATCCATTAATTGAAACAGCAGCAAATCTTGCAGCTATTAACTATCAAAATCTTGATTCCAAAGGGCAAACTTCTTTAAAGGTGATCGCCGATCATTCGCGGGCAATTACGCAACTTATTTGTGACGGCGTAACAGCTAGCAACTTGGGCCGTGGCTATATCCTTAGGCGCCTATTGCGGCGCGTGGTGCGTCATGGACGGCTACTTGGTATTGAAAAGCCATTTCTAGCGACAATGGGAGAAGCCTCAATTGCATTGATGGCTGCGGCATATCCCCAATTGCTTGAGCGCCGTGAGTTGATCCTGGTGGAGCTCGCTCGCGAGGAAACCCGGTTTCTTGAAACCCTTGATCGTGGTGAGAAGTTATTGGCGGAGCTGTTGGCTGCTAACCCCTTGCAGATAAGTGGTGAACAGGCTTTTGAACTCTACGACACCTATGGTTTTCCTTTGGAGCTAACTGAGGAGATCGCCGCAGAGCATGGTCTCAAGGTGGACCTTGCCGGGTTTGAAATGGCAATGCAGGCCCAACGGGAGCGGGCCAAGGCCGCAGCGGTAAGCATTGATCTCACCTTGCAGGCTGCGATTGATCAAGTGGTTGCAGTTTCAGCTATTACTACCTTCAATGGCTACAAACAGCTAAACCAAACCGCTACTGCATTGGCGTTATTGGTAAATGGTGCAGTAGCCCAGCAGGCTAATTCTGGTGATCAGGTGCAGTTGATTTTGGATGCCACTCCTTTTTACGGCGAAGGGGGTGGCCAGGTTGGCGATCAGGGCCTGCTCGCCAATTCTGCTGTGAAAGTGGCGATAAATTCGGTTACACGCAACCGCAATGTGTATGTACATAGCGGCCAGGTTGAAAGCGGTTCTATAGCGGTGGGTGATGTGGTGCAGGCCCAGGTGGATCGCTTTAGCCGCAGCCGCGCTCAGGCAAATCACACCGCCACCCACCTACTGCAGGCGGCCCTGAAGCAGTTGGTGGATCCCGCCATATCCCAGGCCGGTTCGCTTGTGGATTTTGATCGGCTTCGTTTTGATTTCCATTCGCCCCGTGCCATTACCCCATCGGAGCTGGATCAAATTGAGGCGTTAATCAATAGCTGGATCACTGCAGCCCATAGCTTGCAGGTGAGTGAGATGCCGATTGAGCAGGCAAAAGCAGCGGGAGCGGTAGCGATGTTTGGTGAGAAATATGGAGACCTGGTGCGGGTGGTGGATGTGCCGGGTGTGTCGATGGAGTTATGCGGTGGTACCCATGTGGCAAATAGCGCCGAACTTGGGGTGTTCAAAATTATTAGCGAGGCTGGGGTAGCTGCAGGTGTGCGCCGTATCGAGGCAGTGGCGGGTTCAGCGCTGTTGCCATACCTAAACCAACGAGATGAGGTGGTTAAAGCGCTCACTGAACGTTTCAAGGTGCAACCCACTGAAATCCTGGAACGGGTTGCGCTTTTGCAGGAGGAATTAAAAGCCACTGGTAAGGCTCTAGCTGCAGCCCGGGAGGAATTGGCATTAGTTAAAGCAGCGGCATTGCTGAACCAGGCCGAAACCGTTGGGGATTATCAAATTTTGGTGGCCCGGCTTGATGGGATTGGCGCTGATGGAATGCAAACCGCCGCGCAGCAACTACAGGAGCAGCTCGGGGATGGGGCAGCGGTTTTGCTCGCTGGTGTAGCAGAACCAGCAAAAGTGGCACTGGTG
>NZ_JAGQEK010000049.1 GCF_024346075.1 Synechococcus sp. Cruz CV12-2-Slac-r
TGGAGCAGTTCTCGGCTTTTGCATAAATATTCTTGGCATCAATGGGAGGCGGCTTGTTTGGATAATAAAACACTAATTTATACCACACCAGTAAGTGATGTTTTTCTAGAAGGAAAAATAAAAACCACCCAAATTCAATTTGATCTAGCTATTAATGATGGTGATGCATTGCTAATTCGTAAAGATGTATATGATCATTTTAAAATGAAAGAACTTGTAGCTTCAATAAGTAGGATTTACTTAGAAGCCTGCGCTAAGCAATTTGCTAAAAACAAGAGTGTTGATCTTATTAGTTGCAGCCCTGCACTGAAATCCTATAGCTAAATCCAGTGCTTCCAGGATCTGCGCTAGCACCGATTTTGAAATTTATTTGGCTAACTGTTTTGCCTTGCACCGCATTAAATGGACCAAACATCGCTCCACTTCCCATAGGCGGAGTGATCAATTCATTAACTACTTGTAGGTTTGTTCCATCGCTAAATTTTAGAAATGCCTGCACTGGGTATCTTGCTTTTTCGGTAGATTGTGCTGTAAAAAATAGTTTGTAGTTGCTGAAAGCTTGATTCACAGCGAAATCTGTATTCCAATTTGTACGACCTAGAGCAATTCCAATTGGCGATAATTTTGGCGCCCCAACTCTTTTAACAACTGTTGTATTCCCGCTGCCGCCAATGGGGCTTATGAAGCTGCATAACTGTGCACGAACAGCTATGGGCTGCAACATAATTCCTGCGAAAATACCTGTTAAGCAGGTCTTGAACAACGCTTGCAAATAATTCACAGTTTTAAAATCAGGATTTTGGTGGTGGAGTTTTAGTATCGCTTGGTTTCAGGAACACAAATACGGTTCCCGCGATAACGATTAGCACCAATACGGTGCCCCCGAGTACAGGTAGCAGGAGTGACTGATCCATTTAAGTAGTTTAGCTATGAAACAGTAATACAAGCCCTTGGCTCAACTGATGAAATTCTCTTTCCTCCCGACTCAAATCAATACCTACCGCTAAGCCCTCCTGCAATGCTTGCTCAAAGGGGGGCTGAGCTGGAATCTGTTTATCTGTCCAAAGAGCTGCGATACCCACTGAGGTTGCATGCCACTGGAACCGCTCCGTAACCCAAATAGCAGGTTCCGTTAGGGCCTCTTCCAGCAGGGAGCGCAGGGGCAAGTTGTTAATTCAACTAGCCCTTAGCCTGCCCCTAAAAAAGCTCAGCCGCAACTTAGCTTGAGCTTTTGTTGTGGAGTGCGCCTACTCTCCACGGCGATGAGCATTTTCCCTTTTCCCACGGCATTGGTGCACGAATGGTTCAGCCCCCGCTCAGCGGGCGGTGCTGAATTGGTGGTGCAGCAGCTGGATGCACTTTTGCAACCCCAACTTTTCAGCCTGGTGGATGCCGAATCCTCTTGCTCCAGTAGTTGGCTCGCGGGGCGTTCAATACGCACTTCATTCATCCAGCGGTTGCCTTTTGGTAAGAGCCATGTGCAGCAATATTTGCCACTACTACCTCTGGCAATAGAGCAACTCAACCTTGAGGGCTTTCCTTTGGTGATGAGCAGCAGCCATCTTGTTGCAAAGGGAGTGCTCACCAGCCCAGAGCAGCTGCACGTTAGTTACGTGCATACCCCCGTTCGTTATGCCTGGGATCAGATGCATGCCTATCTTCAGGCTTCCCAGTTGGCGCAGGGGCCCCTTGGGCCTTGGGTGCGCTGGCAACTGCATCAATTGCGTATGTGGGATGTGCTCAGCGCTATGCGGCCGAATCATTTAATTGCTAATTCCCGTTTCAGTGCTCAACGGATTTCCCGTTATTGGGGGCGTTCTGCAACGGTTCTTCCCCCCCCTGTTGCCGTGGAAAGGTTTGATTGGCAACAGCAGCGGGAAGCTTTCTATCTGTGTGTTTGCAGGTTGGTGCCATATAAGCGGGTAGATCTTGTGGTGCGCGCCTGTGCTGCCCTCAACCTGCCGCTGGTGGTGGTGGGAGATGGCCCAGAGCGGAAGCGCTTAGAGGCCATGGCCAAAACCAATACGCGTTTCCTTGGTTATTGCCCTGCGGCAGAGGTGGAACAGCTGATGGCCCGCTGCCGCGCCTATGTATTTGCAGGTGTTGAGGATTTCGGCATCGCTCCAGTTGAGGCGATGGCAGCTGGTGCACCGGTTATTGGTTTGGGTCGAGGTGGCTTAAGAGATTCGGTGCTCTGTATCAAGCAAAATGCTGCCACTGCAACAGGTTTATTGTTTCCAGATCAGGAACTGGCTTCATTGCAAGCTGCTTTAGCTGCTTTTGAAGATGGCCAACTCTGGCGATTATTGCCAGCTGAGCGCTTGCGTTGCCATGCCGAAACCTTTGCACCCCAGGTATTTAGAACTCGTTTGCAGTTATTGCTGCAAAAACTGTGGGATAGCCACAATCACGATCCTTTCGCTGCTGTGCCTGTGGTTTAGCTGACCCAATTGCACTGGTGGCGGTTGCGTTGATTTGTACGGTTAGTGAAATTCATTCGGTGCTAATGCTCGCGCGTTCGCCCAAATCTTTTAGTTCCCATAAGCCATCAAATGTTCTAGAGCTCAGTAATACTTCTCTAGCTGTTTTAAGAAGATACCCATTGCGTCCTGGTGCTGGACTTAAGCGCACTGGAGATATTTTATTTGCCTTCACATTACTCAGTATTGGTTTACCCCTATTACTTGCAATTTCTCTATTGGTAAAGCTCACATCCAGGGGGCCTGTCTTTTATACGCAGGAGCGCATTGGCAGGCGATACCACCGTTTTGGTTGTATTAAATTTCGCACAATGCAGGTTGATGCGGATAAACGTTTGCAGGCTCTTCTTGATAGTTCGGAAATGCTTAGGCAGGAATTTGCTCGCGATCACAAGTTAAAAAATGATCCT
Source organism: Synechococcus sp. Cruz CV12-2-Slac-r (assembly GCF_024346075.1). Classification (GTDB taxonomy): domain Bacteria; phylum Cyanobacteriota; class Cyanobacteriia; order PCC-6307; family Cyanobiaceae; genus Synechococcus_D. The sequence continues at coordinate 2,891 of NZ_JAGQEK010000049.1, forward strand.
CGCATTACGCCAATTGGTTCATTTTTAAGAACAACTAGTTTAGATGAATTGCCTCAATTATTAAATATTTTGCTTGGTGAAATGAGTGTTGTTGGCCCTAGGCCAATAGTACAAGATGAAATTCGTAGATATGGTTCTGCAATGAATGAAGTGCTTTCTGTGCGCCCTGGCCTCACTGGCCTATGGCAGGTTTCAGGTCGTAATAATCTCACCTACAGGCGCAGGGTGCAGCTCGATTTGCATTATGTGCGTCGCCACACTCTACTACTTGATTTTCTGATCATTCTGCGAACAGTGGGAGTTGTGCTATTTCCCTCCGACAAAGGCGCTTACTAAAATAGCAACAATAATAAAAGTAATAACAATAACTAGCCATTGCAGCGCAATAATTCTATTTAGGCGCAGGATTCCAACTATATCAGCGGCTTGAACTTCTCTGCCATTTTTATTAAGTAGTGGCTTAATAATTTCAACCCCTTCGTAATGATTAGCGCCTCCCATTTTTATTCCAAGCCTATGGGCGTAAGCAGCTTGGGATACCCCAGCGTTTGGGGATGGATCAGGTTTGCCATCTCTAAGTGCAGCGCGCAGCTGCCCAAGGCTTAGGGCCACAAGGCGGCAGGGCAGCCAAACCAATAAATCATCAAGCCGTGCCCCTGCAGTGCCAAGCCACCGCAATTTTCCTGTGCGATAGCCCAGCATTGAATCCAAAGTGCTGCTTGCTTTAAATCCCCAGGCCAAGGCCAATGGCCCCGGAGCGCCCATGAACCCAGCGCACCACAGAACGGCCCCCAACAGCAGCCAAAATAGTGGCGCAAATAAGCCGTCCACTGCATTTTCACTGGCGGTTTCAGCTGTTGCCCGCAGGATTTCGCTGCTATCAAGCCCTGCTGTATCGCGACCAACAAGCCAGCTCAATTGTTTGCGGGCAAGGGGAAGATTCTCCGGTTGCTGCCCCAAAGCTGCCAATACATCTCCCGTTGCTACGGCCAGGCTGCGCCCCGCAAGAGCGCTGGCCATTCCAATAATTAATAAGGGGCTTGTAGCTGGCTGCCATATCGCTAGGCGCTCGATCCCCCAACCAGCGGCAAGGCTGCCCCCCACCAGCAGAGCGGTGATCGCAAAGCCCGCTAAGCGCAGCCTCCAGGTGTTTTCTCCAGCCCAGGCTTCTGCCCAAATACGCAATAAGGCAATTGCCGCACCCATTGCCATTACCGGGTGGTAGCAGCGTTTCGGATCCCCCAGCAGCCGATCGAGGCCACTGGCAAGAACCACCAGTAGCAGTGGCCAGATCAGGCCGTTTTCAGCCAACTGAACATTGAGCGCAGGCCTGTGCCCACCTGCTCAATTGGGTGCTGGCTATCGCGCAGACGAATTTTGTTCATTTCTGGCTTGCCGGCATCGCACTCGGCTACGAAGTTGCGCGCGAAGGTGCCATCTTGAATATCGCTGAGAATCCGCTTCATTTCCGCTTTGGTATCAGCTGTGATCAAGCGCGGACCACTTACATAGTCGCCGTATTCAGCTGTATTGGAGATTGAATCTCGCATCGCGGTGAGGCCGCCCTTCACCATTAAATCAACAATTAGCTTTACCTCATGCAGGCACTCGAAATAGGCCAGCTCGGGCTGATAACCAGCCTCCACCAGGGTTTCGAATCCAGCTTTTACCAATTCGCTAAGGCCGCCGCAAAGCACGGCCTGTTCGCCAAAGAGGTCTGTTTCAGTTTCTTCTTTGAAGTTGGTTTCTAAAATGCCGGCGCGGGTTCCGCCGATGCCCTTGGCATAGGCCATGGCCAGCTCGCGAGCATTACCGCTGGCGTCTTGATGGATGGCAAATAAAGCCGGTACGCCCATGCCGTTTTGATATTCCCAGCGCACGGTGTGGCCAGGCCCCTTTGGAGCGATCATCACCACATCCACATCCGTTGGCGGTTTGATCAACTCGAAACGGATGTTGAAGCCGTGGGCAAAGCTCAGAATTTTGCCTGCACTGAGATGGGGGGCTATTTCAGCGTCGTAAACAGCCTTCTGGAATTCATCGGGCAGCAGCACCATGATCCAATCGCCCTTGGCGCAGGCATCGGCCACACTCAACACTTCCAAACCGTCTGCTTTCGCTTTTTCGGCTGAGCGGCTGCCTTCATAAAGGCCCACCACCACATCAACGCCACTGTCTTTTAAGTTCAGCGCGTGGGCGTGGCCTTGGGAGCCGTAACCGATGATGGCTACCGTTTTAGCGTTGAGCAGATCAAGATCAGCGTCGTTGTCGTAGTAGAGGGTGGCCATTCGGAGTAACGGGCGGCATAAAAACTGAGCCTACCCAAACGCCCCTCTTAGGCCTCGCTTGGGTTGCTGATCACCCGATCGATTAGGCCGTATTCCAGCGCTTCTGCGGCACTGAGGAAATAGTCGCGGTCGGTGTCTTTTTCCAGCTTTTCTAAGTTTTGACCTGTCATTTCGGCTAATTGTTGATTTAGCTGATCTTTGAGGCGCAGAATTTCACGGGCTTCGATTTCAATGTCGCTTGCTTGCCTTTGGCTAGTGCCACCTAGGGGTTGGTGAATCATGATTCGGCTATGGGGCAAGGCAAGCCGTTTCCCCTTAGTGCCTGCAGCTAATAGGAATGCCCCCATGGATGCCGCAAGCCCTACGCAAATTGTTACCACATCTGATTTCACATATTGAATAGTGTCGTAAATAGCAAGCCCTGCTGTTACTGAGCCACCGGGAGAATTGATGTAGAGATAGATCGGTTTGCTGCTGTCGTCTGAATCTAGATAAAGCATTTGAGCTACCAAGGCATTGGCAACCCCATCGTTTACCTCTTGGCCAAGAAATAAAATTCGCTCCACACCGAGGCGGGTGTAAATATCAACCCAGCGCTCGTATTGGCTGCCGGGAAGGCGGTAAGGAACGCTGGGGGTACCGATAGGCATGGTGATTAATCAGTGGGTTGGTGGTTTCTAGACGGCTTGATGATGAAGCGTTAGCTGGGAAGATCTTTACGGCTGCTCAAGACCCGATCAATCAGGCCATATTCGAGTGCTTGCTGGGGTGTGAGGTAGGTCATGCGGTCTGAATCTTCTGCTAGTTGTTCAGGGCTGCGGCCGGTATTTGCAGAAAGCATCTCAAGCATTGTGCGCTTGTTTTGCAGCACTTCTTTAGCCCTAATTTGAATATCGGTGGCTTGTCCCCTGGCGCCACTGCGGGGTTGATGCAGCACGATTGAGGCATTAGGTAATGAAGCCCGTTGCCCCTTGGTGCCTGCAGAAAGAATCATTGCGGCAGTTCCCATGGCCTGGCCGATGCAAATTGTGTGCACAGGTGGTTTCACGTATTTAATCGTGTCGCAGATTGCAAAAGCTTCGGTTTCAAAGCCGATCGCGTCTCCTGAATACCAACTGGTGCCAGTGGAATTGATATAAAAGAAAATCGGCTTATCAGGATTATCAAATTCAAGGTAGAGCAATTGGGCAATTATTAATTCAGTAACGTCGATACCCATTTGACGCTTTGCGTCATCGTCTGAAAACAGGGGTAAACCCAAATAAACGATGCGTTCTTTCAGCAGAAGAGAGGGCAGATCTGGGGGTGGTGTGCGGAATGAACTGCTTCCCCCTTCTGAATAGGGTGCTGATACTGCCGAAACCATCAAATAACTGCGAAGGCAACGAGCCTAGCGAGGGTCGGTGGCACGGGCGAACACCATCCGCCCCGCAGGAGTTTGCAAGGCCCCTGTTACCGCTACCTCTCGCCTTTCGCCAATGCTGCTGCGGCCCCCTTCCACCACCACCATCGTGCCGTCTTCCAAATAGCCCACTCCTTGCTGTGGTTCCTTGCCCTCCCGCACGATCTTTAGTTGCAGCAAATCACCGGGTTGCACCTCAGGCCTAAGCCTGATTACCAATTCACTGAGATTGAGGGGCCGTATGTTTTGCACTTGAGCTACCTGGGCCAAGTTGTAGTCGGTGGTGAGTAGCAACCCGTTTGTATCTGCTGTGAGTTTCAATAATTTTTCATCTACTCCAGACCCCTCATAACGGGTGTTATTCACCACAAGCCGCCGACCATATTGCTTACGCATTTCAGTAAGTAATTTCAAACCGCGGCGACCCTTACCTCTTTTCTCGGCGTTACCGGAATCAGCAAGTTGCTGCAATTCATCAATTACGCATTGGGCCACGATCACCTGGCCTTCCAAAATGCCGCAATCAACTAAACCTTGCACCCTGCCATCAATAATCACGCTGGTATCAAGGATTTTGGGGCTTGCTGGTTGCAACACCCCATCAGCCACCAGCAGGGCTTCATTGCTACTCGGTATAAATAAACGCAGCAGGGTTCTGCCGTGCACCTCGGCCAAGTTGTAGCCGCTTACCCCGAAAAACACATTGCTCAGCACTGCCGCCAGCGGTTTTACAAATCCCACCTCCCAGGGCAGGGGCAACAACAAAATTGGAGCCAGCAGCAGATTTGCTACCAACAAACCAAGAATTAAACCCACGGCCCTGCTGATTAATAAATCAGTAGGCATAGTGCGCACCTGAGTCATTAATTTTTGGCGCAATTGCTGAAATAACAGCCCTGCCACAACACCAAAAAGGGCGCCAAAGCACCCCAATACCAAGCGCAGCCCATCCATATTGGTGACCTGCAGCAGCAGTCTGTCTGGCAGCAAATCCACCCCCAGCCAGCCAGCGGCAGCGCCGGAAACCAAAAACAGCAGCAGGATCAGTGCATTCACCAGGGCAACTGTATTCACATGAGTGTGCCGCTTCCGCTCCATCGGCGCATGCCACGCAGTTTGTATGTGCATATCCCCTTTTGCCATCGCCGTTGCTTTTATTGCGATTTCCCGGTGGTTCCCCTTGGTGATCACGCTTCTGGAGCCACATCAGGCTCCGTTAACAACTATCTCCAGCAGCTCTATTGCGATCTAGATGCTGCCCCTTTCGGCCCCCCCCTTTCCACTGTTTATATCGGAGGTGGCACCCCTTCATTGCTTTCCGTAACCCAAATCAGTGGCCTGCTCGATCGGGTGGAAAGTAAATGGGGCTTAGCGGCAGATGCAGAAGTAACGCTGGAGATTGATCCCGCCAGTTTTGATCAAGCTTGGCTTCAGGCGGTATTGCAACGGGGTATAAACCGCTGCAGCCTTGGTGGGCAAAGCTTTAACGATGAGGCGCTCAAGCGGCTGGGGCGCCGCCATAGCGCTGCCCAGTTGCGTCAATGCTGCGCTTGGTTGCGTGAGGCTGAACTGGCAGGTCTTTTATGCAGCTGGAGCCTTGATTTGATTTTGAATCTGCCCGAGCAATCGGCTCATAACTGGCAAGAGGAACTCAGCGATGCCCTAGGGGAAAGGCCCCCCCACCTTTCGATCTACGACTTAATAATTGAACCAGGCACAGTTTTTGAGTGGCGTGAACGCAGGGGAGATTTGCAACTGCCTGATCTAGATAGCGCCGCTGAACGCTTGGAATACACCCATGGGCGCCTTGCTTCTTTGGGCTATGGCCACTACGAAATAAGCAATTGGGCCCTGCCAGGCCACAGTTCACGGCATAACCGGGTGTATTGGGGTGGAGCGGCGTGGTGGGCCCTTGGCCTTGGGGCCACCGCTGGTGCCGGTGCCGAACGGCTGGCGCGTCCGCGCACTAGGGATTCCTATGGCCAGTGGCTTCTGCAGCAGCCTGGCCAGCAGGTGGCAGCAGGTATTCATTTGGGATCGTTGCCCCCTCTGGAAGATCTGCTGCTGGTGGGGCTCAGGCGCCGAGAGGGGGTGGATCTGAACTGGCTCGAGGCAAGTGGCGCCTGGTGCGGCGATTCAGCAATGGCGGAGGCGTTAAAGGAGGTGCTGGCCCCGTGGCTAGCCCAAGGCCTAGTGGAGCTGGGGCGTGAACGTTTACGGCTGCTGGCGCCTCAAGGCTTCAACCTCAGCAATGCTGTGTTGAGAGATTTATTCGCCTGGTTGCAACGAGGCAACCCACCCCTTGAGGGCTTCGCTGAAGAGTTGCCTGCCCGGCAACAAAGCGCTTGAAAATGGAGGTTGAGCAGCTGTAAGGCCGAGTAAGTCGGCGGTTACCCGCACCTGCCCATCGCAGTTGTTGCCGGCACCGATGCCAATTACTGGCAGCTGTAATTCGCGCCTCAATTGGCCCGCCAGAGTGTCTGGAATGTGCTCCAGCACAAGGGCAAAACAGCCTGCTTGCTCAAGTTCGTGGGCTTTGCGTAGTAGCCGTTCCTGGGCCACTGGATCGGTGGCTTGGCGGCGGTAACCGAGTTGCCTTACCGATTGGGGGGTTAGCCCTAGATGCCCCATTACCGGTATGCCGCTACGCACCAAACGGCTAATTACTTCAAGCGTTTCAGGTTCCGCCCCCTCTAACTTCACGCCAAGACAATTTGTTTCTTTGATAAACCGACCAGCCGCCGCCATTGCCCGATCAGCGCCGCATTGATAACTCAAAAAAGGTAAATCACACACCATGGGCGTGTGGGTTAAGCCCCTATCTACCGCTGCAGCGTGCTGCAGCATCGCTTCAAGCGTTACGGGCAAGGTGGTGGTATGGCCTAGAGCCACCATGGCAAGAGAATCCCCCACCAGCACTAAATCAACCCCCGCGGCTTCAGCCCATTGGGCACTCATCGCATCCCATGCAGTGAGCACACTTATGGGCACACGCTCCTGCTTCAGGCGTAGCAGTTGATTGCCCAGTTGGGGAGGGGTGAGGCTCAAGGCGGAGGGGCTGCCAGTGCCTGCTATTGCTAACATGAGAGCGATTCGGATCCATGCGGCTCCGACGCCTAAATCTGGTCAGATCCGGAAGGCAGCAGCCACACGGGATGCTCGAAGCAGGCGTGGACTCCGGGTCACCTAATTCTCAGCGCGATTTTGGCGTTGGAGCAGAAAGGAAGGAATTCGAACTCCACTGCCATCGGCTTCATCTCCGTTGCGGCTTGAATTGCTTGATCCAGTTTCAAGCAAGCTGTTTTGCGCTAAACGTTTGGGAACGTAGATACCGCCACCTTCAAATCCAGTAGCAATCACCGTTACATGGATTTCACCTTCCAACTGATCATCAACAACAGCGCCAACAATGATGTTTGCTTCCGGATCCACCACGTCGTAGATCACTTCAGAAGCGGTAGTCATGTCTTCCAAGGTCATGTCGCGGCCGCCACTGATGTTGATCACAACACCCTTAGCTCCATCAATGCGAGCTGATTCCAGTAACGGGCTGCTCATCGCAGCCATCGCTGCCTCAGTTGCCCGTGAACGACCTGAACCGATGCCAATTCCAAGCAATGCAGTGCCGGCGCAGGCCATCACTGAGCGCACATCGGCAAAATCCACATTCACCAGGCCTGGTTTTGTGATGATGTCGCTGATGCCTTTAACGCCACTGCGCAGCACTTCGTCTGCGGCACGAAATGCTTCCTGCAAGGGAGCTCCCGAAATTGAATCCCGCAGTCGATCGTTTGGAATCACGATCAACGTATCTACGTGCTCAGCTAGGCGAGCGATACCTTCTTCCGCCTGACGCATGCGCTTACGGCCTTCAAAGGTGAAGGGTTTCGTAACGATGCCAACGGTGAGAGCTCCAGATTCCTTAGCTACCTCCGCAACAATCGGTGCAGCGCCAGTGCCGGTGCCGCCACCCATGCCAGCGGTGATAAAAACAAGGTCGGTGCCCTCAAGGGCTTGCTGTAATTCGATCCTTGATTCCTCTGCCGCTTTCTGGCCGATCGCTGGATTGCCGCCTGCACCAAGGCCGCGGGTGAGCTTCATGCCGAGCTGCACCCTTTGATTTGCTGATGCGTTCAACAGGGCTTGGGCATCGGTATTGAGCACCCAAAAGCCCACCCCATGCAGATCAGAAGCTATCATGCGATTTACGGCATTACTGCCCCCGCCTCCAACACCGATCACTTCAATCCGCGCGCTTTGACTAGGCACAATTCCTTGCCCAGCTATGGAGCTCTCCATTGAGCGGCTATTAGTTGGTGGCCTATTCATTATTCCAGGCGTACCGCTTCAGGGTTTCAAATCAACCCATCTTGGTTGCAAGGAACACATCTTTTATTGGTTTTTGTGTGGGTTTCCCAGTTAAATCCAGGTTATTACTAATTCGGATCACGTTTAAGAGGAGCCGCCATAACCAGTTCGGGATGCTCAGGGTCGCTTAGATCCAAGGCCTTAGCCCCAAGAGCTCCCGGTGCGCCCCTCAACTCCTTGGATAGATGGCTGAGCACCTGCACTCTCCGGCCAAGCCTCTCATCGAGGGGGCCAAAGCGCACAGCTCCCAGCTTGCTGCTCACCACCCAAAGATCGCCATTTGCTTCAAACCTGAGTTCCCGCACATCCGCTTCTTTAGGTAACAGCCCAATCAGCAGCTCCAAGCTGGGTTGATAACGGCTTTGCCAGCCCACCACCTTGAGATTTGGTAGTGCAGCCC
>NZ_JAGQEK010000005.1 GCF_024346075.1 Synechococcus sp. Cruz CV12-2-Slac-r
CGGTCAATTGCAGGAAGTGAATCTGAGTGCCCCGTCAGGCTAAAGTTTTCGTATCTATGGGGTTGATTCTTTGTCTAAGCGCAGAAACTTAAAACGGGAAAAGCAAGAGCGCAACCGTGCCTACGCCCGTAAATTCAAAAAACGCAAGCTGCGCAATGATGGTCGTGGTGAAGGTGCCGGCAACGGCGTTACCGGTACTGCCAACAACGGTGGCGCTGCCGATTAATCCGCAGGTATAGATGCTTTTTAGCATTGTTATTCCAACCTATAATCGTTTGCCAATATTGAGCAAATGCCTGGCTGCCCTTGAAGCCCAGAAGGGTTTGGAAGAAGGCGACCATTTTGAGGTTGTATTGGTAGACGACGGTTCCACGGACGGAACCGTCGACTGGCTACAGGAAAATCAACAGCAGCTAACTCACCTGAGGCTGGTGTGCCAAGAACATGGCGGCCCCGCTCTCGGTAGAAATCTTGGTGTTAAGGAAGCCAAAGGCGAAGTAATTATCTTTATCGATAGCGATTTAGTTGTGTTGCCAAGTTTTCTTGCTGAACACAGCCGTTCCTTGCGAAAATCCTGGAAAGATCGCGGTAATCGCTTGTGTTTTACCTATGGCGCAGTAATAAACACCCACAATTTTGAATTCCCATGCAGTGAACCCCACAAGCTCAGTGATCTCTCGTGGGCATATTTTGCAACTGGAAATGTAGCTATCGATCGCAGTGTTTTAGTGCAATCGGGTTTGTTTGACCCTGCCTTTCAACTTTATGGTTGGGAAGATCTGGAACTTGGTGAACGGCTTCGGCGAATGGGTGTTTTGTTAGTACGCTGCCCTGCCGCGGTGGGATATCACTGGCATCCAGCCTTAAGCCTTGAACAACTTCCCGATTTAGTGCGAAAAGAGCAGGAACGAGCCCGAATGGGCCTGGTTTTTTATCGCAAACATCCCACCAGAAGAGTGCGTTTCATTATTCAATACACAGCCCTTCATCGCTTGTTATGGGATTTGTTAACTCTCGGTGGAATTTTGAATGTGAATACTCTGAAGCCCCTTCTGGCTTGGTTAATCAAGATAGGAAAACCTGGCTTGGCTATGGAACTGCTGAGATTGCCCTTGAATCGGATTGGTGTAGAGGCAATGTTTAAACAAGCCCGTCAGGCCAACTGGTAAGTTTAGTAAGTTCTTTCATTCCGCACACCCGCACGTTTCGGGTGAAGTAAGACCAAATGGTCGAGCTTCCCTGGCGGGTGGTGGCCAACCCGAAACCCACCGATGGCAGTTGTTACCCTCTCCGAGATGATGGAGGCTGGTGCCCATTTTGGCCACCAGACCCGCCGCTGGAATCCCAAGATGCAGCGCTACATCCATTGCGCCCGCAATGGTGTGCACATCATCGACCTCGTGCAGACAGCCGTCTGCATGAACAATGCATACAAATGGACACGCAGTGCCGCTCGTTCCGGCAAACGTTTCCTCTTCGTAGGCACTAAAAAGCAAGCAGCTGAAGTTATCGCCCAAGAGGCTGCCCGTTGTGGTGCCAGCTACGTAAACCAGCGCTGGCTGGGGGGGATGCTCACCAACTGGACCACCATGAGGGCGAGGATTGATCGCCTTAAGGATTTGGAACGGATGGAAAGTTCCGGTGCCATTGCCATGCGTCCCAAAAAGGAAGCAGCGGTGCTACGCAGGGAGCTAGACAGACTTCAGAAGTATCTTGGTGGCTTGAAAAATATGCGCCGCCTGCCAGATGTTGTGGTGCTCGTTGATCAAAAACGCGAGTACAATGCGGTTCTGGAATGTCAAAAGCTAGATATCCCACTTGTTTCAATGTTGGATACCAATTGCGATCCAGACCTCTGCGATGTGCCCATTCCCTGCAACGATGATGCAATTCGTTCGGTGCAGTTGGTGATCGGCCGCCTGGCAGACGCCATCAATGAAGGCCGCCATGGCGCCCATGATCAAGGCGCCGAACAAGAGGATGAGGGCTAAATTCCCTCCTGCTTCTCCGCTCCATTCCGCTCTACAATCCGCCCTGCTCCCCAGTGCCTCCTATGGCTGAAATTTCAGCGAAACTAGTTAAAGAACTGCGCGACCAAACCGGCGCTGGGATGATGGATTGCAAAAAAGCACTCCTGGAGGTTGATGGCGATCTTCAAAAAGCTACTGAATGGCTACGACAAAAAGGAATTTCCTCAGCTGAAAAGAAGGTGGGTCGCACAGCAGCTGAGGGTTCAGTTGGAAGCTATATCCATACCGGCGCAAGGGTTGGAGTGCTTGTAGAGATAAATTGCGAAACTGATTTTGTTGCTAGGGGCGAAAAGTTTCAAGAGTTAGTTCGTAATGTTGCAATGCAGATTGCCGCATGTCCAAACGTTGAATTTGTTTCTACAGACAGCATTCCCCCTGAAGTGGCTGAACGCGAATCTGCCATCGAATCAGGTCGTGATGATCTCGGTAATAAACCAGAAGCGATGAAGGTAAAAATAGTTGAAGGTAGAGTGGCAAAAAGATTGAAAGAGTTGGCGTTGCTTGAGCAACCTTATATAAAGGATAGTTCTTTAACAGTATCTGAATTAGTTAAGCAAGTAGCTGGTATTCTGGGGGAAAATATTCAAGTAAGACGATTCACCCGATACACTCTCGGAGAGGGTATTGCGGTAGAAAAATTAGATTTTGCAGCTGAAGTTGCTGCCATGGCTGTTTGATTAACGGCGAAATGGGGGCATCCTCTGAACCCCTGCTTCAGCTTTCTTTAATTCAAGCTAAGGGAGAGAGGGCTGTGCTTGCCCTTTACCCCTTGCTTGAAGAGTATTTGTCTATATTAAAAGTACAGTTAGAACCTGCTGTTTTTCAAGCTACTTTTCAATTAGTTACTCAGCACCAACCGGAAAATTTCAATAATCTCAAAGAAGAGGTGCGCTGGAAATTTAGAACAAGACTTCGTTGGCTTTGTGGCCGTTGTTCAAGCTTTCTCAACGTTGAGCAGCTTTTGCAGCTCGCGATTAAGCTACAGAAGCATGATCCTGAACCGCAACTACTTGAAAATGAAGTAGTTGAATCAAACCTGCCTCCAGGTTCAATTTCTTTATCTTTGGAATTAGCTCCATTAATGGATGGATTTAATCCGCGGGACTTTAGTCAAAATAATCAAGAAGATGAAGAAAGTCTTCCGGCTACTTTTAAGCTAATTCAACAGATGCTTGCAGCTGCCTCATTTAAAGGGGTATCACATCTACAGCATTCATTTCCAATGCCCCATGAGCCCCTCGCACTGCACCGTTGGTTGATGGCATGGGACTTTGCCCTCGAGCGTAGATTGAGAAACCTTAGTAATGCTGTAAATGTTGAGTTGCATCGCAGGGGGCTTATTCGCAACGTTTTGCCAATCGCCTTATTAGACGCTGTGCAAGAAGGTAGTGCTGATGTTCTCTCGGCTCCAGCAAATTTGATAGCGATAACCTTGCCGTATCCCCTAGGGAGCAGTGAAGATTTTTCGCTGCATGGGGTTTTGTTACGCAGCAGCGATATGGAATATCTCTACCCATCATTGCGCTCTATTCGGGCGCGAATCAACCAAATTAATACAAAATTACTCAGAATAGCGAGAAGAGCACAGCACTGGGAGCAGCAGCTGGCCACCCGAAAAGCGGAACAGCAGTGGATCAAAGACAGCCGCCAAGACGAAACTCCGATCTCTTGAAGGGAGGGCAAATATCAATTGAATTAGAGCAGTGGTTTACCCGGCTACAGCAAAGCCTTGGCCTTGAAGTTGGTGCTGATTATTTAAATATTCAAGGCAAACGCAGCCAATTTAATAATTTTTTGGCCGCATCATGCTCGCAGCCCCCAGCTGGTTTAACAACAGATCAGCAAGAAAAACTGCGGAATTATGCGGAGGGATTTCACAATTACAACAGCTTGTCTGTAGATCAGAGAAAGCGCATCGTAATTGATCTGCGCCGTAGTCTTCATCAATGGCGAACAGAGCTTCAACCTACATCATCCCCATCAGCTCCTAGATTACGGCTAGAAAAAATAGATATAGATACTTCAGAAAGTATTAGTAAACTATCTACTTTCAATCTAAATACACCACTTGGGCAGATTGATGGTATCAGTTCAAAACTAGCCACACAGTTTGCAAAAATAAATTTATGGCTGGTTAAAGATTTATTACATCATTACCCAAGGGATTATGTTGACTACTCCCAATTAGTACCAATTAGCAGCCTGCAGCCAGGCTCAACAGCAACAATTGTGGCAACCGTAAAGCGCTGCCATGCATTTGTAAGCCCTAAAAATCCAAATCTTTCTATTCTTGATTTGCAATTGCAAGATCCAAGTGGAAAACTTAAAATTAGTAAATTTATGGCTGGCCGTCGTTTTACAAGCACCGCTTGGCTTCATCAGCAAATGCGCTCATATCCTGTTGGTGCAAGGATCGCTGCTAGTGGACTTGTAAAGGAAAGCCGTTTTGGCATCAGCCTTCAAGATCCATTGCTGGAGATTTTAGAAACTCCTAATACAAAATTGCAGTCGCGTCAGATTGGTCGCCTGCTTCCTGTTTACCCCTTAGGCGAAGGATTGGTAGCAGAGCGCTTAAGGGAGTCGGTTATAAAAATTCTTCCTGTTGTTAATCAATTGCTAGATCCTTTACCGGATGTTTGGCGTTTAAAATTAAAACTTATAAGTTTAAGGGAGGCTCTTTATCAAATACATCAGCCAGAATCGGCAGACTTTCTGCAGGCAAGTCGTCGTCGCCTTGTATTTGATGAATTTCTGCTTTTGCAATTAGCTCTTGGTTTACGACGTTTGCAGATTAAACTTAAGAATGCGCCAGTTTTGCCAGCTTCAGCTGTAGGAAATAGATTACTTAATTTTCAGAAGTTATTGCCCTTTCAATTTACGCCGGCACAAGCACGTGTGCTTCAGGAAATAAGAGCTGATATGGCCAAACCTCAACCGATGGCTCGCCTATTGCAGGGAGATGTGGGAAGTGGCAAAACTGTAGTTGCTATTGCGGCGCTTTTATGTGCAATTGATGCTGGCCACCAGGGCGCCTTGATGGCCCCTACTGAAGTTTTAGCGCAACAGCATTATGAGAAGTTGTGTAGTTGGATGCCTCATTTAAATGTTACCGTTGATCTGCTTACTGGCTCCACCCCAGCCCCTCGTCGCAGGGCGTTGTTACAGGATCTTGCTAATGGACAGTTGCAATTTTTAGTTGGCACCCACGCCCTTATTGAAGATCCAGTTAATTTTGTAAGTTTAGGCTTAGTTGTTGTAGATGAGCAGCATCGTTTTGGTGTAGCGCAACGCAACCGCTTGCTGAATAAAGGGCTTCAACCCCACCTTCTTACTATGACGGCAACGCCAATTCCACGAACCCTTGCACTAAGTGTGCATGGCGATTTAGATGTAAGCCAGATAGATGCTCTTCCTCCAGGGCGCTTACCAATTATAACGCAAGTACTTAGTAATCAGGAGAGGTGGATTGCGGAGGAATTAATTAGAACTGAGGTGGCTGCTGGTCATCAGGCTTATGTTGTTTTACCTCTGGTTGATGAATCAGAAAAAATAGAACTTCGTTCTGCTGTTGAGGAACATCAAAGATTGGCCCATGAGGTGTTCCCAGATTTAAGCCTTGGCTTGCTACATGGTCGCCTTAACAGCTCTGATAAACAAGCAGCCATCGAAGCTTTTTCCCGTGGTGTAACTCAAGTTCTAATTTCCACAACAGTTGTAGAGGTTGGGGTTGATGTTCCAAATGCCACGGTAATGGTTATCGAACATGCAGAACGCTTTGGCCTTGCCCAAATGCATCAACTAAGGGGCAGAGTAGGAAGAGGAACTTCCCCATCCCATTGCCTTCTAATTAATAACAGCAGTTCTGCGATAGCAAAACAAAGGCTTGATGTTTTAGCGCGTAGCTCGGATGGTTTTGAAATTGCTGAGGTAGACCTTAGGTTGCGGGGGCCAGGACAGGTTTTGGGCACTCAGCAATCAGGCCTACCTGATCTTGCCCTTGCCAGTCTTAGTGATGATGGCAGTATCCTTGAAGAGGCTCGCGATGTAGCCCAAGCGATCTTGGCAGCAGATCCTGAATTGATAGAACATCGCCAGCTGGCTGAGGATCTTGCCTTACAAAAACAAAAATTAGCAAATGCTGCCCGCCTAAATTGAATTTATTTCATATGCAACGACCCTGGAATTCACTAAGCATTCATGATTGTGGGGAGCCTCTAGTTAGCCTTCCAGCCTGCTTAGCTCGCTGGCAGCCCCACCCGTATGCAGTTTTAGGGGCTCCATATCCTGAGGGAATTGACCCATTTCGACTACGCCAAGCAGTGCTGCTGCGGCTTCTTAAAGCTCAGTTGATATTGCAACAAGGTCCACTGAAATGTGGGCTACTTGTATTTGATGCCTGGCGGCCAATTGCTGTGCAGCAATACATGGTGGATTGGAGCCTTGCCCAGCCAGGGGCTACGGCTGCGGCCGTGGAAGCGTTATGGGCGCCACCCAGCACAAACCCCCTTACACCGCCGCCCCACAGCACTGGCGCAGCGGTTGATCTTTGTTTAGTGGGCAACGATGGGGTACGCCTAGCGATGGGTGGAGAAATTGATGCTTGCGGCGATATTGCAAAACCGGAGCACTTTGCAAACGCGTTGGCGGGCTCAGAGCAAGAAATTTGGCAGTTTCATAGAAACCACTTAGCCAAGGCGATGGCAATGGTGGGTTTTAGTCAGCATCCCCATGAATGGTGGCACTTCAGCTATGGAGATCAAATGTGGGCCTGGCACTGTGGGATGAGTTCAGCTCGTTATGGAACAGCACCCTGCGGTTGAAGTAGATCCATAAGCTGTTTTTTCTCTAGTTGATTGCAATAGTCACCAAAACTTTGCTTCTTCCCGTTATCGCGCCAATGTTGCAACAAAGGTTTAATGGTGATTTCAAGATCCATTAAAGGGAGTTTATCGAGGATCGGCTGCGCCAAGCGCGTGAGGCCTGGATTGCCGCCCAACCAGAGTTGATATTGATCAACACCACTACCAACTAAAGCCAGCTCAGCCATATACGGACGAGCGCAGCCATTTGGGCAACCCGTCATACGAAGCAGAATAGGTGTTGTAATTTCTTCCGCCTCAAGCAATTTTTCAAGTCTTTCAATTACTGAGGGCAGAATTCTTTCTGATTCAGTTATGGCAAGTCCGCAGGTTGGCAGCGCAGGGCAGGCGATCGCATGGCGTGAAAGGAGGCTTGTTTCCGCTGGATTTGTCCAGCCGATTTCAGCAAGGGCTTCTGCTACTTCCTGACGCTGGTTACGGGCGATGTTGCAAAGCAAAATATCTTGATTAGCGGTAAGCCGTATTTCGGGAAGATAACGCTCCACAAGTTTTCTTAAGCCAACTTTGCGTTCCCCATCCAACCGGCCACAAAGCAAGGGAAGACCAACAAACCAACGGCCGTCGCCCTGTTGGTGCCAACCCAAATAATCCTCGAGTACAGGCTTTGGCTCTATTAAAGCTGCGGTAATGCCGCCAGGAAAATAACGCTCAAGTTCGCTGCGGAACCAGGCGATGCCCCGATCATGAATCAGATATTTCATGCGGCCATGGCGCCGTTGTTCGCGATCGCCGTTGTCACGTTGCAAAGCCACCACGGCCTGCACAAGATCGAGAATATCGGTTCCTTTTACATAACCAAGGCAATCAGCTGAACGGGCAAAGGTTTCTTCCTTGTTGTGAGTGCGGCCCATCCCACCGCCCACGTAAACATTGCAACCTCTCAATTTCCCAGCCAAATCAGTAAACGCAACAAGGCCAAGATCCTGGGTTAACAAATCGATTGAATTGTCTCCAGGCACCGTTACGCCCACCTTGAATTTGCGGGGCATGTAGGTGGAGCCGTAGAGGGGCTCCTCTGGATCACCACTGTTGAGCTTGCCCTCGAGCTGCCGCTTACGCACCTTGCTGCAGGCGATTGACGGACGAATTTTGTAGCGCTTTTCCCCATCTACCCAAAGTTCTAAGTAGGCCCCTGCAGCTGCTTTTGGTGCCAATAGATCAGCAATATCGTCTGCTAAACGGCGAGCAACTGGGTATCCAAGGCCCTCATATGGGGCGGCGGGAGCCATCACGTTGCGATTGATATCGCCACAGGCAGCAAGGGTTGAACCCAGATTCCTAACTATTGATGCGAGCACAGTGCGGAGATCTTGCTTTGCAATGCCGTGAAGCTGAAAAGCCTGCCGTGTCGTAACACGCATGCTGCCATTGCCGTATTGATTGGCTAATTGATCCAGAGCAAGGAAAAGTTGAGCGGGCACCTTGCCCCCTGGGCTGCGCAAGCGCAACATCATTCCCCAATCCTTAGCCTGCCCCTTGAGGCGGTTATCACGGTTGTCTTGCTGGTAAGAACCATGAAATTTCAAGATTTGCACGGCCCCATCAGTGAAGAAGGGCAAATCGTTTTCTAGTTCGCTTGCCAGGGGCTCTCGCAGGTGCTGGCTGTTTGCCTTTAACTGCTCAAATTTGCTGGGTTCTTTAGAAGCCAAAGGAGTTGGCGCAATAGTCACAGGCTGGCTCAGGCTCCGGATCAACGTCTTAGCAACGACCATAAACAATCCAGCCCGATGGATTCATAAAGTTGAAGAAGAAACTAAAAGAAGTTGCCCACATTTCTGTTGGAAATCGGAACCGAGGAACTCCCGGCCGATTTCGCTCGACTCGCCATACCTCAGTTACAGCAGTTGGTTGAGGCGGAATTACAGCTGCATCGTTTGGATTTTGGCAAGCTGCACTGCACAAGCACCCCAAGACGCCTCGCGGTTTTGGTTGAAGATCTCCAATCGCAAGGGAAGCAACAGAGCCTTGAGCGCAAGGGGCCACCAGGCAGCCAGGCCTTCAGCGCAGGGAAACCAACGGAGGCAGCCCTTGGTTTTGCCCGCCGTTGTGGAGTTTCAGCTGAGAGCCTCGAAATAAGGGAAACAGCAAAGGGACCTTTTGTATTCGCAACTGTGGTGGAGGCAGGCAGTTCTTGCGTTGATGTGCTCACCAAGGCGATTCCCACCTGGATCAATGCATTGCAGGGAAGAAGATTTATGCGCTGGGGGAGCGGGGAGGAGCGCTTTTCAAGGCCTCTGCGCTGGTTGGTTGCAATGCTGGACGCTGAGTTGCTTGAAGTGAAACTTACAAATACCGATCCAACGATTGTGAGCAGCTGCTTCAGCCGTGGCCATCGCCTGGCCCGAGAAGAAATAAAAATAACAAGTGGGTTGTTATATAGTGATCAATTAAGAGCCGAAGGAGTAATTGTTGATAGAGAAGAAAGAGCTAAACTTATTGGCGATAGTATAAATATGGCTGCTGCAAAACTTGAAGCAAAGCCAGACCTTCCTAAGGAATTATTTGAAGAGTTAATAGATTTAGTTGAAGCCCCCTTAATGATAATAGGCGCTGTGCCAAATCATTATTTAGATTTACCGGCAGAGGTGCTATGCACTGTAATGCGAGTTCATCAGCGTTACGTTCCTCTTTATGCAAGGAATACAGTTGTAGATCCCTTATCACTTAGTGCGCGCGAATATCTATTGCCAAAATTCCTTTGTATAACAAATTCATTACCCGAAGCTGTTGAGCAGGTGCAGCGCGGCAATGAAAGAGTGTTAGAAGCACGATTGGCAGATGCGCAGTTTTTTCTGTTGGCAGATCAAGCAATTACATGTGAGGAACGTCGTTCCCAGCTTGCACGGGTAAGCTTTGCAGCGGGTTTGGGCAATTTGCTTGATCGTACTGAAAGATTGGAATGGTGCGTATTTGAATTAATAAAAATGAATGGGGAAATAAGTAAAATTGAAGCTGAACAAATCAGCAGAGCAGCCCACTATTGCAAACATGATTTAGTAAGCCAGATGGTATCTGAGTTTCCCGAGCTGCAAGGAATAATGGGTGCTAAATATTTATTAGCTGAAGGAGAAAGCAGAGCAACTGCCTTAGCTGTTCTTGAGCATTACCTGCCAAGAGGGGCGGGTGATGTTTTACCCAAATCAAAAGAAGGAAATTTATTAGCTATTGCAGAACGATTGGAATTACTTCTTAGTATTTATGCTAAGGGAGACCGTCCAAGTGGATCATCTGATCCCTACGCATTGAGGCGAGCAGGCAATGCGCTTCTACTTTTGTTATGGGACATGAATTGGAGCTTGAATCTATGGGAACTACTACAAAATGCCTGCGAACATTGGTTTCATCTCTTACCCCATTTAACAATTAATTCAAATGAATTGGCAATTGAATTAGCTGAATTTTTACAGCAACGCTTTCTAAGCTTGCTACAGGAGCAGGGTTGCGATCTAGATATTGCACAGGCGGTAGCCGGCCTAACTAATGAATCAAAAAGAATCCTTAATAATGTTACAGATGGGCAAATGCGAGTGAAATTACTCGCGGAACTACGGCGCAAGGGCTCACTACAAGCGGTACAAGTTGTTGTTCAAAGGGCTGCAAAGCTTGCTGAAAAAGCAGAACTAAACCCACTCACAATAAGACCTGATGAGGTTATTGATATAAAATTGTTTGAAAAAACAAGTGAGCACGAAATGTATAAAGTGTTAAAGCAACTGGAAGATGTTTGCAACAAAGGCTCAAAAGCTTATGTGGAACTAGCAAATATATTAGCAAGTAGCTCGAACATATTGGCAAACTTTTTTGACGGTGATCAAAGTGTAATGGTAATGGTTGAAGATCATGATATAAGAAGAAATAGATTAAATATGCTTGGAGTACTTAAAAATCAAGCCTATATTTTAGCAGACTTTAGTTGTCTTAATGCCACCTTTGATAGCCCCTGTAGTTAGCATTAAGTTTGCTTCCTCCTCCGTTCTTACGGCACTGGCAACGGGGACGTAATGGGCGGGAGCAAGAGCATTTCCTCTGAAAACGGCACCGATAGTTAGAAAGGTAAGTTTTAATTGTTGCCAAGGATTCATGGTAACAACTCGCTTATAGAGATAACTGTCGAATGTAAGACGTTGTACATCTTTATCATCACACATTTCAACAAAAGCCTCTCGTGCTGCATCATTGCGGTAAAAAATATTTTGTAATAACTCAAGAACCTTATATGTAGCTCCGTACTTTCGATCCCATTTCTTCAAATATACTTTGAGATCTTTCTCGGTAGGTACTTTACTTCCAGCCGCAGATGATTCAACGATTTGTTCTGCGCACATTCTGCCACTTTTAGCAGCAAAATATATACCTTCTCCTGAACTTTTTGTAACATAACCAGCGGCATCACCCACCAAGGCCATGCGACCAACCACTCGCCTGGGCCTGGGATGTTCTGGAATCGGATGAGCCTCTACCTTGATCACTTCACCATTTAGAAGTCTTTTTTTTGCCCGTTCACGAATGCCCTGCTGGAGGCTCTTAATTAGGCTTTGGTTTTCCTGCATGGTTCCAGTTCCCACTGCCACATGATCGTATTTAGGAAATACCCAGGCATAAAAATCAGGCGAAACGTCTGTACCTACATACATTTCGGCCAGATTTTCATAATATTTCATTTCTTCAGGAGGTAATTTGATTCTTTCTTGAAAAGCAATGGCTACGTTGTAATCTCCTGCGTCCATAGCTTTAGCAACCCTACTATTAGCACCATCTGCGCCAATAATAATATCTACTTCAATACTACAAGCTACACCGGTTGAATCCCCGGAACTGTAGTCTGAATAATATAACTTGTAAGGTCCTTGGCGCTTCAATCCGGTATCAATTTTAGTAACAAGTCCATTGATTAATTTTGCGCCATTTTCTGCGGCGCGTTCACGCAAAAATGAATCCATCACTTCCCTGCGACACATACCTATATATTCATCTTGATTTTCTAAATTAATATCAACCTCTCGATTTGATGGAGATATCATTTTCATATGACGAACTTTCCGATCAATGATCGATTCAGGTAAGTTGAACTCCTCAACCATGCAAAGGGGTATGGCACCTCCGCAGGGCTTTGCGTTATCTAACTTCCGCTCAAAAATCCAGGTTTCTAATCCTGCTTTTGCCAGCACCTCAGCTGCACAAGAACCACTCGGACCACCTCCAACAACTGCTACACGCACCATTTAATAAATCCTAAGAAAGGAATTCACGTTCCTAAAAGCTAACACTGTCCCAACTGGCACCGCTGGTTAAATTGGTGTTCAGCACTACGATCTTTGTGATTTCATAAGCAAGTCTGAATGCAACGCATTCGAGAAGACGTTCCAATCGCCCGGCGAGTACCGCGAGGGGCAAAATCCCGTGATCTACCAATTGGACCCGTTGTCTTAAGCGTGGCACTGGCTCTAGGCACTGGGCTCGCAGCTTTATTTTTGCTCCAGGATCAAATCAGTCAGGGCTTTTTAGCTCCCTCACTGGTGGCTGGAATTGATGTGAAACCAGATCAATTCGGCCGCCTGCTGGGGCATTTCCCTTACCCGGAAGCAACTGCGGATCAGCTCATTGAAATTGCTCCAGGAATGTTGTTGCAGGCAGATGCAGCAGCGGCCTATGAGCAGATGCGCCGTGCAGCAGAAACTGATGGAGTTGAGCTTCGCTTAATCAGTGCCTACCGCTCGATGAGCACCCAGAAGCAGATTTTCTTTGATGTGAAATCTGAGCGAAATCAAACTGCAGAAGCAAGGGCAAAAGTAAGTGCCCCGCCTGGCTATTCAGAGCACAGCACCGGCTATGCAATCGATATGGGCGATGGCAGCCTGCCTCAATCCAACCTGTCGGTGGATTTTGAAACCACCCCAGCTTTTTACTGGCTGCAAAACAATGCTCAGCGTTATCACTTTCAACTCTCCTTCCCCTTGGGCAACCGTCAGGGGGTGAGCTATGAACCCTGGCATTGGCGCTTTGAAGGCACCAGCGATGCTTTGAAACGCTTTCAACCGGCAAACCAACATGAGCAGCGGGGGGTATAGTCGCGAAAGCCAAGCCCTGTCGCAAGCTGCGCTTGGTAATCCGTTAGAAATTTTTCCGAGATGAGCGCCAGCACCATGCGCGCAGCGATTCGCAATATCGCGATTATCGCCCACGTTGACCACGGCAAAACTACCCTTGTAGATGCCCTCCTTCAGCAATCCGGAACTTTCCGAGACG
This sequence comes from Synechococcus sp. Cruz CV12-2-Slac-r, assembly GCF_024346075.1. Lineage (GTDB taxonomy): Bacteria > Cyanobacteriota > Cyanobacteriia > PCC-6307 > Cyanobiaceae > Synechococcus_D. The sequence continues at coordinate 13,157 of NZ_JAGQEK010000005.1, forward strand.
GGGAAGTTGTTCCTACTTGCGTGCTTGATTCCAACGATCTGGAAAGGGAAAGGGGCATTACTATTCTCTCAAAAAATACAGCGGTTGATTACAACGACACAAGAATCAATATTGTTGATACCCCTGGCCACGCTGATTTTGGTGGCGAAGTGGAAAGGGTCCTGGGAATGGTTGATGGCTGTTTATTGATTGTGGATGCCAATGAAGGGCCGATGCCACAAACCAGATTTGTGCTTAAGAAAGCTCTTGAAAAGGGTCTTCGGCCGATTGTTTTCGTAAATAAGATTGATAGACCAAGAGCCGATCCTGAAATCGCTGTTAGCAAAGTTCTTGATTTATTTATTGAACTGGGCGCAGACGACGATCAATGTGATTTCACATATTTATTTGGTAGTGGCCTGGGTGGTTACGCCAAGCCAGATATGGCTACAGAAAGTGAAAATATGAAACCACTTTTTGATGCAATTTTACGTCATGTACCACCACCGATTGGCGATCCTGAAAAGCCATTGCAATTACAGGTAACAACCCTTGATTATTCTGATTTTCTCGGCCGAATCATAATTGGCAAAATACACAATGGAGTCATTAAAAACGGCCAGACAGCGGCTTTGCTTAAAGATGATGGCTCCGTAAAAAAAGCAAGAATTAGCAAGCTTCTTGGTTTTAAAGGCTTACAACGGATAGAAATACAAGAGGCATTTGCAGGCGATCTTGTTGCAGTTGCTGGCTTTGATGATGTTAATATTGGTGAAACAGTCGCCTGTCCTGATAATCCTGAAGCGCTTCCTCTAATTAAGGTTGATGAACCAACCCTACAGATGACCTTCTGTGTAAACGATTCACCGTTTGCCGGCAAGGAAGGTAAATTTGTTACCAGCCGCCAATTGAGAGATCGCTTACAGAAAGAGCTTCTCACCAATGTTGCACTTAGGGTTGAAGAAACAGATTCTCCAGATCGCTTTTCCGTATGTGGGCGTGGCGAACTTCATCTTGGCATTTTAATTGAAACCATGCGGCGGGAAGGCTTTGAATTCCAAGTATCTCAACCCAAAGTAATATTTAAAACGATTGACGGACACACCTGCGAACCCTATGAAGCACTAGTGCTCGATGTTCCAGAGGAATCTGTTGGTAATTGCATTGAAAAATTAGGCGTCCGCAAAGGTGAAATGCAAAATATGGAAACCGGAATTGACAAAAGAACCCAACTTGAATTTGTTGTGCCATCAAGGGGCTTGATCGGTTTCCGTGGTGATTTTATTCGGGCAACACGAGGTGAGGGGATTATGAGCCATTCATTCCTTGAATATCGCAGAATGCAAGGTGATCTCGATGCTCGCCGCAATGGGGTATTAATTTCTTTTGAAGAAGGAACAGCAACTTTCTATGCATTAAAGAGTGCAGAAGATCGTGGTGTCTTTTTCATTACGCCTGGCACTAAAGTATATAAAGGCATGATTGTTGGCGAAAATAGCCGCCCGCAGGATCTAGAACTTAATATATGTAAAGCAAAGCAGCTAACAAATATTCGTTCTGCTGGCGCAGATGAGCTGGATGCCCTTCAGACTCCGATTCAGATGAATTTAGAGAGGGCGCTTGAATACATAGGGCCAGATGAAATGTTAGAAGTTACACCTGAATCCATTCGTTTGCGCAAACTTCCGTCTAAGAAGGTTGTGAAGCGCTAACTCCTGTGGAAGCATTTAAGGACCAGCGCTTTTGCAGTGGAATTGAAAATTTTAATGATGGGCAGTATTATATTGCCCATGATTTATTTGAAGACTTATGGCACGATACTCAGGAACCAGAAAGGCGTTGGATACATGGAATAGTCCAGATTTCAGTTGCAATGTATCATAAATTAAATGGCAATATAAACGGTGCTATCCTTTTACTTGCAGAGGGGATAAGTCGCCTAAATAGCTCTCTTTCTACTCCGGCAGGATTGAATGTTGAGTTATTGTTGAAAGCGTGCAAACGACAGCTTGAATTGTTGCAATATTTCCAGCAAAAACATGAAAAATCACTACCACTAAATGAATATGCTGCCTACATATCTCTTTTCCCTCAGCCATTGCTCGTATTTGAAAGCTAAAAATATTATGAATTTTAAATCTTTTGTATTTGCATTAGTAAGCGGTGTAACCATTGCATCTAATGCATTCTGTACTCCTCTTATAACTGTTGAATCAGATCTTCAACAAGCAGACAACACAACAGGGGTTGTAACAGCTACAGGTAATGTAAGAGTTCTTTATCCAGAAAAAAAGCTTACTGCCACTGCTAACCAAGCTCAATATTTCACAAAAGAGGGGAGAATTGTCTTGAATGGTGATGTTGATGTAATTCAAGAAGGTGGAAATAGGCTGAAGGCTCAAAGAGTTATCTATTTTGTTGCAAGTGATCGTTTAATCGCAGACCCACCAGCAGGGGAACAGGTAAAAAGCTGGATTCGCATAATGCGCCAGACACCATGACTTTGTTGTTGCAGAAGGTTTCTCTGAGTTTTTCAGGCAAACCTGTTGTAAGAGATGTTTCTCTAGCTTTAGCTCCCGGAGAGGTGGTGGGCTTGCTTGGCCCGAATGGTGCTGGTAAAACGACTACTTTTAATCTTGTAACTGGCATGTTGAAGCCAGACCTAGGCGATGTGCTTTTAGATAACAACTCGATTAAACAATTATCAATGCCTGAAAGGGCCCGCAAGGGTATTGGTTATTTAGCTCAAGAAGCTAGTATCTTCAGAAATTTAAGTGTGCGCGATAATCTGTTATTAGCGATGCAGCAAAGCGGTGTTTCTCCCAGCGCACAAAGAGGGCGCTTAGAAGAACTGGTAATTGATTTTCAATTAGAGCGTTTTTTTAATCGCAAGGGCTTTCAGCTCTCAGGTGGCGAGCGGCGGCGCACCGAGGTGGCTCGCGCCCTAGCTGTTGGGGTGTCGGGGCCGAGATTTTTATTATTGGATGAGCCGTTTGCAGGTGTAGACCCGCTAGCTGTTAATGACCTGCAGCAACTAATAATTTCGCTTCGAGATCGTGGAGTTGCAATGTTAATAACAGATCATAATGTACGCGAAACCTTATCTATTACCGATCGAGCATACATACTTACCGATGGTTCAATCCTTGCCTCAGGCACCGCCTTTGATCTTGCTAATAATCCATTAGTTCAAAAGCATTATCTTGGCGAGGGATTTGTGCTATGAGAAATTTATTTCAGTTGCTTGCTCGCCGTTGGCAATCGATACCTTTAATGGATAGATGGCTTTTATCAGAATTAATTGGGCCACTGTTATTTGGCATTGCAGCTTTTACTGCTGTAACACTTTCAGTTGGTGTGGTTTTTGAGTTGGTGCGTAAGGTAGCTGAATCAGGATTGTCGATTGCAGTTGCTACGCAAGTTTTATTTCTAAAATTGCCCGGATTTCTTGTTCTTTCATTTCCAATGGCCACCCTAATGGCCACTCTTTTGGCCTACAGCCGTTTATCGGGGGGTAGTGAGCTCACAGCGCTGCGCAGCATCGGAGTTTCAACGATGCGTTTTGTTTTACCAGCGATATGTTTAGCTGCTGTAATGAGTGGTCTCACTTTTATGTTTAATGACCTTATTGTTCCACCGGCTAATAGAAGCGGTTACGTAACCTTACAGAAGGCACTAGGCAGAAGTATTGATTCTGAAAAGGGTGAAAATATTATTTATCCAAGATATGGAAAGGTTGTAGGCTCCTCAAGTGCTGGAGATAAAGAGCGTTTAGTTCATCTCTTCTATGCAAGAGATTATTTTAATGGTGCGATGGTTGATGTTACTTTGCTAGACTTTAGCAGGCCAAATAGCAGGCAGATGCTTACTGCAAAACTTGCTAGATACGATCAAAAATCTGGGAATTGGGAGTTCATAAATGGCAATGTTATTAATATTTCGGAAAATGGTGGCATGAATACTACAGCCGAATTTGATAGTTATTTTTATCCGCTCGGCCAAGGCCCTCTAGATCTTGCTGAGCTTCCGAGAGATGCAAACAATATGACCGTGGCCCAAGCAAGGGAAGGGTTAAGAATTCTGGAACAAGCTGGAGACCGTAAGGAAGCTCGAAAACTGCGCGTTCGCATTCAGGAAAAGTTCTCTTTCCCTGCTATCTGCTTAGTTTTTGGCTTGATTGGGGCCAGCTTGGGTTCAAGGCCAAACGGTCGTACTAGTCGAAGTCAAGGTTTTGGTATCAGCGTGCTTTTAATTTTTCTTTACTACCTCTTGGCCTTTGTTTTCAGTTCCCTTGGCGTTAAGGGCACCCTCACGCCTTTGCTGTCCGCCTGGTCTCCAGTTCTTATTGGGCTTGTGGGAGGGGCTTATCTGTTGCGAGAAGCGAGCCAATAAATGCTGATTCTCTCCTTCTCAACCAATTTTGTCCTAAACCATAGGTATCTTCCATGACGCTTCCTTTGACGGATCCGGTTCTATTGCTTGGTCTTATGGCCTTTGGTTCGCTTTTATTAGCCTTACCAATAGCTTTTTGGAGTCTTAGCGGCAATCCAGGCGCTCTAACCGAAAAACTTGTGCGGATTTTGGTTGTTGCTGCAAATTTGCTGCTCACCGCCCAATTGGTGTTGCGTTGGCTTGACTCGGGGCATTTCCCCATCAGTAACCTTTATGAATCACTTTGTTTTTTAGCCTGGGGTTGCACACTTACCCAGCTTCTCGTAGAGCGCAGCTGGCCCTCACCATTAGTTCCTGCTGCCACCACCCCAATGGCACTGATTTGCGTTGCATTCGCAAGTTTTGCCTTGCCAGACACCTTGCAAAACGCGGCTCCGCTAGTGCCGGCGTTGCGCTCTAGCTGGCTTGTGATGCATGTAAGCGTGATAATGATGAGTTACGCCGCCCTTTTAGTTGGTTCTCTGCTATCAGTTGCTGTTTTACTTACAGAGCGAGACCAATTACTAGAATTGCGCAGCAGTTCAATCGGAAGTGGTGGTTTTCAGAAGGCTCGCTTAGATGCAAGCGGAAGTGTTTCCTTAGAAACAACAACTTTTGGTTTAGGAGAACGTTTAGATAACCTTAGCTATCGCACTATTACAGTTGGATTTTTGTTGCTAACCGTCGGCTTAATTAGTGGCGCGGTGTGGGCTAATGAGGCTTGGGGCAGTTGGTGGAGCTGGGATCCAAAAGAAACATGGGCCTTAATTTGTTGGTTGGTTTATGCGGCCTATCTTCATACACGCCTTACAAGGGGTTGGCAGGGTAGAAAACCAGCATGGGTTGCAATTGGAGGCCTAGTGGTAATTTGCGTTTGTTATATTGGAGTGAATTTACTTGGTATTGGTTTGCATAGTTACGGCTGGTTCTTTGATACTTGATTTAATTAACGCTCTCAAGTAGTTCTTGAAACTTTTCATCACAGCCCAGCTTATTAATTAATGTATTCCTCTCCCACAAGCAAAGCTGCCTTTCAGGGAAGCCTTCTATCCAGTCGTCGATAACATGGATTGGTTTACCGAGATTGAAAGGTGGCAGCTCTAGATTAAGCAAACGAAATGAACCTGTAGTTATATCTTTGTTATTAGTACAATTTTGGTGATTAGAAGTTAAGATATAACGAATATCACTTTCTAGAAAATTTTGTATTGCTACTGCAATATCTTTATAGGAAAGATGAAATAAGCAGTCTCTGCATAGCCAGAGATCAGCTTGAGGTAATTTATCATTTGTTATATCCAAGCTTATAAAACTTTTATTTGCATCTCCATAAAGCAGCTGATTTTTTTCTATTAGTGCTTTTACTATATCTGCCCCTATATATGAAATAGCTGTATTCCATTCAATAGCTCTAAGCCAGTTGAAATCGCCGCATGGTGAATCGAGTATTACATGCACTCCTAATTCTTCTACAAGAGCTGGAATTTTTGATCTTATGTTTTCTGTATATGCCAAAGTAGATCCTGGACCGGAAACGCTTTCGCTATCTCCCCAAGTATTGTTCTGATAGTAGTAATCAAAAATATTATTACCGGCTTTAAGCAAATCAAATTTTTGCGTAAAGCTAATTCTTACCGATTCAATGAAGGGAATTATCCAATTTTTAAACATCTATTCAGTTGCTTGGCGCTTGGCTGTTGCGAATATTGGTAATGGCTTCTGCGTAATTATCGGTATTAAAGATGGCGGAGCCAGCAACCAGGGCATTTGCACCAGCTTCAATAACTTGCCAAGCATTATTTGCTTTGATGCCCCCATCAACTTCAATCCAAGGGTCAAGGCCTCTTTCATTGCACATCTGCCTAAGAGCGCGCACTTTGTTCACTGCAGATGGTATGAAACTTTGACCACCAAAACCGGGATTCACACTCATTATTAGAACTAGATCACAGAGTTCTAGGCAATATTCAAGGCTGCTCAAAGGAGTACCTGGGTTCAATACAGCACCGGCTTTGCAGCCCAAATCACGAATTTGCCCAAGGTTTCTGTGCAGGTGAGGGCAAGCCTCTACCTGTACATAAATGTGATCTGCACCGGCTTTGGCAAAATCTGCTACATATTTTTCTGGCTCAACAATCATTAAATGCACGTCTAGGGGCTTGCTGGTGACGGGCCGCAGTGCCTCAACCACCAGTGGGCCAATGGTGATGTTGGGCACAAAACGGCCGTCCATTACATCCACATGGATCCAGTCGGCTCCAGCCTGATCCACTGCCCTCACATCATCGCCAAGCCTTGAAAAGTCTGCGGAAAGGATCGATGGGGCGATCACAAGGGATTTCTTTGACATAAACACGCAGTCGATAACGGAATTGTACGGAGCTCCCTGGCCTGGAACGCTGATACAGTCGCTCACACAGTTCTTCGCCCCAGCCCCCTTGGACCGCACCCTCATCCAGGAAATTCTTGAAGTAGTAGAGCAGGCGGCCATCGCTTCCGCTGAACTCACTGGTATGGGACTAAAAAATGAGGCGGACGCCGCTGCAGTTGAAGCCATGCGCAAACGCATGGGACTCATCAACATGCAAGGCCGAATCGTTATTGGTGAGGGTGAGCGGGATGAGGCCCCCATGCTCTACATCGGCGAAGAGGTTGGTACTGGCACAGGCCCGGGCGTTGATTTCGCCGTAGACCCATGTGAGGGCACAAACCTTTGTGCAAACAGTCAGAGGGGCTCTATGGCTGTTCTCGCTGCCTCAGATCGTGGCGGTTTGTTTAATGCGCCCGATTTCTACATGAAGAAGCTGGCTGCACCCCCTGCCGCCAAGGGCAAGGTTGATATTCGCAAATCAGCAACAGAAAACATCGCAATCCTCAGCGAGTGCCTTGGTCTTGCTCCTACAGAGCTGGTAATCGTTGTAATGGACCGCGCACGTCACACAGATCTAATTGCTGAAATTCGCACCACCGGCGCTCGGGTACAGCCAATTTCAGATGGAGATGTTCAAGCAGCCATCGCCTGTGGTTTTACAGGCACAGGCACCCATTGCTTAATGGGCATTGGCGCAGCTCCTGAGGGGGTTATCTCCGCGGCAGCTTTGCGAGCCCTTGGCGCTCATTTCCAAGGTCAATTGGTATACGACCCTGCAGTGGCTCAAACCTCTGAATGGGCTGGCTACACCAAAGAGGGCAATATTGCCCGCCTCAACGAAATGGGTATTACCGATGTAGATAAGGTTTATGAAGCTGATGAGTTGGCCTCTGGTGAAAATGTTGTTTTTGCAGGCAGCGGCATTACCGACGGTTTACTTTTCCATGGTGTGAAATTTGAAAAAGATTGCACCCGCACCAGCAGCCTGATCATCAGCACCCTCGACAACACAGCAAGGTTTACAAATACAGTGCACATCAAAGAGGGCGCAAAAAGCATCGCCCTGCACTGAGCTCCGCTTCTATCTTGAACCGCTAGCAATTGGGGGTGGTGATTTTGGTTGCCACTCCCATTGAATCCCCTTTGTTTCAGCCATGCATCTTGCCGTCGTAGGTCTCAGCCACCGCACGGCTCCGGTTGAAATCCGAGAACGGTTGAGTATTCCTGAGCATTCCTTGGAGCAGTCCCTGAAGGAATTGCGTGCTCACGACCAGGTGCTGGAAACCTCAATACTGAGTACCTGCAACCGTTTAGAGATCTACAGCCTGCTTAAAAACCCCGAGGAGGGTGTTGAGGCAATTCAAAATTTCCTTGCCAGCCACAGTGGCTTACCTGGCCCGGAATTACAGCCTCACTTATTTGCCTTACACCACGAGGAGGCAATTCAACATCTTTTAAGAGTTAGTGCCGGCCTTGATAGCCTGGTAATTGGGGAGGGTCAAATCCTCAGCCAAGTAAAAAAAATGTATCGATTGGGGCAAGACCATCAATCGATTGGCCCGATTCTCAATCGCCTGCTTAATCAAGCGGTTAGCACCGGCAAGCGGGTGCGTACTGAAACAAATCTAGGTTCTGGAGCTGTATCGATCAGCTCAGCTGCTGTTGAATTGGCGCAATTAAAGGTTGGCCAAGAACAGGGCATAGATGAATTGGTATCATTAAATAATGAAATAATTGCAGTTGTTGGAGCAGGCCGTATGGCCAGGTTGCTTATTCAACATCTGCAATCCAAGGGCGCAGCAAAACTTGTGCTGTTGAATCGCACAGTGTCAAAAGCAGAACTACTGGCAAGCGATTTCCCTGAACTACCCATTGAATGCCTGGGTTTAGAGCAGTTAGATAAACAATTATGTGCCTGCTCACTATTATTTACAAGTACAGGGACCGAGGAGCCAATAATTGATAGCAAACGAATTGATAATTTGATAAGGAATCAAAGATTGATGTTGATCGATATCGGTGTGCCACGCAATATCAGTTCAGATACCAGCCTTAGCCGCAATGTTCAATGTTTTGACGTAGACGATTTGCAGGAGGTTGTTGATCGCAACCAAGCGGCTAGACGAGAACTAGCCGTTCAGGCGGAACGGCTCCTCGATGAAGATCGGCAAGTGTTCTTGGAATGGTGGGATGGCCTGGAGGCTGTTCCCACCATCAATCGCATGCGGCGCCACCTAGAGGAATTGCGTCAGCAGGAATTGTTAAAAGCTTTAAGCCGCATGGGATCCGATCTCTCAGATCGGGAGCGCAAGGTGATCGAAGCGCTCACTAAGGGCATTATCAACAAGGTGCTCCACGGCCCCACAACGGCCCTGCGGGCGGCTCAGCCCCGTTCACAAAGACTTCATTCCATGGAGGCCCTCGAGAGGCTCTTTGGGCCCTTTGCTGGCCAGGGTGATGGCGATCAAGGCAGCGATTAGTAAGCGGTTTTATTAGAAATCGGCCTACAAAAATCGAGAGGCATTAATCACAAAGCAAGCGTGATCAAACCAATTCCTTGCCGAATTGGGGGGGCTTCCACCAGAGTGGCGCCGCTGCAGGGGCTAGATGAAAAGAGTTTTGGGCATCATTCTTGGAGGCGGAGCCGGCACCAGGCTCTTCCCTCTCACCAAGATGCGGGCTAAGCCGGCTGTGCCCCTTGCTGGAAAGTATCGACTTATCGATATTCCGGTGAGCAATTGCATAAATAGCGGGATCACGCAAATTTATGTTCTTACCCAGTTCAATAGCGCTTCATTAAACCGGCATATTTCGCAGACCTACAATCTCTCTACAGGTTTCGGCCAGGGCTTTGTTGAGGTTTTAGCAGCCCAGCAAACACCCGATAGCCCTAGCTGGTTCGAAGGCACGGCAGATGCCGTTCGCAAGTATGAATGGTTATTTAAGGATTCGGATGTAGATGAGATAGTAATTCTTTCTGGCGATCAACTTTACCGGATGGATTATAAATTATTTGTTGAAGAACATCGCCTTAGTGGGGCAGATCTCACAGTTGCAGCTCTTCCAGTTGATGCGCAGCAGGCTGAGGATTTTGGTCTAATGCATACAGATAATGAAGGTTGGATAAGTAAGTTTAGAGAAAAGCCCAAAGGCGAAGCTCTTAAGGAGATGCGAGTTGATACTGCAAGCATGGGCTTGAGCGAATCTGAAGCGGCACGCAGACCATACCTAGCTTCGATGGGTATCTATGTATTTAAGCGGGATGTATTATTTAAATTGCTTGCTGAGAATCCTGAAGCAACAGATTTTGGTAAGGAGATCATTCCAACTGCATTGCAGGATGGCTTAAAATTAAAATCATACTTTTTTGATGATTATTGGGAAGATATCGGAACGATTCGTGCATTTTATGAGGCTAATTTAGCTCTCACGGCCCAACCTGATCCGGCTTTTTCCTTTTACGACAAACAATTTCCTATATACACACGCCACCGATATTTGCCTCCTTCTAAGTTGCAAGACGCTCAAGTAACCGAATCAATAATTGGTGAAGGTTCCTTGCTTAAAGCCTGCAGCATCCATCGATGCGTTTTGGGAGTTAGATCGCGCATCGAAAATGAGGTTGTTCTTCAAGACACTCTCGTTATGGGTTCTGATTACTTTGAATCAGGTGAAGAGCGAGAACTCTTGCTCGAAAAGGGTGGAATTCCCATGGGAGTGGGAAGAGGTACAACCGTAAAAAGAGCAATTTTGGATAAAAATGTTCGCATTGGCGCCAACGTTACGATCGTAAATAAAGACCATGTGGAGGAGGCGGACAGGCCTGAACACGGTTTTTATATCCGTAATGGCATCGTGGTTGTTGTGAAAAATGCTTCCATTGCCGATGGAATGACGATCTAATTCGTTCAAACCAAAGCTTTGGGATCCGAACAGATCGTTCTTCTTAGCAGGCTCTTAAGCCGCTTGTTGCCACACTGATACGGTCTGGTTTTGTTTTAACCATGGATAAAGGGCATTTTGGCTTGATCGGTCTTGGCGTGATGGGGGAAAACCTCGTTTTAAACGCTGAGCGCAACGGCTTTTCCAGCGTTGTCTACAACCGCACAGCTCAAAAAACCGATGAATTTTTGGCTGGCAGGGGCGCTGGAAAGCAGATCAGCGGTGCTTATTCCCTTCAAGAATTTGTAGACAAGCTTGAACGTCCCCGGCGGATCTTGATGATGATCAAGGCTGGCCAACCGATAGACGACACAATAGCCAGCATTTCCCCTTACCTAGAGGAGGGTGATCTTCTCATCGATGGCGGTAACTCTCTTTACACCGATACCGAACGGCGTGTCGCGGAGCTGGAAAGCAAGAGCTTTGGTTACATCGGAATGGGTGTTTCTGGGGGAGCTAAAGGCGCTCTAGAAGGGCCAAGCATGATGCCTGGTGGCACCAAATCTTCTTACGACGCCATCGAAAGCCTCGTTACCAAAATGGCGGCCCAGGTGGAAGATGGCCCCTGTGTCACCTACATCGGCCCAGGTGGTTCCGGTCATTTTGTTAAGACTGTCCACAACGGAATTGAGTACGGCATTGAGCAAATTCTTGCTGAGGCCTACGACTTGATGAAGAGGGTGGGGGGCATGAACGGCACCCAGATGGCAGATGTGCTCGGCAAGTGGAACAGCACTGAAGAGCTCTCTTCCTACTTAGTTGAAATTACAGAGGTTTGTCTTCGCACCAAAGATCCAGAAGATGGCGCTGATCTGGTGGAGAAAATCATGGACCAGGCCGGCCAAAAGGGCACCGGTTTATGGACGGTGGTGAGCGCCTTACAAATGGGCGCCCCAGTGCCAACCATTTACGCCTCATTAAACGCCCGTGTGATGAGTTCTCTCAAGCCCCAACGGGTTGCTGCTGAGTCGATTCTCAAGGGCCCCGCCATCAAGCCCTTCTCGATGGGTAGCCCCGAGGATTCAATGGCACCGTTAATGGACGCCGTTGTTCTCGCCTGTATGGCGAGCTATGCCCAAGGCATGGAACTCATGCGTATTGCCTCAGAGGAGCACAACTACAACCTGCATATGCCTTCCATTGCTCAGATTTGGAAAGGCGGTTGCATAATTCGCGCAAAACTGCTGAAACGCATCCAAAACGCGTTTAACAAAGACCCTCAACTCTGCAACTTACTTGTAGATCCCTGGTTTGCTGAGCAGGTTAATAATCGATTAGCTGGCCTAGCTCAAATAGTGGCCGGAGCAGCTGAGGCTGGGATCCCAGTGCCATGCCTAAGCAGCACCCTTGATTACATTAATAGTTATCGCAGCGGCCGTTTGCCTCAGAATTTGGTGCAAGCAATGCGTGACTGTTTCGGTTCCCATACCTATCAAAGAGTTGATAAGGACGGGGCTCATCACACCGAGTGGCTTTAGTGTCTGTTTATCAATTAAGCAGGGTTGCTAATCGCACTGAATTAGCGCAACTTGCCGCTGAGCGAATTGCAGCCTGTATTAACAACACGCTTCAACAGCGTGAGCGGGTGCAGATTTCCCTCTCTGGCGGCAGCACCCCGGAAGCCGCTTACAAACTCTTGGGCCAGCTGACGCTGGCCTGGGATCGCATCGATTTTTTTCTGGGGGATGAGCGCTGGGTTGCCACCGATGATCTCCTCAGTAATGCCCGAATGGTGCGATCGAGTTTGCTTGCGAATCCCAACAGTTCAAAAGCCTCTTTTTATGCCGTACCCACAAACGCCAGCAGCCTTGAAATAGGAGTTGAAGCCTATGAACGCAGCCTTGAGCAAATATGCAACAGCAGCCCACCTGTATTTGACTTGGTGTTATTAGGCCTCGGTGATGACGGACACACCGCATCACTATTCCCTGGAACCGCAGCCACGTTGGTACGCGATCGCTGGGTAACGGTGGGGGAAGGCAAAGGAATTCCAAGGATTACTTTCACTGTGCCAGTGCTATGCGCAGCCCGTGAAGTGATGTTTTTGGTGGCAGGAGCAGGCAAAAAAGTTGCTCTGCAACGATTGCTAGATCCCCTAGAAGATCCTGTTCGTACCCCTGCAAAATTGGTAGACACTGCATCAACCATCTCTGTTTTAGCTGATACTGAGGCCTGTGCCGGGTTGGCCTGAACTAATGGCGATGCTGATTGCAGCGGGGGACGGCTTTGCTGGCTGGAGCAGCCTTAACGACACTGTTATGGGGGGAAGAAGCAGTGGATCGTGCAGCATTGATTCCCAGGGTTTGGTAATGCAAGCTCTTGTGGTAACTGAAGGTGGTGGCTTTGTTAGCTGCCGCTCCCCCCGTTATCAACCGCCTTTAAATCTCAGTGCTGCCTCAGCCCTAGAGCTAGTACTTGAAGGAGATGGCAGACGCTACAAATTGGCGATAGCTCCGGCAGACCTAGCTGGCAAATTGGCGGATTTTTTACCCGGTGGTTTGCGGTGGGTTCGCGATTTTGATACAAATTCAGCTGGTATTACCCGCGTTCGAATTCCCTTTTCTGAATTACAGCCAACTCTGCGGGCAAATCCAGTGGGATTGCCATTGCGATTTGATCCAAGCCGTATTGCGCAGATACAAATTTTGCATTCTCGTTTTGCTGAGGATGGCAGCGAAAACAAAGGTTTTCGGCCAGGGCCTTTAAAGCTTGTTTTGCAAAAATTGGAGGCCCTTCCCTAATGGCACCGGCTTGGTTGCCGGCAACAAACCAATTAGAGGAACAAGCCCACTTGCTCCAGAAAATTAGCCAATGCGCTGATCACTCAAAGCCTGGGTTATTGCATGGAGCAATTCTTTTAGAAGCTGAAGCTGATAGTTGGTTAGTTCGACTAGAAGCGCGTGATAAGACAGGTTTCAGGCTAGAGGCTGAGGATCTTGAACTTGAAATCTATGGTTCAGCTCAAAATCCCTCGATCCAAATTGGCTGGCTTCTTGATTCAGATCAACCATTGCTTTGGCTTGGCCGCCATCCGGTATGGATGGATCCCAATACCGGCCTGCAGCTCGAACGCCCGGAAGCAGGAATCAACCTGGAAACCTTAGGCAGACGGCTGCGCACTTTGCTTATTCAGGGCTGATCAGTTACAGCTCCCTTGCTGCTGCAACCAACTTGGCGGGCATATTTACCTAAAACTCCAGTGCGATAGCGGGGTACTGGTGGAATCCAAGCTTCTCGGCGAAGCTTAATTTCAGCTTCATCCACGTTTAATTGCACCAATAATTTATGAGCATCCACTGTGATGCTGTCTCCTTCATGCACCAATGCAATCGTTCCGCCAACGGCCGCTTCTGGAGCAACATGGCCCACCACCATTCCATAGGTACCACCTGAAAATCTTCCATCAGTTATCAATGCAACCTGATCACCTAAGCCTTGGCCGATAATCGCCGAGGTTGGCGAGAGCATTTCTCGCATTCCAGGCCCCCCTACTGGCCCCTCGTAGCGGATTAGCAAAACATCACCAGCACGAATTGCACCACTCAGAATTGCTTCAAGGCAATCTTCTTCACATTCAAAAACCCGCGCAGGGCCCGTGAGGCATGGATTTTTTACGCCCGATATTTTCGCAACACAACCTTCACTGGCCAAATTTCCTTTTAGAACTGCTAGATGACCCTTTTCATAAAGGGGATTAGCCAGGCTCCTAATAACTTCCTGATCTGTTGGTGGTGCCGAGGGAATATTTGCAAGAATTTCATTAAGCGTCTTACCTTCAATCGTGCGGCAATTGCCATGTAACAACCCTGCATCTAGTAGCAATTTCATTACCTGCGGAATCCCGCCTGCAGCGTGCAAATCAGTTGTTACGAATCGTCCACTAGGTTTTAGATCGCAGATAACAGGAACTCGCTGACGGATTGTTTCAAAATCATCAATACAAAGTGGAATATTGGCGCTGCGGGCAATAGCGAGTAGGTGCAGAACCGCATTAGTGGATCCGCCAATTGCCATAATCACACTTATCGCATTTTCAAAGGCTTCGCGGGTTAATAGATCGCTGGGGCGAATATTATTTTCAATTGCAAGAACCAGCACCTCCGCAGATCTGGCCGCGCTATCTGCTTTCTCCTGGTCTTCAGCAGCCATTGTTGAGCTTGAAGGCAGACTAAAACCCATCGCCTCGATGGCAGAACTCATTGTATTGGCTGTAAACATTCCGCCGCAACTACCAGCACCTGGACATGCATTTTTTTCAACTGCGAGCAATTGCTCAGCATCAATTTTATTAGCTGTAAATTGCCCTACAGCTTCAAATGCGCTCACAACAGTTAGATCGCATCCACCAAGTTTGCCGGGTTTAATTGTTCCGCCATACACAAAGATAGCTGGAATGTTCATGCGAGCCATCGCTAGCATTGCCCCAGGCATATTCTTATCGCAACCGCCAACTGCAATTACTCCATCCATTGATTGTGCATTACATGCTGTTTCAATCGCGTCTGCAATCACCTCTCTCGATACAAGCGAATACTTCATCCCTTCTGTGCCCATTGAGATGCCATCACTCACAGTGATAGTGCCGAACATCTGAGGCATTGCACCAGCAATGAAAGCTGCCTGTTCAGCCCTCTTCGCTAAATCATTAAGGCCGATATTGCAAGGGGTAATGGTGCTGTATCCATTGGCAATACCAACAATCGGCTTATTAAAATCAGCATCACCAAATCCAACAGCTCGCAACATTGCCCGATTGGGGCTGCGTTGGATTCCCTGGGTAACTGCACTGGAGCGAAGGTTTTTCATAACTGGATAAATATCTCGCTAATTATCTCAGTTGCTCCCCTCAGGGCTGAGGTTTTCCAGCTGGCGACGCACTTCGTCTATGGCCAAATTTAAACGCTGCACCCGTTCCTCAAGGCTTTCTGAGGCCACAGGGATCACGGCAGTGATTGGTTTAACCGATCCCATAGTTAACGAACTCAGGCGTTTCACTTGCTTGCTAAGGGCCATACGACGCTCTGCCCTTGACAGAAGCCACCAGGTAAGGCCAGCAGCACCTAGGGCTGCACCAGTAAAAGCGCTAAGCAAGAGGGAACTGGAGCTGTTCGACTGATCGGCCATAAATGGGCCTAATTCTGTTTTCAGCCTAGGAAATCATCTGATGCTGTGCCATAAAGCCTATGGGCTGCATCACCAATCCCAGGCAAAATATTTTGATTTTGATCTAAATCAGCATCAATGCAGGCTGTGTAGATGCTCAGATTAGGAAATAAATCGGCCAGGCGTTTGAGGCCCGGGGCTGAGGCAACGGCGCAAATAACCCTCAATCTTTGATCCCTAACGCCTTTTTGATCAAGGGCGCTTAGCACCTTGATCAAACTGGAGCCTGTGGCAATAGCGCCGCTATAAACAATTGCGCCAACTCGATCACCAATTCGATTTGGCAATCTATTCAAATAGATTTGGTCCTCTTCATCCCCAGAGGATTTCGAAATACCCACATGGGCAATCCTGGCATTTGGCAACACTTCCTGTCCGCCTAACCAAAGCCCTAAACCCGCCCTGATTATGGGCACCACAAGTAAAGCAGCAGAAGCATCAATTACCTCAGCTTCAACTAAACCAGCTGTTGTTTGAATTTGAATTTTTTGTTGTGGCAACCAATCTCTAATTGCCTCGTAGCTAAGCCAGCGACCAAGCTCCTTCATCGCCGAAGCAAATAGCGGAGTTGGTGTATTCGGATCTCGCAGCACGGTTAGCCAGTGGGCCACCAGCGGATGGGGAGGAACGATCACCCGCAAAGACATGCTGCTGACTTAACTTGTTCCTGCCAGCTTACGAGTTGTAATGAGATTAGCTAAAGCCTTGGTTTCTGGGTTACTTGTTCTTGTTCTTTTGTTCTCTCCCAGCCCGGCCCTTGCTATGACAGCGCCTGAGTTGCGCGGCGCAAAATCTTTACAAGATCTCAGCCCTGATATGCACGGAAAAGATCTGCAGCAAAAAGAATTTCTTAAGGCAGATTTAAAAGGTTTTGATTTTTCGAATGCTGATCTAAGGGGAGCTGTATTCAACGGGAGCCAGTTGCAAGGCACAAATTTGCAGGGGGCAGATATGCGAGATGTAGTTGGATTTGCAAGTGGTTTCCAGGGATCTGATCTACGTCAGGCCCGCCTTGATCGCAGCATGCTGCTCCAAAGTCATTTTCGCGATGCACTCATTGAGGGAGCTGATTTTTCAGAAGCCGTGTTGGATCAACCTGAGCAAAAGGCTCTTTGCGCAAGGGCAGCAGGTACAAATCTCCTCTCGGGAGTTAGCACAACTGAAAGTTTGGGTTGCGCTTAAAAATGCGGTGATAGGGTTCAGCTTCGGTTCCTTGGAGATCAGCCCAGGGAGGTAACGGGGAAAGTTCGGTGAAAAGCCGGCACTGTCCCGCAGCTGTAAGAGGTTTGGCTATGCCTTATCTCAAGTCAGAACGCCCGCCGAATCACCCTTCATCCCCGGCGCGGACCGGCTTTTCTGGATGCTTAAAGATTTATTTGTTAAGCCTGTCGCTGCCAAGCGAGTCATTTCTGCGTTAGCCGTTTGTGTGTTGCTGCCTTTCTGCGTTGCAACTCCAGCGCTCGCCCATCATGTGATGGAAGCATTTCCGATGAAGCCAAGCCCGTTTACAGGGCTTCTTAGCGGTTTGCTGCATCCTGCCCTTGGCGTTGACCATCTACTTTTTCTTATGGCGATTGGCCTTGTGGGGCTGCGTCAACAGTTCCGATGGGTTATTGGCTTGTTAGCAATTGGATTGATCGGGGCGCTCCTCGGTTTGGCCTGGCCAAACAGCCTGCCTGGAGCTGAGGCCTGGATCGGTATTTCACTCGCTATAGAAGCATTGGTGTTGCTGGATCGCTTACCCAAAACACTTTTGCTACCTGCCATTGGCTTGCATGGTTTTGTTCTAAGCGCTTCTGTATTGGGTTGGGAGCCAACTCCGGTAATTTTTTATCTGTTTGGTTTACTTATAAGCCAGGGATTATTACTTTGGATATCATTAAAACTGGTAAAAAATCTTTGGTCTAATTGGGGTTCAGCTGCGAAATTAAGAATTTTTAGTGGCATCTTGTTTGGCATCGGCAGCAGCCTTATTTGGTCAACATTGGTGCCATAGGCATGGATAAAACGCAGCAGCGCCGCATACCCGTAACGGTTATTACTGGATTTCTTGGCGCCGGTAAAACCACATTGCTGAGGTATTTGCTCAGGCAAACAAAACAACGCCTTGCGGTTGTAGTTAATGAATTTGGTGAGGTTGGTATCGATGCTGCTTTGATCAAGGGTTGCGCAAGCTGCGATGGTGAACCAGCCCCAGTGATCGAGCTAGCAAATGGCTGCCTTTGCTGCACAGTTCAGGACGACTTCTTACCCACCATTGAAAAGTTACTGGCCAATCCAGAACCCCTTGATGGGATTGTGATTGAAACTAGTGGTCTCGCACTACCGGAGCCCCTCCTCCAAGCCTTTCAATGGCCTCAGATTAAACATCGAACGCTGGTGAATGGCGTAATTACGGTGGTAGACGGAGAAGCCCTTGCTGCAGGTTCAGTTCTTGGCGATCTGGAGGCGGTAGAGCAGCAGAGGATCAATGATCCAAGCCTTGATCACCAAGATTCAATTGAAGATCTATTTAAAGAGCAATTAGAACAAGCTGATCTTGTTTTGATCTCCCGGGCAGATCTTTTGAGCCCCGATGCACTGCAACGCGCTAAGGATTACCTCGCTGCGCAATTGCAAATTGTTCAACCCCAAAAGCAGGCTCCTTGTCTAGCGATTGCGAATGGTGAAATATCTGCAGATCTATTGCTTGGCTTGATGCGGCCTTCCTTGCCAGTTGAAGAGGAAGAACATAGCCACAGCCATCCTGAACTTCTTGCTGATTCGCTAAGTATGCAGGGGCTGTGGAATCGCGATGGATTAGAGCAAATCTTGCTGGAAACAGCAATAAATCCAATGGATTTACTGCGATTAAAAGGACGAATTCCGATAAATGGGAAGGCTTTACCTTTGCAGGTTCAAGCTGTGGGGAGGAGGTTGAACATGTGGTTTGAAGCAGATGGGCTTCGGGCAGATCAACTGGAACTGGTTTTAATTGGCGGCAATCCAAATAGCAGCCTGCTTAGATCAAGCCTGGAGGAGCTCGAGGTTAAAAATTGAATACCCCAACAGCCCCAAATGGCAGCCTCAACTGCGAGGATCCCCATACACGCAATGTTTCAGTGCTGCGTTTCGTTGCTCGGGTTCAGGTGCAGCTGCGCCCCTCGGTTCTAGATCCTGCTGGCGAGGCTACGAAAGCAGCAGCAAATCGTCTTGGAATTTCCGGTTTACAAAAACTTCGCATTGGTAAAGCAATAGAGCTGGAATTAGAGGCAGCAAACCGAGAGGAAGCCATGGCATCAGTTGAATTACTTAGTGATCGACTCTTGGCAAATCCGGTAATTGAAAATTGGTCTGTAGTGCTGGAGCAAATGGAATGACAATTGGAATTGTTGTTTTCCCTGGTTCCAATTGCGATCGCGATTTAGCCTGGGCATTAGAAGGCATATTAAACATTCCTACACGATTTCTCTGGCACGAAAATACAAGTATTGACGGAGTAAAAGGAATAATTTTGCCTGGTGGATTCAGTTATGGCGACTATCTAAGATGCGGTGCTTTGGCAAGTTTTGCTCCGCTCTTAAATGAGGTGAAGGATTTCGCAGATACTGGCGGACCGGTATTAGGGATATGCAATGGTTTTCAAATTCTTACTGAATTAGGCCTTTTGCCCGGTGCGTTAACTAAAAATCAGAATTTACATTTTATATGTGAGCCATGTGAACTTTTAGTGAACGAGGCTAGTAATACATTCCTGAATGGCTATGCTAAGAACGAGTTGATAAATCTTCCAATTGCCCATGGGGAGGGGAAATATCATTGCGATTTGGATACTTTTGATGACCTACAGCAAAATAACCAAATAGCACTTAGTTATAGTAATAATCCAAATGGTTCACTTGCAGATATAGCTGGAATATGCAATAAAAAAGGCAATGTTCTTGGTTTGATGCCACACCCTGAGAGAGCCTGCGACCCGATCTTGGGTGGAATCGATGGTCAAAGATTATTAAAAACCTTCATGGGTTGAAGGATCCTAAATTAAACATTAATAAAATCTAGCGGCCATAAGGCCGCTAGATTTGCAAAGCATATTTAAATAATTAAGAGATAGCAGCAAAGAAATCTTTGCTTCCAACCGGATCAGGATTCATTGTGCGATCACCAGGGGTCCAGTTAGCAGGGCAAACCTGATCAGGATTAGCTTGCACATGTTGAAACGCCTGAAGAACTCTGAGGGTTTCTTCTACATTTCTACCTACAGCTAAGTTATTGATTGTGGCATGTTGTACGACACCTTCTGCATCGATAATAAACAGACCACGAACAGCTATGCCAGCATCTTCGTCTAAGACGTTGTACGCCCTGGCAATGTCTTTTTTGAGGTCTGCTACCAGCGGATATGCCAAATCACCAATGCCACCCTCCTTGCGATCAGTTTGTATCCAAGCTAGATGACTAAATTGACTATCTACCGAAACACCCAATACCTCTGTATTTTTGCTGGCAAATTCGGCGTATCGATCAGAAAATGCTGTGATTTCTGTAGGGCAAACAAAGGTGAAATCAAGGGGATAGAAAAATAGAACTACGTATTTACCGCGGTAGTTGGAGAGGCTGATTTCCTTAAATTCCTGATCCACCACTGCCGTAGCAGTAAAATCTGGGGCCTGCTGGCCAACTCTGAGGCTTCCGTTGGTCATGGTATGAGCTGATGAGTAAAGGGTTTTAACTAAAGCGGACAAACTCCGCATTAGCGGCCTAATAAAGCTACCACTATTTACTGCAGCTTGTGAACTAAAGTTTGTCTACAAAAGACGAGTTAATTGATGGGCTGGGATCCCGCGCTGATGCGCAAATACAACAATACCGGGCATTTTCGTCTCCTGAATCAGCTGCGCAGCGAACTTAAAGCACACCCGATTCAAAGAGAAACGAAGCAAGTCGCAGAGGTATTCAGCACTCCGCAAACAAACACCCGTGAGATACGTTCGCGTGAGATACAGCCTCAGGCCTATGCAGGAGGTAGAAGCAGACGTTCAACAAGCTCAGATAACATCTCAAATAAAGACTATTCAAAAGAACAGAATTCATCTTCTAGCTTTCGCGACAGATTAAATGCTATTGAAATGAGGTAAGCAGTTAATGCTAAATCGAAATGGCTCGAGGGAGACTTGAACTCCCGACCCCGGGGTTATGAATCCCGTGCTCTAACCAGCTGAGCTACCGAGCCCTGGTTTCAAGTGAGCATAGTGGATGGTAAGACCCTACCTTTGCGGAAGATACGCAACCGGGTTCACAGCACCAGACCTGGCAGGAATAATTTCAAAATGAAGGTGCGGGCCAGTGCTGCGTCCGGTGCTGCCCATCAAGGCTATAGGAGTTCCTTGAGCAATATTCATGCCTTTGCTTACTAATAGCCTGCTGTTGTGGGCGTAACGCGTAAGGGTGCCGTCATTATGGGAAACCTCAACTAGATAACCGTAGCCGCCGTCGTTCCAACCGGAACTTACAACTACACCATCAGCAACCGAATGAATTGGTGTTCCAACACTATTTGCGATGTCAATTCCCCTGTGCATGCGGCCCCAGCGCCAGCCGTAGCCAGAAGTAAGTGTGCCGGCTGCTGGCCACACATAACTGGTAAAAGATCTTTGGCTAGGTTGATTTCCGAAATCAGGCAGACCAGGCCAACTAAGTCCACCACTGGAACCAGGTGTGATTGCAAGGGTATTACGAGCGCGTAATGGTTGAAATAATTTAATTGGAGTGTCGACAGCTAAGCGAGTAATTGGATTAAGCCCAGGATTTAAACGTGTAAGTTCTTTTAGGGGAACTTCATATCTACTTGCAATTTTAGCTAAATTATCACCAACTTTTGCAAAAATAGAGCGATTCGGCTGAGTTCGTCGAATTTCTGAATCATCTAGGGCAACAACAAAGCGAATAGTATTAATTGATTTCGCAGGGATTGCAACCCACTCATTATTCGAGAATTTACGATTAATATCACAATCATTTAGATCTGCAAGATAATCAGAAGGGATATCCAGCTGATTTGAAAGCTGCTCCAAGGTAATGTCTAAGCGAGTTTTCACATAAACGCTTGAAGATTCAGCGCTTGCTATAAGAACTTGCTTATTAAATTGGCGACTTGAATCAAGATTAACGGGAAGATTTGACTTTGAATAAGACTGACTATCAAGATTAGAGCGACCTGGAAGACCTGCTAATACCACTAATCCTGCAGGAAAACAGATAGTGACGCACGCAAGTAAAGCAGAAGGCTTCATGCAATAAAATCAAAGAATAAGCCGTTGGAGAAGCCAACTCCCAACAACTTCCAAACAATACACTACATACCAGGGGAAATCAAGTGCCCTAAGTTACAGAATTGCCGATAAGTTCAAGGATCACTGTGCTGCAGAGGCTTTTTGATCTGCCTAAGCGCTTCAAAAAGCACCACGGCAACAGCAACCGACAAATTCAAGCTTCTCACGTTTTCGCAAGCTAGCGGCACCCTCAGCAGATGGTCACATGCACTGCGGGGCAGGGGGGGGAGCCCACTAGTTTCGCGGCCAAATAGCAGCCAATCAGAGTCTAAAAAGGGAAAATCAAGATAAGAATCACTGGCATGCCTGCTAAGGCCAATTAATCTGCCGCCTTGCAATTGCTGCTGTTCGTAGAACTGAGTCCAATTGCTATGGCGCCGGAGCTGAACGAAGGGCCAGTAATCGAGTCCGGCTCGTTTCAGTGTGCGATCACTAATCTCAAAGCCAAGGGGCTCAACTAGATGCAGCTCAGTTTCCGTAGCAGCGCAGGTGCGAGCTACGTTGCCTGTATTTGGAGGTATTTCGGGTTCAAACAGCACAACCCTTGGCATCACAATGAAATTCCCTGCACGCTTGTTGCAAGCCTATGAAGGGGTAGGGCTTGTCCCATGCAAACAAGCCAGCGTTCATCGCAAACGCCGGCGCAAGCTCTGGTTAGAGCCCCCAAACGATCTCGAAAAGTACCTCCCACAGCAGTGGGGGGCACCACACCCCAACCAACTTCCTCGCTCACTAAAAACACGGGCATAGCTCGGTAAATCAAATTTTTCAGCAGTGCTTGCTGCATCAGCAGCCAATGCTGTTCTGAATACTCCAATCCAGCTGCAACCCAACTGCCAAGCGAATCAATCAGTAACCAGGCTTGTGAATATTTGCTATTAGGTGCTAACAAATCGGGAAGGTAGGAAAATTCAATACCTTCAATCAGAACCCAATGGGAAGGTCTCCTGATTTTGTGTTGTTCTAGCCTTTTCTGCCACTCAGTATCTTGAACATAGAGTTTTCCAGGCGCCACATAACAGATCTGTGCTCCAGCAGACTTACTTTCCAATAGCTGCTCTGCCCATTCACTTTTGCCACTTCTGCTGGCGCCTGTAACAATTATATGTTTAGCCACCACCGTTCATATTGCGCAGCGTGGCTACTGAGGAGGGTGATACACGATTGAGATAACGGAAAATCCAATATTTAAAAATAGTGGCTA
>NZ_JAGQEK010000050.1 GCF_024346075.1 Synechococcus sp. Cruz CV12-2-Slac-r
ACCGCCAGCCCCTGCTGAATTGCAATGCGAAAGCAATCGGGTGAAAGGTTGTGTATCTCAGGTTTTTGTAGCCCCCACTGCAGGCGTTAACGGTTTGCAATGGCAGGGTGATGCTGATGCCCAAATCACAAAAGGTTTATTAGCACTTTTGATTGCAGGGCTTAATGGCCTCAGCGCCAGCGAGGTGCAAGCAATTGATCCTGGCTTTATTGCAGAAACCGGCCTGCAAGGCAGCCTTACCCCATCAAGGGCTAATGGCTTTCTCAATATCCTGCGCCATATGCAGGCTCAGGCAGCGCATTTATAGGATCAACTCATACCGAAACGTGTAAATGGCAATTGGTATTGGTTTGCTGGGGCTTGGCACGGTGGGAGCAGGGGTGGCTGAAATCCTGCTTAATCCCAGTGGCCGTCATCCTTTAGTTGCAGAGCTCGAATTGCGTCAAGTGGCGGTGCGCAGCTTGGCGCGAAGCCTTCCCCAAGGCCTTAGCCAAGAATTGCTTTGCACTGATCCCGCTGCGGTTGTAGCCAATCCAGCGGTGGATTTAGTGGTGGAAGTTATGGGGGGAATTGAACCGGCCCGCAGTTTGATCCTTGCTGCTATCGAAGCAGGTAAAGCTGTGGTAACTGCCAATAAGGCCGTGATCGCCCGCCACGGAGCTGAAATTGCAGCAGCAGCAGCGGCAAAAGGTGTTTATGTCTTGATGGAAGCAGCGGTGGGGGGCGGCATCCCAATACTTGAGCCGTTGAAACAGTCGCTTGGGGCAAACCGCATTGAGCGGGTAAGCGGCATCATCAATGGCACCACAAATTACATTCTCAGCCGCATGGCCGCTGAAGGGGCTAGCTACGCAGCAGTGCTAGCTGATGCCCAGGCCCTTGGTTATGCAGAAGCCGATCCAGATGCAGATGTTAATGGGGGAGATGCTGCAGATAAAATCGCAATTATTGTGGGCCTTGCCTATGGCGGCCTTGTTGATAGAAGCGAAATCCCCACAGAAGGGATCGCTAATTTGCAATTGCGAGATATTAACTACGCCCGAGAATTGGGTTATGTAGTGAAGTTATTAGCGGTAGCTGAACGGGTTAAAACTATTACTGATACAAGTGAAGTGCTTGATGTGAGGGTGCATCCCACCTTGGTGCCCAAAACCCATCCGCTGGCGGGGGTAAACGGAGTTAACAACGCCATATTGGTGGAAGGAGATCCTGTGGGGCAAGTGATGTTCTACGGGCCGGGAGCTGGGGCAGGCCCCACCGCTAGTGCTGTGGTGGCAGACATTCTCAATATTGCAGCGATCCAACAAGTGGGAGGCCCTGCTGCCAAGTTGGATCCATTGCTTGCTGCCACGAGTTGGCGCAGTTGTTGTTTAGTAGATAGTGCAATTACAAAACATCGCAACTATGTGCGTTTCCAGGCGGCGGATCTTCCTGGGGTGATTGGTCATATCGGCAGTTGTTTTGGTGCCGCTGGAGTTAGTTTGCAATCAATCGTGCAATTCCAATCCCAAGGAAGCGGTGCTGAAATTGTGGTGATCACCCATGAGGTGCAAGAAAGCAACTTTCGCCACGCCTTAGAGATGATTCTTTTGCGCTCGGAGGTAGAAGCTGTTGTGAGCTGTTTACGCACCCTCTAGGCAAGGCAATAAGTTGGGGTTGCATAAAAGAAACTTTTGCCTAATTCCAAAAAAAGCTGGATTTTCCCCCTGCTTGGCTTGTGGCTCGGGCTGAGTGGTTGCAGCAATTTGCAACTGCAGCAGAAACAGGCCCCAATTGTGGTGGCCAGCTTTGGCTCTATCGACACGATCGATCCAGCCCAAGCCACTACTACTGCTGCCATCCAACTGCTGTCGTCTTTGGGGGATCCCCTTTACGGAATTAGCGCTGATGGCCAGATAGAACCCAGGCTGGCACTTGCCTTACCGCAGATCAGCAACCAAGGGCTTAAGGCGGTGATCCAGCTGCGCAAGGGGGTTATTTTTCATGACGGCACCGCATTTAATGCCGAAGCAATGGCTTTTAGTTTGAGGCGTTTTATAGCGATTGCAAAACTTAGTTATGTGGTGGGAGATCGCATCACAGCGGTAAAAGTGCTCGGCCCCTATGAATTAGAACTCACCCTGCGCAGACCCTTCAGCCCCCTTGCGGCACTGCTCAGTTCCACCAGCCTCACCCCTGTTTCACCAACTGCTTATAAAAAGCATCAACGCAGTTTTTTAACAGGCAATTTTGTTGGTACAGGCCCTTATCAACTCAGCTTCACCAGCCCGCAATTGCAAAGGCTGACGCCGTTTAAAAAATATTGGGGGCAAAAACCGAGCAACAACGGAATTGCGATGGTGAGCATGGGCACTTCCACCACCCTGTTTGGCGCATTGATGGGTAGGGATGTGGATGTATTGCTATCGAGCAGCATCGAACCGGATCAGCAAAAACCACTACGAAAAGAGGCCCAGCGGGGCTTATTGCGAGAAGGGGTGGGGCCAGCACTAGAAATCGGTTATCTCAGCGTGTTGAGTGATCGCCCCCCCTTAAATCGCCTTGGCTTACGACAAGCCTTGGCCTACAGCCTCAATCGCCCCCAGATCAGCGCCAGGGTGAGCGACAACATCCGTACACCGCTTTATGGCCTTGTGCCGCCGAGCTTGGCCGGAGCAAAAGCGGGCTGGCCGGAGCAAAACCTTGCTGCCGCCCGCAAATTATTTGAGCAGGAGGGCTACTGCGCAGGCAAAACCTTGGCCTTAAATCTCACCTATCGTTCAAATGTGCCAACCGATCGTCTCTTTGCCCTTACATGGCAGGAGATGTTGAATGCAAAGCTCGGCGATTGCTTGCAGCTAAAAATCACTGGAATGGAATCCACCACCGCCTATCGGCAACTTGGAGATGGTGCATTTCAGCTGATCATGCTGGATTGGTCGGGAGATTACCCAGATCCTGATAACTACCTCGTGCCATTGCTGGCCTGCAAACGCCCCCAGGGTTATGTGTGTTTAGAGGGTGAAAGCGCCGCGAGCGGTAGTTTTTGGGCCGCACCAGGTTTGCAGAAACAACTTTTAGAAACTGAACAAATCACTGGCCCCGCCCGCTTAGAAATGCTCAAAACCGTGCAGCAGCGCGCAGCCCTTGGAGTTCCTTACTTACCAATTTGGCTTGTGCGTTCAAGGGCCTGGGCGCGACCACCGATAAGTACACCACGTTTTGATGGCAGCGGCCGCTTAATCCTGGCCCAATTACAGATACAAAAGGGGGCTCGATAGCAATGGATCGCAGCAACAAGCTCTTGCGTTATCTCGGTAGCAGGCTGCTGCTGGCACCAGTGATGCTTTGGCTGATCTCAAGTTTGGTATTTCTATTGCTGCGAGTTGCACCGGGAGATCCGGTAGATGCCCTACTTGGCAGCCGCGCCAGCGTTGCTGCCAGGGAACAGTTACGACAGCAATTGGGCTTAGATCAACCACTACCAATGCAATATTTAGATTTTTTAGGTGATCTGCTTAAGGGTGATCTAGGCACCTCAATGGTGAGTGCAAAGTCTGTGGGGGCAATTGTGCGGGATGCCTTGCCCGCCAGCATTGAATTGGGATTTGTAGCCCTAGTAATCGCAATTGTATTGGGCTTAATCGCTGGCTTTAGCGGTATTGCAAAACCAGAGGGAAAAATTGATTTAGCGGGCCGGTTATATGGAATCGGCACCTATGCGTTACCAAGTTTTTGGGCCGCGATGGTGTTGCAACTGATATTTGCGGTGGGCCTGGGCTGGTTCCCCGTGGGGGGGCGATTCCCACCAACCTTGGTGCCACCAAGTGGCACTGGCTTCTATCTGCTTGATGGGGTGCTGCAAGGTAATTGGCAGGTGGTAAGCGGCGCATTACGCCACCTCGCTTTACCAGCTTTCACCCTGGGGCTGCTACTTAGCGGAATTTTTGATAATGCCTTGCGGCTAAATCTGCGCCGTGTATTGCGTTCCGATTATGTGGAAGCGGCCCGCAGCCGTGGCATCAGCGAAACACAAGTTGTGTTGCGCCATGGCCTTCCAAATGCTCTGCTGCCGATGCTCACGATTGCTGGTATCACGGTGGCTTCTTTAGTGGGAGGGGCTCTATTAATCGAGGTGATCTTTTCCTGGCCAGGTATTGCAAATCAATTACAAGAAGCAATCAACCGGCGTGATTACCCCTTAGTGCAAGGAATTGTGGTGGTGGTGGCAGCTTTAGTGGTGCTGGTGAGTTTGGTGGTTGATGTTTTGGTAGCCCTATTGGATCCCCGCCTCAACTTCTGAAAACTGCTGCAGAGGCCGCAATTGCTTGACCAGCTTGCGATCGATCACATAGGCCTGCACTGCACCCTCATTAAATACACCCAGCGGCGCTGATTGCCCCTCCTCGATACTGCGCAAAAAGCTGATTTGGATTTCCAGCAACATTGTTTGCACCTGTTGGGGATCCTTACCAACAAAATCTGCACCCAAATGCATTAACGCTTGTTCTTTTTCAAGGCCCACTGCAGAAAAATGGCTAGCACCTTCAATTACTGCTAATCGGCTGCGGGGATTTGGTAATTGCTGAAAAGGCAGCAACTGCTCCCGCAATGGAGATGTAACAAGATCGAGGCTGCCCCCCAACATCAAAACAGGTAAATCCAAAGAACGTAAACCTGCATCACCCCAAAGCAAACTGCCAAAACCATTTATTGCTACTACTGCTGCAAGATTAATTGGAGGATTTATTTTCGGCAGATTTAATGCTGTGAGTTGGCATTGGAATAAGTAAGAGCTATCTAATACAGGAATGCTCAACATCGCTTTTGCGCAACGTTGCTCCAGGCCAGCTTGCAATTCAGCGCCAGCCCATAGCAATCCGGCTACTCCACCTAGGGAATGTCCGAGCAGCATCAGCCGTGGCGGGGTGGGATGGGGGCCAAACCGCAACTGCTGGCTGGCGATTGCTGCACTAATTGCCTCAAAATCTTGAATCCGATTTGGCAGGCTTTCAATACCTGGCAGGGCAGCTCGCCCCTCCAGCAGGCCTCGCACCGCCTCAGCGTCACTGCCTTGATGCTGCAACGAAACCACTGGCCAACCCTGGGCTGCAAGGCCCCGCCCCAACCAAGCCAACTGATCAATCGAGCCACCTAAGCCATGGCTAAGCAAAAGCCAATGGCTTGCAGAGCTTTTCCCCTTTGGCCACCACAGCTGCAATGGGATGGGAGCAAGCCGGTGCGCAACGGGGAGGGTTATTTGTATTGAATTTTCTGCATTCAGGGGCGCAACAGGCAAGGCAGCAAAAGTGCTGGGAGTTAGGGCAAGGCTTCTTAGTTGTTTTTGCAGGCTGATCTGCTGTTGCAATTGAAGCCGCAGCCGTTCTGCTAATTCCGTTAAGGCATCGAGATCAAGGCGTAGTTCAGATACAGGGGCAGCCCTAAGTAAGGCGAGCACATTGGCGAAATTTGATTGTTGCAACAAATTGAGCAGCAGTTCACCCCCATCCCCTTGGGGAGAACGTAAAAGGCTGCCCAGTTGTTGCACCAACTGTTGCCCAGCCCAGCTATTAATTATCGGCGCCACTGAACTTCCCTTTAACTGCAGCGGTTGCAGTAACAACTCACGAATACTGCGCTGGGTATTTGGATCCAACAGGTTTAACCAGGGGCCCAGCTCCTTGTTGTCTTTTGGCTGAAGGGCCCAAGCTTCCAATTGTTGAAGATCTAGGGGAAGCTCCAAACCAGCTGCCTTCACGGTTAAACGTTCAGCTGCTAACAGGGGTGGATGCCATAAACAAAACACTGCCACTGCCAAGACAACCTTGGCTAAAGGTTTATGGATCAGAGTTAGCGAACGAAGCAGAAACAATGGTGCAACTTGCCAGGTGGTGGCTGCAATTTCCGCGCACCTTACGCCGAGTGGCGCAGATTCGAGGTGTAGCAGCATTAGGGGCTGGGGGAATTTTGTTCCTTGGCCCGCTTGTATTCAACCGTTTGGGGCTTAGCAGCAGCCAAATAGGGCTGGCATTAGCACTCTCCAGCGCTGTTGGCCTTGTGGCAAGGGCAAGCAGTGGCCTGCTGCTCGATCGGGGCATTGCGTTAGGAACACCTCTACGGCTGGGGGCGATTTGCTCAATCGGCGCAGATCTGCTGCTGTTTCGAGCTCATAGTTTTCAGGCCTTTGTGGTGGGTGAACTATTGCTCGGTTTAGCGATGGGGCTTTATTGGCCTGCGGCCGAATTGGCCAGCGCCCAATTCAGTGCGCCACTGCCTTCTAGTGAAGGATTTGCGCTTGCCCGCACAGCCGATGCCCTTGGAATAGCTGCAGGTGCGCTAATTGGCAGTTGCATCGCTTGGGGGCTAGGGGCCCAGGCATTGCGTTTGATCTACGGAGTGGATCTAGTGGGAATGCTGGTTTTGTTATGGCTGATCAGGGAATTACCAAAACGGGGATTACCTCCAGCGCCAGCAAAATTAGCGCCAGGCCAAAAAAGAAGCTGGTGGGGGCAATCATTACTGCCGTTATTGGCTGTGTCGTTATTAGGAACCGGGCTATTAACACTGCAACAAAGTGCGTTGCCATTGGATCTTGCTAATGGCGGTTTAGCTCGGGCGGGCTTACCAGAAGCGGGCGGTGGATTATTAATTGTGTTGCAACTATTGCTGGTGCTGATATTGCAATGGCCGGTGGGTCATTGGCTCGGCAGCAAACCGGTTGCAAAAGGATTGCGGTTGAGCTTGCTCTGCTTTAGCGGCGGCTGCTTTCTTTTGGCCCTTTCAGCTTTGCATCCAAAAGGTTTGGTGTTGCTGTTGCTGGCTCAACCTTTATTGGCATTAGGCACAGCTGCTTTTTTACCCACCATCACTGAAGCAGTGGTGGAGTCTGTTAGCAGCGAAAATCAAGGCCTAGCTTTGGGTATCTATTCACAAACCTGGGCGATCAGCGGGATCAGCTTGCCACCTTTAGCTGGTTTGCTGATGGAGTTTCAAGGTCATGGCTTAGGGCTTTGGCTTGTGATGTCTGGGCTTTGCTTAGCAGCATTGGGGTTACTCCAACCTTCATGGGGTAAAGGTTCCGTTCCGTATTCCCAATCGTCGTAATCGGGATCGTTGCGAATTTTTTGATGCAATTCCTTCTGCACCTCAAAATCGTGCGCCAATGGCAATTCAGGAGAATCTGGTGATTTGGCGGAAGCGTTATCTGATTCTGCTTGCATTGGAACTAAAAATAATTTGGATGCAGTTTGACCCATACCGGCATAGCCAAGCAAGTTATTGGAACGCTGTAACAGCTGATAAAACGATCACTAGAGTGGTGACCACGGTATTTGCGATGTTTAAAAATTAAAAATTCCAGAACAATGACTCAGATCAGCGCCAGCAAATTCAAGGCATGCTGCCTCAGCCTCATGGATGAAGTGGCCAGCAGTGGCAAAGTGCTCGTGATCACCAAGAACGGTAAACCCGTAGCAGAGCTGCACCCATGCAGAGGTCAGCTCCGCTCCAGCCCCTTTGGCCTGCACCCGCAGTTGCAGTTGTTGGGCGATGTGATCAAACCCCTTGATGAACCCTGGGCCGCCCCGCTTTGACGCACGGCAATAATTAGCTTCGCACTTAGTAAAAATAGTATTAATTGCTGGAGGCGAAAATGGAACAATCTGCAGACATTCGTTGGCAACAGCGTTTGGTTAGTTTCGGCAAAGCTTTAAAGCTGTTGCAAGAAGCGATGCTAAATGGCCCCGGAGCATTGAACCAACTGGAAAAGGAGGGAGCTATCCAACGCTTTGAATATTGTTTTGAATTGGGCTGGAAAACTACAAAGGATTACATGGAAGCCAATGGCTTTGTATTTGCAGTACTGATGCCCCGCCAGGTATTGAAGGAAGCTTACGCAGCAAAAATAATTGCTAACGGTGAAGCATGGATCGCCATGCTTGATCATCGTAATTTGTTATCACACACCTATAATTCAGTTTTATTTGAGCAAGTGGTGGAAGCAATTCAGGAACGCTATCTTCCAGCCCTAGAGCAGCTAAGAGAATTCATGCAGCTGGAGGCTATGCAATGAATAATTTACCGCTGCAACCTACAGAGTTGGAACAAGTGTGCCTTGTATTAAGCCGCCACCCAACTGTATTAAATGCAACCATCTTTGGATCCCGTGCCAAGGGCACCCACAGCCAACGTTCGGACATAGACCTTGCATTGGCTGGCCCACTAGATGCACTTGGCGCAGAAGCAATCGCAGCCGAACTGGAAGAACTGCCTCTGCCGTATCTTTTTGACGTGCAAGCTCTCGATAGCATCACATACGAGCCATTGATAAAACATATTGAACGGGTAGGTATTAAGATCTATTTCCGGAAAGATCAAATTTATACTAAACAGCTTATTGCTTCAGATTGATAACTATGCAATTGCAACGCCGCCACCGGGAAGCCCATAAAAGCCATCGGGCCGGCTGGTTGCGGGCGGCGGTGTTAGGGGCAAATGATGGCACTATTTCAGTGGCCAGCCTGGTGGTTGGGGTTGCCAGTGCAGGCAGCAAACCAGAAACGCTGCTAATTACCGCCTTAGCTGGATTGGTGGCTGGAGCTGCATCCATGGCAGCTGGTGAATATGTGTCGGTGCAAAGCCAGGCAGATACAGAAAAAGCAGATCTGGCTAAGGAAGCGGCGGAATTGATATCTGATCCAGAGGGTGAATTAGAAGAACTCAGCTCGATTTACAGATCCCGGGGTTTAGAGGCCAGCCTCGCCAGGGCTGTAGCTGAACAACTAAGCCTTCAAGGGGCCCTAGAAGCCCATGCCCGCGATGAATTAGGTATTAGCGAAACCCTTAGGGCAAGGCCTTTGCAGGCAGCTTTTGCATCAGCTGTGGCCTTTGGCTTGGGTGCACTGGTGCCATTGCTGGCGATATTGCTAGCTCCAGCTAGCAAGGTGGTGCCCTTCACGGTGTTGCTCTCGCTTGGCAGCCTTTTGATATTTGGTGGCATGGCCGCAGCGGCAGGTGGGGCATCTGTGCGTAGAGGCGCCCTGCGGATGGTGATCTGGGGCGCCGTTGCCATGGGGCTCACCTCAGCGGCCGGCCATTTATTTGGCGTGAAATTGTAAAAAATGCATCAGGGTAAAACCGCAAGTTTCTTGCTAAATTGGCGGCATAAACTCCATTTTGGCTGCATAAATGGCGGTTGTAACGCGTTTTTTGCAGCCTCCAGCCCAGGGCTTCTTCTTGTTTGGTCCCCGTGGCACAGGTAAATCCACCTGGCTGGCCCAAATGTTTCCCTTGGCCCTTCGAATCGATCTGCTTGCGCCTGAGCTGCTGCGCGCCTTCCAGGCCAGGCCGGAGCGGCTGCGGGAGCGCATCGCCGCCGAGCCTGAAGCCCACACAATTGTGATCGATGAAATCCAGAAGGCACCCCAGCTGCTGGATGTGGTGCATTCGCTGTTGGAGGAACAACCGGAGCTGCGCTTTGTGCTCACAGGCTCCAGCGCTAGAAAACTGAAACATGGCGCTGCCAATCTGCTGGGCGGACGGTTGGTTTCGGCTTCTATGCCAACCTTCATGGCCGCAGAGCTTGGCGCTGCTTTTGATCTTTCAAGGGCGCTCAAGATCGGCCTAGTGCCTTTGATTTGGCAAGCTGCTGATCCCCAGGCCAATCTTGCCGCCTACGCATCTCTTTATCTGCAGGAGGAAGTGCAAGCTGAGGCGTTGGTGCGCCAAATCGGCGACTTCGGCCGTTTTTTGGAGGTGATCAGCTTTTCCCAAGCAAGCCAACTCAATCTGGCCTCCCTTGCCCGCGAAGCTGAGATCCCTCGCAAACGGGCCGAAAGTTATCTATTTATTCTCGAGGATTTGCTAATTAGTTTTCAATTGCCTGTTTTTCAGAAACGGGCCAAACGGCAACTTGTTCAGCACCACAAATTCTTTTATTTTGATGTTGGCGTGTACCGGAGCCTGCGGCCCCGTGGCCCCCTCGATTCTGCGCAAGAAATCGAAGGTTTAGCCTTAGAAACACTTGTGGCTCAGCATCTGCGCGCCTTTTGTCAATTGCGGCGTCAAGGCGATAGCTTGAGCTTTTGGCGCACCCGCTCCGGCCTAGAAGTGGATTTTGTGGTGTATGGCCCCGATCTGTTTTGGGCTATTGAGGTGAAGCGCAGTGCCCGCATCGATAAGCGTGATCTAACTGGCCTAAAAGCTTTTGGCGTTGATTACCCTCAAGCGGAACGTGTATTGCTTTCTTTTGCACCAGAACCGCTTTTGATTGATGGCATCCGTTGCGAACCCCTGGAGCCCTGGCTACGGAAATTACAGCCTCAACCTATACATTAAATAAAAACTCCATCACATCACCTTCTGCCACCACATATTCCTTACCTTCACTGCGCAACCAACCCTTGGCCTTGGCTTCTGCAAGGGAACCTGCTTCTAGCAATTGGCCATAGCCAATTGTTTGAGCGCGGATGAAACCCCGTTCAAAATCGGTGTGGATCACCCCAGCTGCTTGCGGTGCCGTCATGCCTGCTTTGATGGTCCAAGCGCGGGTTTCTTTTTCACCTGTGGTGAAATAAGTGCGAAGGCCAAGCAGTTGATAGGTGGCGCTAATCAAACTGCGTAATCCACCTTCACTAACGCCCAAACCCTCAAGGTAATCATTGCGTTCATCTTCACCAAGTTCAACTAGTTCCGCTTCAACTTGAGCACTTACTTTTACAGTTTGAGCAGCTTCTTTTTTTGCTAATTCAGCAACCGCATCAACAAATGGATTGCCGCCCGCCAGGTGATCTTCACTTACATTTGCAGCGTAAATAATCGGCTTTGCAGTTAACAAACCAAGCGGTTTAATCATAAGATACTCCTCACTGCTTATATTTAAATTACGCGCAGCACCGCC
>NZ_JAGQEK010000051.1 GCF_024346075.1 Synechococcus sp. Cruz CV12-2-Slac-r
TTAATACCAATCGTCGTAGTGATCCCCAGCTACTTGCGGTGCTGAACCGTTTATTTAGTGGTGGCGATACTTTTGGCACCGCAAAGATTTCGTATCGCGCTGTGCATCCGCCCGCCGATACCCCCCAATTTCAATTGCGCACTAGCGCCGCTAAAACCGCAGTAGCACCAGTTCGCCTGCGTTGGATCACCAATGGTGATAAACCAAGCGCCACTGGCACTTTGGTAAGTGCGATGGCAGCCAGCATTGCCAGCGATCTCCAGAATTGCCTTGATCAAGCTCTAGAAAAACTTGATCAAGGCCACTGGCGGGCAATTCATCCGGGTGATCTTGCGGTATTGGTGAGCCGCAACGCTGAAGCCCTTGCTGTTCAAAGGGAACTACTCAGCCGCGGCATCCCTGCACGCATCGGCAGGGGCGGCAATATCTGGTGCACTGCAGAAGCTGGCAGTGTGGCAATTGCGCTTGGGGCTCTCGCCGCTGAGGGTCGCCAGTCGGCAGCCCTTGCATTAGCACTTTCCCCCCTTGGTGGTTTCAACGCTAGGGAGCTATCGGAGTGGCAAGATTTTGAGCAGGGGTTATGGATGCAGAAGCTGCATAAAGCCCGCCAGCGATATTTGCAGCTTGGGCCCTTACCAGCGCTGGAGGTGTTGATAAACGATGGGCCTGGGCTTTCTCGCCTTAACGCTTGCCTCGGCGGCCCCCAACGGGTGAGCGATTTATTGCAACTAGGCGAATTACTTCAAGAAAACTGGCAAAACCAAGGGCAACCTTCCGCCGCACGCCTGGGGATCTGGCTTGCCCAAAAGCGTTGCAGCAGCGAAGGCGATAACAACAGCCAACAACGCCTAGTGGCGGCAGGAGAGATGGCTTGCATCAGCACACTCCATGCAAGTAAAGGCTTGGAGTTCCCCTTGGTTTGGTGTCCCACCCTCTGGCACAGCAGTGGGGGACCCGGAGCAGAAAAACCGTTCAGGGCTTGGGATCAAAGCCTTGGTGGGCGGGTATTGGAAGCAAGCCGCCGTGATGGCAGCAGCCCTCGGCTGGAAAGGCGCCAGGAGGCAGAGCTGGAGGCATGGCAGGAGGGCTTGCGCTTGGGCTATGTGGGGGTTACCCGCGCTTGCCATCAGCTGAGCTTTGATTGGGGCCGAATCCGTGACAGCGCAGCCAGTTTGCCCGCCTGGTTGCTGCATCCCGAACTGCGGCGTATGGGGGCTCAGCAGCCCTGGGAAGCGATCGCTAAAGCGATTAAAGAAGATTCTTCTCTGCAACAGGTGGTGCAGCGCCGCTGCCTTGAACTTGGCATTCAATTTGAGCTGGTGCCTCCTCAAAATGCAAAAACAAGCTCGCCGCTCGCCCAAAACCAAAAACAGCCAAAGCCTATTTCTCTAGTTATTTCACCAGCAATACGGCATAAAACAAATAAGTGGGATTGGGGGCGCTGGAGCTACAGCCGCTTGGTAGAGGCGAGTTCAAGCAAAGCTGAATACAACAAAAGTGAATACGGCAGAGAGGAGGAAGGTTTTGATCCCGATAAAAGTAATTCCGGTGAGGAGGTTGGCGCTGCAGAAAGCCCCCTCTGGAGTGCCTTACCTGCTGGTGCAGCATTTGGCACCCTTGTGCACGAGGTGCTGGAAAAGCTGGATTTTGATGCGGATCTCAAGGGTTCAGAAGCACAACTGATCCTGCGTAATGCCGTGGCTGGTTCTGGCTTCAACGCAAACCTGGCGCTGCAGCTTGTGCCAGCCCTTGAGGAATTGTTGCAGCGCCCCCTTGGCGGTCCGCTTGAAAAGCTACAACTCAACCAAATCAAACGCCACAACACCTTGCGGGAATTGCCTTTTGATCTGCCCCTCAGCGGATTTAAAAATGGCCCGCCCCAAGATGTGCTGGGCCAGGCCCTAAAAGAACTCGCTCAACATCCCAACAGCAACTTGCGTAACTACGCGCAAAAACGTATTGAGCAGCGCATTCCCCAATGGCGAGCTGGTTTTTTAAACGGTGTGATCGATTTGGTGTTTAGGGCTCCAGATACAAGCGGGCAACTGCAATGGGTGGTGCTGGATTGGAAAACAAATCGCCTTAGCCAAACGGTGCCAAGCCTGATGGCAGCAAAGGATTACTGGCTCCAAGCGCAGCTTTATCGCCGCGCCATAAAAATATGGCTTGGTTTGCGGCTTGGTTTAGATCCACAGGATGAATGCCAGGTGCATGCCTTGATGCTGTTCACCCGCAATGGTGAAACCGCCTGGCTGCTTGATCAAGGCATAAATCCATGAGCGCCGAGCGTTTGATCGCCCTGGCACCTGCTTTGGTGCAACAACAAGCAGCAGCGCTTAAGCCGTTGCTAGAGAATTTTTTCAGCAACCTGGCCTTAGCCAAAGAACCGTTGGAACTTGAGGCCAGCAGCCTTGATCCAGAACTGATTTGCGCCCTTAAAGCACTGCCGTTTGTGCTTGAAAACTCTGCAAATGGAGGATTCCAGCTCTGGAGTTGCAAGGGCCATCGCATGCAACAAGAGGTGCTTGCTGAACTTTGCGAACGGCTGCAAAGCCAAGCGGGGCTGCTGGTAACAGGTGGTGCGGGAAGCGGTAAAACCAGCCTGGTAAAGCAACTAATACAAGAAACAAGCTCCGGCGCAGCTATCGCCTTAATGGCCCCCACAGGCAAGGCCGCTGCCCGGCTGCGGGAAGCGCTCACACCCCTGGCGCAAGGAATTAACTGTGGCACGATCCACCGCTGGCTTGAAGCCAGTGGTGACGGGCAGTTTCGCCGCGGAGCGAGGAAACCACTGGAACTACACACCGTGGTGATTGATGAATTTTCAATGGTGGACACAGCCCTGCTAGCTGCTTTGCTATCGGCGTTGCCCACTCATACAAGGCTGCTGCTGCTTGGGGATCCAGGCCAATTGCCGCCGATTGCAGGAATAGGAGCATTGGCCCCTTTAGAAATAATGCTGGCGCTGCAAGCGCCGCAATGCTTGATCAAACTCAAGGGCTCTCATCGCTTTAATGAACACACAAGCTTGGGGCAATTTGTACAACAGCTAAGGCTTTCAGAAGCAATGCTAAATACCAAAATATTTCACAACTTATTAATAAATATATCAAGATCAGATAATTTAAACTGGCACAATCTAAGCATTGGCTGGCCTAAAGAAATAATTGAAAGGCTGCGAAAACATAAGCAAAACCTGCAATTAGCTGCAGAAAATCAAAATTTAGCCGATCAAGAAGCCCTTAATGAACTTTTGGAGCTCATGCTATTAGCGCCAAGAAGAAAAGGGCGCCACGGGGTAGATCAGCTAAATGAACGCTGGCTTGATTTAGATAAAAACAACCCCTTTAGTTGGCCAATCGGAACACCTTTATTAATTAACCGCAATAACAACGAGCGCGGCTTATCAAATGGTGATTTAGGCCTGATTCGCCCAGATTTTAGCGGCGGCAAAGTAGCGGTTATCGCCAGTGGTGATGGGCCCCAACGCCTACCGCTGGAGTTGCTTGGAGGGGTGGAGCCCGCCTTTGCAATTACGGTGCACAAGAGCCAGGGAAGCCAAGCGAAACAGGTGATCGTTGTGATTAATGAGCTGGAAGGCCTGGATCCAAAGCTGCTATACACAGCTCTCACCCGCGCCCAGACAAGGGCAGACCTTCTTTACCTTGAAGATCCAAATTTAATTTCTTAACAAAACCGCAGCGAAGCCCCGTTAGCACTAATGCTGTAGTTGCACTGGTTTCAAACATTGGAAATACCACCTTTTATTGGCGTTCCCCTAACCCCCACCCCACCCGCGATGTATCGCGATTGCATGCGCACTCAATTGAGAATCGATGAATGGTTAATTGGACCGGGCGCCCTTGAGGAAGAACTTCCTGTTCCTCAAGGGCTAACTCCCCAACAAATTTATATCGCCCAACGTTTCTGCGAATCAATTGGCGATGATGGAGGTTAGTTTCCCAGCCTCTGATCATGGGGCGCCCCAATCAGCAAACCGCACAGATCGCCCCTGGGGCTGGTTTGAAACCTTGGCGGTAGGGGAGGGTTATTTAATAAAAAGGCTGTGGATCGCTCCGGGCCTGCGTATTTCGCTGCAACGCCACAGCCATCGCAGCGAACATTGGTATGTAGCCCTTGGCGGAGGCTATGTAACTATTGACAGCCAGCAATTAGAAGCTCAAGTTGACAGCACATTTGCTGTGCCCTGCGGAGCTATCCATCGCGCCCAAGCAGGATCTGAAGGGATGTTGATTGTTGAAATCCAAAGGGGAAGCCTTCTCATCGAAACCGATATTGAACGCTTTGCCGATGATTACGGCCGCTGCGCATCAAGCCCTAGGTGATACATTGGAAAGGTTGAAAGTCCATCTGGTGAGGGCAAGGCAGATCAAAACGTGGGTTCTGCCGGCCTGAAGCAAGGAATTTCAGGCCCCCCTGCGGCGACATTCGCCTTTTTCTCCCGTGACAACCACGCCTCAATTTCCGCTGTCTAGCGAACTGAATCCTGAAGATTCAGACACTGCAACAAACATTGCATTAGATATCGCAATTTCCATCGAAACAACTCCTCAGATCACTCCTGAGAACACTATTCAGGATCCTGATAAAAATTCTGAAAAACAAGTCGTTGCCAAAAAGGCTTCTGCAAAACAAATAAAAGCAGAAGAAGTTCAATTGCAACAGGCAGCTGAGAACCCTGAATTAGTTGCAGCCCCAGCTTCTGGTTTTGCACTATTTGGTTTACCTCAAAATCTGCTTGAAGCCCTAGAACGCTGCGGCTATCAAGAACCATCACCAATTCAGGCTGCGGCAATTCCTGAATTAATGCTGGGTAGAGACTTAATCGGCCAAGCCCAAACCGGTACCGGCAAAACCGCAGCTTTTGCACTGCCGCTTTTGGCCAGGCTTGATATTGAAGCCCGTCATCCCCAAGTGTTGGTGCTGGCTCCAACCCGCGAGCTTGCTATTCAAGTAAGCGAAGCCTTCCAGCGTTATGCCTCCTGCAGTCCGGGGGTGCATGTTTTAGCCCTCTACGGGGGCACTGATTTCCGCGATCAAATTCAGAAATTACGCCGCGGTGTACATGTAATTGTTGGCACCCCAGGCAGGGTGATGGATCACATGCGTCAAGGCACACTTGATGTTTCCAAGTTGCAAACATTAGTGCTTGATGAAGCCGATGAAATGTTGCGAATGGGCTTCATCGACGACGTTCAGTGGGTGCTAGAGCAACTACCAACTAAGCGGCAAGTGGTGTTATTTTCTGCCACCATGCCAAATGAGATTAGGCGGATTTGTCAACAGCATCAAAAGCAACCAGCTGAGATCACAATTCGCACTCGCCCAGCTGATGCCAGCCGCATTCGTCATCGTTTTATTAGTGTTCCCCATCACCAAAAACTACCTGCACTGCAGCGGGTATTAGAAGCCCATGGCCGTGGTGGCGTCATCATTTTTGCCCGCACCAAAGCAGTAACGGTGGTAGTGGCGGAAGCCCTTGAAGCCTGCGGCACCGCCTGCGCTGTGCTTAATGGTGATATTCCACAAGCCCTAAGAGAACGCACAATTGAACGCCTTAAAGATGGCAAGGTTGACGTGCTTGTAGCCACCGATGTGGCAGCCCGCGGCCTTGATGTGGAACGGATTGGCCTTGTCGTTAACTACGACGTTCCATTCGACAGTGAAGCTTATGTTCACCGCATTGGCCGCACCGGCAGAGCCGGCCGTGAGGGGGATGCAATTTTATTCCTATCTCCACGGGAACGCCGCTTGCTCTACGGCCTTGAAAGGGCAGTGGGTTGCGCAATTGAACCAATGGAAGTGCCATCTGATTCAGAAATAAATCAACAACGTTTGGATCAATTACAAGAAAAACTAACCAAACTTCTCACTGAACCTGTAGCTAGCGAAAGGCAACAAGAAGTTGCTCTAATGGCTGAAATAATTCAGCGCTTAAGCCGCGAAACCGAGGCAACCCCTGAGCAATTAGCTCTTGCAGCTTTACGTTTATCTCAAGGAGATCAACCTTTATTGGTTGTTACCCAACCGCAAAATTCAGTGTCCCGTATGGGTCGCAGCGATAGACCAGATCGGCCAGAAAGAGGGGAGCGGGTCGAGCGTCGCGGCGCCCCAGGAGTTGGCCGTGGCTCAGACGTACCCGAATCTCACATGGAACGGTTTCGGGTGGAAGTTGGCTGGCGTGATCGCATCAAACCCGGTCATATAGTTGGCGCAATTGCCAACGAGACTGGTTTAGAAGGTAAAAAAATTGGTCGGATCAACATTTTTGATGATCACAGCACCATCGATCTGCCAAAGGGCATGCCCCCGGAATTAATGCGAACCCTTAGCCGCGTGAAAGTGATGCAAAAGGAACTGCAAATCAGCCGTTTAGCAGTGGGCTGATTCGCACCTGCCCCCTTACAGCAGACAAAACGGCTCTGATGGCTTTATATCAATTGGTATAAAGCCACACAGCTATGGGCGCACTAAAAATTTTGATAAGTGCCTGCATCAGCATTTTTACAATTTCTACGGCTCCAACAGCAGTAAATGCTGCACCTTTTAGCGAAGAAACAGCCATCCAAAACCTTTGCCTAATCGGTTTTCAAACGGCATTTGCCCAAGCAGGCCAAACGCCACCTGAAGGAATGGGTGCATTTACCTGTCGATGCTTGATTCAACGGCTGCAAGGTGGGGAATCCTTAAACCCCGCCCGGGAAAGCTGCAAGCTGGAAGCCAGCCGACGTTTTCGGATCTTGCCCAAGGGCTAATGCCTAAATGATTTATGGGCACTGAACAGGCTTTTTCTAAAACCGGTTCACTCAGCAATAAATCCATTTGATCGTGCACTTCTAGTTCTCCATTGTCATCCCAGGTGAGAACCCAGGGCAGGGGAGCCCGTGATGTCATGGCCACCTCCATTTGTTTGTTTGAGTTTGCTGACAATGGCAGCGATTTCCCCTGGTTTTGCTCCCTTACTTATTTACTTCCAACTGCAGCAACGAAACTTCATGAGTAGCCCATTTTTGCAGAAATTTTTTATTGGTTTTATCGCTTTAATCAGCTGCCAAGTGTCTCCCTGCCTAGCAAATTCTGTTACAGCTGAATCGATTTGGAATCAGGCCAATGCAGAAGAGAGGGCCCGCAGCCAGATCCCTGCCAATGCCACAGTTACAAGTACTAACTGCGAAAGCTTTCAAGTACGCAACGACCTGCGTTATCGCTGCACCCTGGAATACAACCAATGAGCTTGCGACTGCCACCTTTTGAACCCATACCAGCTCCAAAAAAGGAGTGCCAATTAATCGAAGTGGCGGTGGCAAGCCTGCATCCCACCCAAATGTGTGTGGGCTTAGCAGAAGTGCTGCACAGGCGCGAAGATTTCGCCGCTGATTCCATCGAAAAACGGCGCAAATACTTAAAAAGCAAACCAGTACCAATGGTGCTTAGCGGCGGTGGCGAATATTGGATGGTGGATCGCCATCACCGTTTACGCGGTTTATTGGAACTCGATCCAGCCGCCACAGCTTGGGGCTATGTGGCCTTGGAGCTCACCTGCAAGCAACCGGAGCAAGTGCTGGCGGCTTTGCAGCAAAAAGGTTGGCTTTATCTTTACAACGGCCGCGGGCTAGGGCCGCAGCCGTTATCAGCCTTGCCAAGTGGCTTGAGCGGCCTTCAAGACGACCCCTTTCGCAGCCTGGTTTGGAAGCTGAAGCAGGAGGGCGTAATTGAGGCAGCTCCTTTGATTCCATTTCACGAATTCCGCTGGGGGGCCTGGTTAAGGCGCAAATCGCTACCGCCATTTAGCTCTATGCAGCTAGATCCCGCCTTACCGGCTGCCAGGGCCTACGCAAGATCAGCTGCAGCTTCAAGGCTTTCAGGTTGGAAAGGCTGATTATATTTGTTAAATTTGGGTAAAGAGGATTAAGAAGTGCCTAAAGCGGGTGCTGCTCAACCAGCAAAACG
This sequence comes from Synechococcus sp. Cruz CV12-2-Slac-r, assembly GCF_024346075.1. GTDB lineage: Bacteria > Cyanobacteriota > Cyanobacteriia > PCC-6307 > Cyanobiaceae > Synechococcus_D. Next base: position 7,972 of record NZ_JAGQEK010000051.1, read on the forward strand.
ACCACTCGGATTTTTGAGCTTGGCTATGGCCATGGCAGGAGGCTTAGCTTTTGGCGCCTTTTTGCTCGAACCAACCCTTAATGCACTCAGGGGCTTGGATCCAGGTGCGGCGATGCAACAACTATTTTTGCAACCACCTCAAGATGTGTTGGTTTTGGGCACCGATGGCTCTGGGGTTCTTACTGATGTGATGGCAACTCTGCATCCCACCCAGAAGGGATTGCACTTAATGCAAATTCCCCGTGATACATACATCAATTCTCCAATTCACGGAGAGATAAAAGCAAATGCATTATTTGCACTCGGGGGGATTGAAGAAACTGAAAGCGAAGTATCAAATCTCCTAGGAAGGCCCCTGCAGCACCATATTTTGATCAATTTAAAAGCGATTAATAAAATGGGCGATGCTGTTGGCGGGCTGGAGCTAAACGTACCAAAAGCGATGTACTACAACGACTCAAGCCAAAATCTAAGTATTGCTCTTGAACCAGGCTTGCAAACCTTAAAAGGTAAGGATCTTGAGGGGTTTATACGCTTTCGCCACGATGAACAAGGCGATATTGGCCGCATGGAGCGCCAAAAATTAGTTATTACAGCTCTGCTAAAAAAACTTGCAACTCCTGAAATTATTGCCCGCTTACCGCAATTAATTGCTGTGCTGGGATCTGATATTAAAACTGATCTCAACCCAATTCAAATGGCCAGTTTGGCAACAGCAGTAGCAGGTAAGCCACTCATTTCTGCAAGGCTGCCAGGTACCCCCGGATACCACAACAACATCAGCTATTGGTTTGTGGGCTCTCCCCCCCAGAACTAACAAATAGGCGGAAAGCGGAAAATAACAAAGCCACGCCGAAAAGTGTACCCACCACCCAAAGGGTGTCTGAGGGCCATTCCACAAGCACCATGCCACCAAGCAGGCAGGTGATGATTCCATCCAGCAACACCAAACTGCGGGCGGGCCCCGCTGCAGCCGCGGCGGCAGCTAGTTCCATTACCCCTTCCACTACAAGCAAAACACCTAAGAAAAGCGTAATGCTGAAGGTGCTATCCACTGGGAAAAGTAAAACATAAATACCACCCACCACATAAAGCAGTGCAGCCACCAAACGAAAAATGCGCGCTTTTATATCGGCAGCTGCCCCCAAACGCAGTAGTTGACTAACCCCAGCTGCCACCGCCACCGCCCCAAAGGCCAAGGTAACTGCCGCTGCTGAAAGGAAAGGGAACACAATTGAGGCTGCCCCAGCCACCAGCAATAAAACAGCCGTGGCGATTCTTAAAGCGGGGGAGGCTGGAATGGCCATTGCTGAAACAAGATTCACCAAAGCCTAGCCAAGGCCTAATAATTGAATTATCAAGCTTTTGTATCTCCCTATTTTTGATGCCTAATACCCACCAGGATTCCAATGGTGAGGCACCTGTTGCTGCTATGGATGAGGCCTTAAAGCGCAAATTGAAAGCCATGCCAAAACGCAAGGAAGCCCAGGTGGAACCGGCACCAACCCATCACGCCCAAACCCTTCAGGAACCGGAGGAGGATTTGGAATTACGCGGTAGGGGGTTGCGGGGTGACGGCTGAGCTAAACCAGCAAGCTCTCAAAAACGCAATTAAATATTTTGTAGCTGCTGCCATCGCTGGCAGCATTGCTCTTGCCACCGATCAAGTGATCTTCATTTGGTATCCGCTTTTGGCGGTGGTGATGTGCATGGATGAAACCGAAACCCAGGTGATTGCCGCCTCCCGCGGTCGCATGTTGGGCACGGTGGCCGCAGGCGTAGTGGGTTTTTTTGTGCACACAGTGCTCCAAGGTTGGGTAGCACTAACTATTTCTTTGTTGATCCTGGTGCCGATTTTGCGCTGGTGCCGCTGGCAGGCGGGCCTTGCCACTGGAGTTGTGTTGCTTTCAATGTTATTCCTTGTTGCTGAATACAGCTCCCTAGATTGGTTATACATACTCAATCGCACCATTGATACCCTAATAGGTGTATTGGTGGCCATATTAGTTAGCAATTTACTCTGGCCAATTAATCGCCTAGCTGAAATTTATAGCCTTGATTTAAAATTAAGGCAGCTTCTTAGCAAAAGGCTACTTAATATTCAACAATTATTATTTGGAACTGCCTCCGCCCCAGAAGCTCAATTGCCCCTAGAAGGCTCCAGGCTAATAGGCCAGCTCAGCCAACTGGTAAACGATGAATTGCGCAGTAGGCCCCATGGAGCAGCCACCCGAAACCATTGGCGCCAAAGGTGCATTCTCTGGGAGCGGGTTAATCACCACAGCATGCAGCTATTGCGCTTAATTAGCTGGCTTCCTGCAACATTTAATGGCCTTGAACAGGGCCCGTGGCTAAACAAGCTTCACCAAGCATTGAATACAAAACTTGACGTTACTGAGCTTAATTCAACAAACCGCCGCCAGCTGCTCAAGGTTGCAAGCCAAACAAATATTCCCCCATTACTGCTGCTTGCCGTTGAAGATGAATTGCACCGCCTAATTAGCAGCATTAAAAGCTTGCAACTAGCGAGCAACTCTGAAATATCAGCCTAATGGTTCCTAATTATCGCCTTTTTGAACAGAGCGAAGTGCGCCTTGCCCTCACGGCAGGTTTATCAGCCGGGCTAACAATTACCTTGGGCTTGCCTGATCCAATGTATGCCCCAATGGCTGTGGCAGCAGTGTTATCAGGCACCCTTGGCAACAGCTTAAGCCTGGGAATGCAAAGAATTCAAGGCACCATTTTGGGGGGGGTAATTTTATTTATTGCCCACAACACAATCGCAAATTCAATGCCGATGCCGATTGGCATTGGCATAAGCCTTGCCTGCACAAGAATATTTGGCGGCTCATTGGGTTTGCGCTCCGGCTACAAGGTGGCAGGG
>NZ_JAGQEK010000052.1 GCF_024346075.1 Synechococcus sp. Cruz CV12-2-Slac-r
CGCGCCGGGGGATGCCGCTTCGGCATCAGCTGTATAGCCAAGGCGCCCAACTAATTTACCTGCTCTAACTTGAAATAATTGAACTGCAGCTACACGATCATCACTTGCTAATGCAATCACATCTCTACTGATATCAGAATCTGGTAAGGCAACTTTCTGTTCTGATGTAAGTAACTCTAATCCTTTTAATTGATCGCGAGCCAGTGCGGCTGCTTCAAAATCAAGACGTTCGGCATAGCGAATCATTTGCTGTTGTAATAAATCAAGCAGTTCATCATTCCGGCCTTGAAATACCATTGCAACTTTTTGGATTATTATTTTGTAATTTTCTGCAGAAATTTTTTCCTGGCAAACTCCAGGGCATCTGCCGATGTCATAGTTGAGGCAGGTTCTATCTCGATGCAAGGGTTGAGGCCGTTGCCGCAGTGGAAATACTCGCTTAACGATTGCTAGGGTGCGCCGCAACAAACCAACATCAACATATGGCCCATAAAAACGATCACTCGCGCGGCGGAATCTTCGTTGCCTTGTAATGAATATACGCGGATAATCTTCGCTCCACGTGATGCACAAATATGGGTATTTTTTATCGTCCTTTAAAAGAACATTAAAATGAGGCTGATGGTTTTTTATTAGATTTGATTCAAGAACTAACGCCTCAGCTTCACTATCGGTAACGATGAATTCAATCTCCACCACTTGGCGAACCATTAAGTTGATTCTTGGGCGATCGGATGGTCCATCACGGAAATAGCTACGCACTCGGCTGCGCAAACTTTTTGATTTACCTATGTAAAGGATGCGATCTTCAGCATCACGCATTAAGTAACAGCCTGGTTCTACTGGCAGAGCCTTAAGCAAAGCCTCCAATCGAGCTGGATCCTGAATGAGTGGCTGGTGGCCCGCCTTCAGCCCTGTGATGGAAACCCCTGGAGCGCGTTGCGTCACTCTAGGGAGAGCAACCCCATAAGCATGCGGGCCGTTTATCCAGGTAGTTTCGATCCAGTTACCCTTGGGCACCTCGATTTAATTCAAAGGGCCAGCGCCCTTTTTGATGAAGTGGTGGTGGCAGTGCTGCAAAACCCAAACAAGCAGCCCACTTTTAGCCTTGAAAAACGTTTGCAACAACTAAGTATTGCTACAAGCCATCTTCCCCAGGTGCGGATCACAAGTTTTTCTGGCTTAACCGTTAACTTCGCTTTGCAAGAGCAGGCACGCGTAATCCTGCGCGGTTTGAGAGCCCTGAGCGATTTTGAATTTGAGTTGCAATTGGCCCATACAAACGCCAGCCTCTCCCCTGCTGTAGACACACTTTTTATGGCTACAGCTGTAAGCCACAGCTTTTTAAGTAGCAGTGTTGTTAAGGAAGTGGCCCGTTTTGGCGGTGATGTGGCACATATGGTGCCCGAAATGGTGGCGAGCGATCTGATCGAGCTGTTTAATCAACAGGAGTGATATTGCGAGAAGCAGATGGCCCAGGCTCGATTGGAAGTACTCGATCAGCTTGATCAGCTAGAAGAAATTGTGCTGGAGGGAACGCGGGTTCCCTTCTCCGGTGGTCGCCTGGTTAACGAGCAAGACGCTGTTGAAATACTTGATGCGGTTCGCCAATCACTGCCTAGGGAGGTGGATCAGGCCGTTGAACTGATGCGTCAAAAAGAGGCTTACCTAGCGCAGGCACGCCAGCAGGCTGAAGAAATTATTAGCCAAGCCCGTAGGGAGAGGGATGCCTTGATTAACGGTGCCAGCGTTCGACAAGAGGCGGAGCGCCAAGGAGCCGAAGTGCGCGAACAGGCCAGGCAACAAGGAGAGCAACTGCTCGTACAAGCAAGGCGGCAAGTTGCTGCCACCGAACAGGAACATCAAGCAAGAGTGGCCCAGATGGACCAGCAATTTGCAGGAAGACGTCAGCAGTTGGAACAGGAGGCTGGTGCGCGTTTCCAACAGTTAGAGCAGGAACACCAACAAATGAAACGCAGTTCGGCTGAAGCCCATGAACGAAACCGCCAGCAATCACTCCAAGAACTAGAGCAAATCCGCCAAGAGGCCACAAGGCTTCAGCAAGAAAGCCAAGCAGAAGCAGAGCGGCTGCAAAAAGAAGCACTTAATTTCCGCCAAACTACGCAGCAACAAGCTGAAGCTTTGCTTTTGCGCAGTCGTCAAGAAGCGGCCACTGTGCAGCAAGGTGCTAATCGCTATGCCGAGCAGGTGCTTGGCGAACTAGATAGTCGCTTGCAGGAGATGGGCAAAGTTGTTATCGCTGGCAGACGCGAGCTTGTAAGGCTGCAAAGCAGTGATCTTGAGGTTCCGCCAGATCAGGGGAATTCAGTATCAATAAATCGCAGCAACGCTCGCAAAATTGGCCGCCGTTCTGCTTAAAAAACCAACTGGCGGCAATGGCCTGCCCCCAGGCCCAACTTCAAAACCCTTCCCATCACAGCAACCGGGGCAGCAGACCCATTTGAAATCATGCTCACATAAACAGGTCCGTCTGCTGTGCTCAGCACACCAGAAATTGCTTTTACGCCGCTGATCGTGCCTGTTTTACCGCTAAACCTGCCCTCCAATTCGGTACCTCGAAAATAAGAAGCCAGAGTGCCTTTCTGGCCACTAACGGCCATGCTCGCAAGGTAGTTTTTGGCGTAGGGATGTTGGGCCATGCGTAGCAACAGTGCGGTTAACAACCTGCTGGTAACGCGGTTGCCCCGATCGAGTCCGGAACCATCCTGAATTGCCACCCCCTGGATGGGCAAACCTTGCTGCTGCAGCCACTCCAAGGTGCGTCGCTGGGTGATTGGCAAGTTCCAGCTGCCGGTGCCTTCGCGAAGCAGCACCTCTGCTGTGAAGTTGTGGCTTTCACTATTGGCCAAGCTGAGTAAGTGATGCATCGATTTCGATGATTCGCTTAGCAGCAAAATGCTGTCTGCTGGTTTTGTACTACCGGCTGGAATTGAACTAATCATTGCGGTGCGGCCATTACGGCCAATTTCCTGGCTGAGCAGGCGCTCCATGCGGGCAGGGGGGTTCTGCACCGACATATCAACAGCATTTGAGGTAAGCGCGAGCCGCGTGATCGGAGCTCCGTAGTCGTAGTTGCGATCTGCCAGCGACCAACCCTGGGGCCACCATCTACTGACGGGTTCTTCCTCCAGCTGAAGGCGCACAAGGCCGCTGCCAGAGTTACTGCTGCCGCCAGAACCTGAGGCCAACTTGGCGAAACGTTTTAGTTGCAGGAAGCCAAGGCTGGGGTCGCCACTGCCCAATAGCCGGAAAGTGCCATCTGGTAACTGCCAAAGCTCGGTGTTAAGGCGGTGATCTGGCCCCAGCCGATCCAAGGCAATAGCGGTGCTTAAAAGTTTTTGATTTGAGGCGGGTATGCGAGGTCGATCACCGTTTATATCGGCAAGTAATCGACCGCTGGGATCGGCCACACTGATGCTCCACACAGCAGCCTCTGCCCCAACAACTTGTTGCACCCCCCTTTGCAATTGAGGGCACATCACCTGGGCTTGCAGCATGGGTAACCCCATGGGGCTTAGCAGCGGCAGGGGTGGCGGCTCAAGCTGCTGGGCTCTAACAGAACTAAATTGAGCGCCTAAATTACAACTTGCAAGTAAACCAGTTACCCACAAGGCTTTAACTAAATTAAACATATCAGGGGTTAATAATTTGAACATTGCTAACTACTCCATTAATTCGATAGGTGGCGCCATCTAATTCAACAGGTGAGCCAATTTTTAAAGCTTGATTACCTAATACAACGCCGGCTTTACTTACCTGGCCATCGCCTCGGAGCACAAAACGAGCATCAAGTGTGGAAAAACCACTTGCATTCGGATCTGGAGCAGTTGTAACAACGCCGCTGGGGAGCACCACTACAACTCTTTTGTTTATTGCTGTTACTTGCTTGATATCTACGCTTCCGTGGGGTTGATTACGAATCACGAGGCTCGTTTTAGCGTCAGCTCTGATTTTGTTTAACAAGGCATTGGGGTTTTCGGAAGGAATACCCTTCACATCAACAGTTACGAGCACGGATTTCATGCCTCCGGTTGCCCTAGCAACGCTGCCAGCAAGTTTGGGGCTCCAAATAACACCCACGGCGGCTAGCAATACTGCAGCTGCAGCGCCAAGATCTATTGGGTTTAAACGCTTCAAAAAATTGCTTGGCTTCTCTGCCATGGTGTTAAAAACGGTTTCCAGAGCTTAGGTGGAGTTAGCTCAACTCATTCAAAAATCGATCAAGCGCCCTTAATCCCTGGCCCAAAGGATTACTAAGGGCTTCGTCTAATTCTTCAGGGGCTGGTTTTTTATCAAAGGCAGCTACTGGCACAAAACCGCTATCGCCTTGTTTGAAGAGCAACCACTGATCTGGATATGCATGCAGCAGAGCCGCCTCTAACAACGGTTGAAGGCTGTAAGCGTTTTGCCAGGTTGCGAGAAAACCCTTTCTGCGAGCCCGCGCCACGCTGCCAATACCAACGGCAGCATCCTCCAATCTGCCGTTCAGTAAAAGCAACGGACCGCCGTGGTTCTGGCAAATACTTTCCACAGCGCTGTAATCAGGAGGGAGTGGAGCCACAAAAATCAATAAATCTGCGCTGTTGCTTTGGTTTGCTTCCTGCAAATTCAGCCAATCATTGAGGTTCGAACAGCTGCTCGCGATATTTGGTGCATCTCGCTTAGCTAGGGCACTGGCGCCGGCATCAGGAAATACCAATGAGCAAGCAAACGATGCGTTTTTTATTTCTGCCAGAAGCCGCAATGCAACTGGCAGAATTCGCAGCCCTTCAAAGCGCAATTCAGCACTCCAACGACCCTTTGGTTCTGCTTTTATGGCTGCCAATAGCGCTGCTAGCAGCTGAGTTTCGGCGCTAAAAAGATCGCTAGGCAAGTTCATTGCAATTTTTCCAGCGATAGTTCAGCCAAACAGCGCTCAAATAAAGCTGGTATTTCATCTAGATCAGAGGGCTCAAGCCATGGTCCAAAGCTGAAGCGCAAGCCACTGGCTGCTTCTGCATCACTCAAGCCAAGGGCTAACAAATTTGAGTTGGCTAATTCTTTACCACTACTACAGGCGGAACCACTGCTGCAGGCAACGCCTCCACGGGCCATTGCTCGCACCATCGATCTGCCAGAAAGGGGAACGCCTTCTGGGCTACTCAAAAGCAGGCTTAGGTGATGGGGAAGCCTTTGCTTGGGATTGGATGGTCCGCTGAGGCGCACGCCAATTAATGCCAGCAACTGCTCCATTAAGCGATCCCGCAACTGGGCCAACTGCTCAGCTGGATGGGGCTGGCATGTTTGCCTCAATTCAAGAGCCTTCACCATGCCAGCAGCCAAGATCACCGGCTCAGTGCCGGATCGATGCCCCCCCTCCTGAGCACCACCACGTATCTGCGGCTGTAGCTCGATGCCATCAGCGAGCAACAGAGCCCCAACCCCCCGCGGACCCTGGAATTTATGGGCGGATACAGAAAGTAAATCAACTGGAATTGCTTCTAAATCCACTAAAACCTCCCCTGCCACCTGAACCGCATCGCTATGGAGCAAAACACCCTTCGCCTTGCAGAGTGCTGCTACAGCCGCCATTGGTTGAAGCGTTCCCACTTCAGCGCTACCCCAAACGAGGCTAAGCAAACGGGTGGGAGGCTCAAGTAATTTCTCCAGCTCCTCCAGCTTCACAAGCCCCTGCTGATCAACGGGTAACAATTCAATTTGCCAGCCTTCTAATCGAAGTTGAGCGGCAGGGGCTTTTACAGATTGATGCTCAAGGGGTGAAAGCAGCAATCTGCCAGGAGTTAATCGCCTGCACACCCCAAAGAGAGCAAGATTATTTGCTTCGGTGCCACCGGAAGTAAAAATAACTTCCCCTTTCTTAAGCCCAACTAGGGCAGCCAACTCAAGGCGGCTTCGTTCTAAAAGATCGGCGGCCATAAGGCCAGCACTGTGAAGGCTAGATGGATTCGCCCAGCAATCAGCGTGATGTTCAGCCATAGCTGCCAACACCAGTGGATGGGGCGGGGCCGCAGCGCAGGCGTCTAAATAAAGCAATGAATCAACCACCTTTGATACGTTTGATTGTGCGTTGCTCAATAGACTCATTGGCTAGATCTACCAATTGATTTAGTGAAAATTTATCCAACACTGCCATTGCGTTTGCGCGAGCGCTGGCGCTCGGGCAATTTTCAGGATCTAAGCAGCCCTGGCTGCAATCAGTTGAGCAATCAATAGATTTAGTGAATTGCAATTCTGTATTTTCCTCTAAATAACAGTAACCACTAAAAACAAATTCAGCAGGGCCAATCATTTGCAGATGGTTGGCCTCGTCCCAGCGAATATGAAGGGAGCCCCCAGGCAGCTCAATATCTGCTTCACGAGCGCAAGCGCCACGCAAATGGCTTGCAACCAAAACGGCACACGCTCCAGTACCACAGGCAAGAGTTGCGCCAGCTCCGCGTTCCCATACCTTCATTCGCAGCTGGTTTGGCGAAATCACCTGAACGAAATGCACATTCGTGCGGGCGGGAAAAGCAGGATGTATTTCCAACTCACTACCCAATTCTGTAAAAGCAATTAGATCAAGGTCATCAACCTGAACCACTGCATGGGGATTGCCCATGCCAACAGCAGCCACAAGCAGCTGCTCACCTGCCACCTCCAACCAGGCTTCTGGCAGCAATTCACCAGCATCAATGCTCGTGGGAATGGCCGAGGGGGATAGAAATGGTTCCCCCATGTCTACCGAAACCTGTTGATCGGCTAGAAGCTGCGGAACGATGATTCCTGCAGGTGTTTCCACCCGCCATGAACCGGATGGAGTGGCGCCATCGAGGTCGGCTAGAAAACGAGCAAAACAGCGGACCCCATTACCGCACATTTCAGCCTCAGAACCGTCTGCATTAATTATTCGCATCCGCACATCACCCAGTCCCTGTGGAGGTAGAGCAAGGATCAACCCATCAGCGCCAACACCGAAGCGGCGATCGCACAACAAGCGTGCCTGATCTGGATGTATCGGGGGTGATTCAGTTTTGCGGGCGTCAATCAAAATAAAATCATTGCCTAAGCCCTGATACTTGCGAAACTGCATTCCGGCACTGAAGCTGTCTTGATGGTATGGCCTCTAGCCCACTGCTGGAAATGAATACAAACCTGCCAGGTGTGCGGCTGCTGCAGCAATGGATCCGCGAAAAGCAGGAGCTCCGTATTCAGTTGCCAGATGGTTCAGCCCTGGAGGGGTATTTGCAATGGCAAGATCCGGAGTTTTTAGCCTTGATAGCTGAAGGCAAGGAGTTACCAGAATTGCTCAGCCGCAACCATGTGGTGCGGATCACGGCAATTAACCAAAATGATGGCCTGGAGCAGGGCACAATTCCTAGTTCGCGGCCTTGCCTTCCTCAAACAAACTGAACGCATGACTCGTTTTGATAAGCAAAGCTCCGAAAATCGATATAACCCCAGTGAATTGGAGCCAGAATGGCAAAAACGGTGGGAGCAGCTCGGGCTAAATCGCACGCCCGAGCCAAGTGCAAAAAGGAGTGAAAATTTCTTCGCCTTATCTATGTTTCCCTACCCATCTGGGAATTTGCACATGGGACACGTGCGAAATTATGTAATAACAGACGTTATCGCCCGGCAACAACGGCTGAAAGGTAAGAAAGTTCTTCATCCAATGGGGTGGGATGCCTTCGGACTTCCAGCGGAAAATGCAGCTAACGAAAGGGGTGTAGATCCGGCGGATTGGACAATACAAAATATTGAACAAATGCGGGTTCAATTAAAGAAATTAGGCCTATCGATTGATTGGGAACGAGAAATCAGCACATGCAATCCTTCATTCTATAAATGGACCCAATGGTTATTTTTACAATTCTTTGCTGCCGGTCTTGCTTATCAGAAAGAAGCAAATGTTAATTGGGATCCAATTGACAAAACAGTATTAGCAAATGAACAGGTTAATAGTGAAGGGAGATCCTGGCGATCGGGAGCACTAGTTGAGAAGCGAAAATTAAAGCAATGGTTCTTAAGAATTACAGATTTTGCAGATGATCTTTTAACTGATCTAGATGGCCTGAATGGTTGGCCAGAAAGGGTATGCACAATGCAAGCAAATTGGATCGGCCGAAGCAGGGGCGCACAATTCAGTTTTAAATTGGAGCAAGCGGAAAGAGATTTAAATGAACCAGATTTAAATTTAGATGTATTTACAACAAGACCAGATACAATTTATGGTGTTACCTATGTGGTTCTTGCTCCTGAACACCCTCTAGTGGCAAAACTAACAACTAAGCAACAGCAAGAATCAGTAAAAAGCTTTCAAGAAGAGGTTGCTGCTAAAAGTGAATTAGAACGAATGGCGGAGGATCAAGATAAAAATGGCGTAGCACTTGGGGGAACAGTTATACATCCACTAACAGGGAAAATAATTCCGGTGTGGATAGCAGATTACGTGTTGCCAGATTACGGAACAGGAGCGGTTATGGGAGTGCCAGCCCATGACAAGAGGGATTATAGCTTTGCCAAAAAATACAACTTAGCCATACAAAATGTGATATTAAAAGCGGGAAATGATGCTAATCACGATCCCAATCAAGCCTTCACTGAATTAGGGATACTTGAAAATTCTGAAAATTTCAACGGTCTTGAAGGGGAGCAGGCTAAGCAAGCGATCATTAGCAAAGCAGAAGAAGAAGGTTTTGGAATAGGTAAAACAACATATCGATTACGAGATTGGCTAATTTCACGGCAACGCTATTGGGGCTGCCCAATACCCGTAGTTCATTGTAATATCTGTGGTGTAGTTCCAGTTCCAGTTGAGAAATTACCCGTTAAACTCCCTAAACGAGGTGAGCCTGTAGCAAGCATTCCTTGCCCTACCTGTGGTAGAGACGCAAAACCCGAAACAGATACCATGGACACATTTATGTGTTCAAGTTGGTATTATTTACGATATACAGATACAGAAAACCAAGATCTTCCTTTTGCGAAACAAACCGCATCAAAATGGCTACCTGTTGATCAATATGTAGGAGGCGTAGAGCACGCAATTTTGCATCTACTTTATTCACGATTTTTCACAAAAGCATTAGCAAAAAAAGATCTAATTTCCTTTAATGAGCCATTTAAGCATTTGCTAACTCAGGGCATGGTGCAAGCTATTACCTTTAGAAATCCAAAAACTGAAAAGTATATTGCCCCAACAGAGGTATTGGATATATCAAACCCATTAGATCCAGGCGATGGAACGCTATTAGATGTTTACTACGAGAAAATGTCTAAATCTAAATATAACGGTGTTGATCCTGGTGTGGTAATTGATAAGTATGGAGCAGATACAGCGAGAATGTTTATTCTATTTAAAGCACCTCCAGAGAAGGACTTGGAGTGGGATGATGCAGATGTTGAGGGGCAATTTCGTTTTCTACAACGCATTTGGCGATTATGCCAGAGCGCAAAAGATCGAAATTCAAGGATTCAATTAAATTTGAACAATGCATTTGGCGAACTAAATGCAAAAAACAAAGATATTAGACGCGCTGTGCACACAGCAATCAAGGCAATCAGTGAGGATTTGAGTGGTGAGGAATTGCAATTTAATACAGCAATTTCAGAATTAATGAAACTCTGTAATACGCTCACAACTCATCTTGAAGAAGCCAATGAGAATGTTGCAGGGGAGGCTATTGCAGCATTACTTATCTTACTTGCTCCATTTGCACCCCATTTGGCAGATGAATTATGGATGCAATTAGGTGGAGTAGATAGTGTTCATCAGCAGAAATGGCCAATCGAAGACGAAAAGGCATTAATTACAGATACTATCACAATAATTCTTCAGATAAACGGAAAAGTAAGAGATAATCTGCATGTAGCACCAGATATAGATGCAGATACGTTAAAGAAATTAGCGCTTGAAAGTGATGCTTCCAAGAAATGGCTCGAGGGGGCTGAACCTAAAAGAATTATTGTTGTGCCAGGTAAATTAATTAATTTGGTTTCATAAAAACAGGTAATTAATGAATGTGATTGCTCTTTGCATATGCCTTCACATATTCATCCATAGAAGCGCAAGGCATCCATTCAGCCCCCATTGCATGGGCACCAGAACAACCCATTTGAATAGCCTTTTTTTGAGCTAATTCCTTTGTTGAAAACATAGTTGATTCAGTTTTTACCTGTGCAATGCTCCAGCGAGATGGATCAATACGAATTGGCCCCATACCTACCATTCCAGCCCAAGCAACCCCCATTGTGGTAATTCCAGCGGTTAATACCCCCATATTCACAACAGCAACACTGATCAAACCCATGCCCACTGCTCCAACTGACAACACGCCCATAGGTACCACACCAATTGCAATTATGCCCATTGGCACGATCCCAATTGCGATAATTCCTAATGGGGCGATACCAGTAGCAAGAAGTTTTGGTTTATGACTACAACTGTCGTTAAGCATTTTTTTTAACCTAAAGCCCTGTGATTTTACCAAAACCAGCTGGTGACCGCAAATTCGCTTTTCTAAATCCTAACCTAAGCTCAAAGTGGAAATAAATAATTTAATATCTAAACAGTCTAATATTCTAATAACCTAATATCTTTTCAAGTTAAATAACCATGAAATAAAATCCATGTATCATTAAGCAGCTAAGTAAACAAATTTAGACAAAGCTGTCCGGG
>NZ_JAGQEK010000053.1 GCF_024346075.1 Synechococcus sp. Cruz CV12-2-Slac-r
GCTGATGGTGGCATTATGCAATCAAGTCCTGGCCTCTGAGTTGTTTATCCATTCTTTTTTTTCTTGCCCATAATTACGAAACTCATATTGTTCAATCATTTCCTCTATGCTTATCTTTGGGCTTACTGTATTACGTAATGTTCTATAGTTTGCTTCATGCTTTTCGCCATTAAGTATTATTGTATGTACACGAATACTTCTTTTTTCCATTGCTTCTAATGATAGTAGTGTGTGATTTAATGTGCCGAGTCCGGAACGCGCAACAAGCACTACTGGTAAATCCCATACTTTAATTTGATCAATTTGTAACCAGTTATCTCTTAGGGGTACCATTAAACCTCCTGCTAGTTCAACTACTAAGGCTCCATCATGGTTTGGTAATTTTAATTTGTCGTTTTCTATTGTTATTCCTTCTGCTTCAGCCGCTTGATTTGGTGAGGCTGCTAATTTTAATCTATAGGCCTCAGGTATAATCCTGTTTTCTTTTATACCTGTTAGTTTTTTAATAGTGGCGCTATCGCCTCCTGTATCAAGTTCGCCGCATTGCACCGGTTTCCAGTAATGCGCGTTTAGCTTTGCTACCAATAAGCTGCTTACGATTGTTTTTCCTACATTTGTGTCTGTTCCCGCAACAATCAGCCGGCTGGGCATGTCTTCTTCTTGTTTATTTAACATTAGGCTTTTGTGCTATTACCAGCATTATATCCCAGTTTATGGTTATTGTTTTTGTTTTCTTATTTGATCCCTGTAGCCAGCTCTGATCTAACTTTTTTAATTCTTTTTGATTTAGTTTGCTAGTGGCGCCCCCATTCGTTCCTATCCACTTCATCTCTTTTAAGAATTTAAGCCCTGAGTTGTATTGCTTGCTATATCTAATTATTTTATTTTCCTTGATTTCAGCTACTTTACTAAGGCTTTTGATTAATTCTGCTTCAATTGGTAGTGTGATTCCTGTGTATTTCACTCCAGCTATTTTGGCTGCGATCTGCCAACTTGTAAAACTTCCCTCTACGGGCACTGTTATTGCTATCCAGCCTCCTGGGGCTATTGCTTCTCCCCATTGTTTTATTTGCTCTACTGGATCTTTCAACCAATGCAAAGCAAAATTGCTGGCTATTAACGCAGCACCTATTGCTTCAGGTGGTATCCCTTGGTTTAAATCCCATTCCAATTTCCGCACATTCGCTACTTCTGATTGGGCTAGCAGTTCTTTGCAATCATCTACTAATACTGCTGATAATTGTTTATTTTGTTTTTCCATTGCTTCTGTTAGGTTCCCGCTTCCTGCCCCAAAATCTAATATAAGTCCTTTAGGTATTTCTAGATTTTTGCAGTATCTAGCGAGTCGCCAAGCTACTGCCTGTTGCAGTTTTGCATTCTTTGCATAAATATTTGCGCCTCTTGCAAATGCTTGGCAGGGTTTTATATTCATTGTTTATTGTTTTTCCAGCCAATTCAAAACCATTTCCGCGAGTTCTGGCATTAAAAGTCCGTGGCCAATTCCATCCAATGTGATCATTTCTGCTTTATTTAATTCTCTGCGCATTTCTGTTTTGCTTGCGTTGCTTACAATTTGATCTTCTCCAGCCTCCACTATTAATACTGCTGAGTTGTGTGGAAAGCTTTTGGGTATTTCTTTGCATTTGGCTAGTAAATTCAAATCATTTAATAACTTTCTTTTGCCTAATTCAGAAATCTTCTGATTCTCCACCCCTGGGGGTAGATAATCCACCGGCTGCGGCGCTGCAACTTTTTCTCTGAAGTTATCAAATAATTCTTTTATTTCACCTGCTTCTATTTTTTGTGCCATTCCTTTTAAGGCGATTTCCAATGCCCTGCCGCCGCTTCCTTCTGGAATGAATCTACCAAAACTTGCTAGCAATATCACAGCCTCGGCTTCGGCTAATATTTTATTTGGCGTTAGATGAAGGCCAAGAGAGTTTACAACTAGTGCGTGCTTGTATTTGCTATTCCATTGCGGTATTTTTTCTTTATTCTCTCCATAACCTCGTTCGAAGCATTCAAGTAGCCAACCTCTTTTCTCGCATGGTTCTTGCCATGATTGCCAGCAGTGTTGATCACTTCCCCAGCCATGCACTGCTATTAACTGCCATTGCATTTTCATACTTGTGTTTCTACTTTGCCAAGTATGTCCATGAATCTTTCGAGGCAATTGATTGGCAGATCTGGCCGCAGGCTCACCCTCAGCTGTGCCTGCCCCTCCGGCACTGTTGGCGGCCTGATAGCAATCACCAGTATCCCCGCTTGCTCAAGTTTTTTTTGCATTTCTAGCGCCTTTATATCTTCTGCCAGCTTGATTGCCATGATGGGGCCATTGCCAGGCGGACGAGACCAGCCATATTGCTCCAGTGTGTTACGCCATTGATTTGCGCTTGCACTTAATCGCTGTCTTATCTGATCTGCCCCTGGTGCCTTAATCAGTTCCAGAGCTTCCAGCGCTGCGGCCGCTAGTGGAGGCGCGAGGGCGGTGGTGTAACGAAAGGCTCCACTGGTTTGCAGTAATTTTTCAGCTACTGCTTCATCAGCAGCTAGGAAGGCGCCGCCGCTTGCAAATGCTTTACCAAGGGTTCCACTGATCAGTGTTATCCCATCAATCCCATGGCCTAGCCCCTTGCCTTCTTTTCCCATGATCCCAAGGGCATGGGCCTCATCGAGCAGCAGCTTTGCATTGTGTTTTGTGCAGAGAGTTGCTAGGGCTTTTACATCTGGACTACTTCCTTCCATGCTAAATAGGCTCTCGCTAATTACTACTAATTTCCTATCAACATCAACAGCTCTGATCTTTTCTAATTTTTGCTCTAGATCTTCAAGATTGTTGTGTTTAAACCTTTGTAATTTTGCGCCTGTTGCTTTTATGCCCACTAGCAGTGAATGGTGAATTAGTTGATCGGTTAGCACCAAGCTGTGGCGATCAGCTAAGGCAGCTACTGCTGCAATGTTTGCTTGAAAGCCACTTGGGAAAAGCAACACCCGTTCACGGTTTAGCCACTTAGCAAGTGCTATTTCGAGTTGTTCATGTTCAGGGCGGCTGCCGCTCACCAGCCTTGATGCACCAGCACCCACCCCTCCTTTGCTGATGCTGGCGATGGCAGCAGCTATGAGTTCTGGCCTTTTGCTTAGGCCAAGGGTGTCATTGCTCGCAAGGTCTAGCAGACTGTTGCCATCAGGGGTATCTAGGTGGCCAGCAGTTTTGGCAATAAACGTTCGCAGTTTGCGGCGTCGTTCTGGTTTCTGCTCAGCCATAGGGTTCAACGATGACTGCTGCCACCAATCCTGCTGCTCCATTGGATCCGAGCCAGCTTTTTGGATTCCCCTTGGATGATTTCCAGCTGGAGGCGATCGCTGCTCTAAACCATGGCCATTCAGTTGTAGTGAGCGCTCCCACGGGTTCCGGTAAAACTTTGATTGGTGAATACGCCATTCATCGTGCCTTGGCCCATGGCCAGAGAGTTTTTTATACCACTCCGTTGAAGGCACTATCAAACCAAAAATTGCGTGATTTTCGCGAGCAGTTTGGTGCCCACAGGGTGGGCCTAATGACTGGTGATCTCACCGCTAACCGTGAGGCGCCAATTGTGGTGATGACCACTGAGATTTTCCGCAACATGCTCTATGCGGAAATAGACCACAGCGATGACCCTCTAGAAGGGGTAGAGGCGGTGGTATTGGATGAATGCCACTACATGAACGATTCTCAACGCGGCACCGTATGGGAGGAATCAATTATTCATTGCCCGCCAGCGATTCAATTGGTGGCTCTTTCTGCAACTGTTGCAAATGCGGGCCAACTTACTGATTGGATTGAGCAGGTTCATGGCCCCACAGACTTAATCCATAGCGATTTTCGGCCTGTGCCACTGCAATTTAATTTTTGCAGCGTGAAAGGTTTACATCCACTGCTGAATGATGCTGGCAATGGCCTGCATCCCAATTGCAAGGTATGGCGCGCTCCTAAGGGGCATCAACGCAAGGGGAAAAGCCCAAAGCCTCCTCAGCCAGAAGCTCCGAGTATGGGTTTTGTAGTTGCACAATTGGCTGAACGCCAGATGTTACCAGCGATTGTTTTTATATTTAGCCGCCGCGCCTGTGATAAGGCTGTTCGAGATTTAATTAAAGCATCCTTAGTTAATGATCACGAAGCTGTTCAATTGCGCACTCAGCTGGAAGCATTTGCGTTGAAAAGCCCAGATGCAGTTCGCGATGGTTATCACGTTGAAGCTTTATTACGTGGTGTTGCATCTCATCATGCCGGCGTTTTGCCAGCTTGGAAGGAATTTATTGAGGAGTTATTCCAGCAGGGGCTTGTGAAAGTGGTATTTGCCACTGAAACTCTGGCTGCTGGCATCAATATGCCTGCCCGCACCACTGTGATTTCTTCTTTATCGAAACGCACTGAAAATGGCCATAGGCCCTTAATGGCAAGCGAATTCCTGCAGATGTCTGGTAGAGCAGGCCGCCGTGGCCTCGATATACAGGGTTATGTGGTGGCGATGCAAAGCCGCTTTGAAGGCGTTAAGGAGGCAGGCCAACTTGCCACCAGCCCTCCCGATCCCTTGGTGAGTCAGTTCACGCCTAGTTATGGAATGGTGCTTAATCTTTTGCAGCGTTATGCCTTACCTAAAGCGAAGGAATTAGTTGAGCGCAGTTTTGGTCGTTATCTAGCCACCCTTGATCTTGCCGATGATCAATCGCGTATTACGGCCCTGCGGGAACAATTGGAACTGCTTGGCGAAAGTTCTACTGATGTGCCTTGGGAAGATTTTGAAGATTATGAAAAACAACGCAATCGCTTACGGGAAGAAAGGCGTTTGTTGCGCATTTTGCAACAGCAGGCAGAGGAAACCCTTGCCCATGAACTTACCCTTGCGTTGCAATTTGCAAGCCCAGGCACTTTGGTGAGCCTTAAGGCACCTCAATTGCGTGGTGGAGTTTCACCTGCAGTGATCGTTGAGAAATTACAGGGGGCGGCCCAATTCCCTTTATTGATCTGCCTCACCGATGAAAATGTATGGATTGTGGTGCCCTGCCATGCAGTGGTTTGTATTCACGCTGAATTGAGTTGTTTGCAGGTTCAAAACATCCCTGTGCCTGAACTGGAAAGAGGTGGCGAATTACGTCATGGAGATCAGCACAGTGGTGGTTTGGCTCTAGCTGTATCGGCCATGGCCCGCCGCCATGACATGCACACCCCTCAATACGATCTTGCTGGTGAAGTGCGAGATCAGGCAGAGCTTGTTAATTCATTTGAGTTGGAATTGGAACTACATCCGGCTCACCGCTGGGGAGATCGGAAGCAACTAAAAAAACAGCGTCGGCGCATGGAGGAACTCGAGGAAGAGATTGCGGAACGGCAGCAGCTACTGCATCACCGGGCTAATCGCCACTGGGAAACCTTCCTTTCATTAATAGAAATCTTGCGGCATTTCGGCTGCCTTGATCAACTCGAGCCCACGGAAATCGGTAGAACTGTGGCGGCATTGAGGGGGGATAACGAGTTATGGCTTGGCCTTGCGCTGATGAGTGGCCATTGCGACGAACTTGAGCCAGCAGATCTTGCCTGTGTATTGGAGGCAATTTCAACTGAAGTAAGCCGCCCAGATCTATGGACGGCCTATCCAGCTCCAGTAAAAGCGGAGGAAGCACTTCATGATTTACGTGGTTTGCGGCGTGAATTAGATCGATTGCAAGAACAGCATGGGGTGCTTTTCCCCCTCTGGTGGGAGCCTGATTTAATGGGGTTAGTGAAGGCCTGGGCTGATGGCGAAAGTTGGAGTGATTTGATATCCAACACCTCCTTGGATGAAGGGGATGTGGTGCGTTTGATGCGCCGCACGGTGGATCTACTCGCCCAGTTGCCCTATTGCCCTGCAGTGAGTGAGGAGCTAAGGCGCAATGGCCGCCGCGCCCTGCAGATGATCAATCGCTTCCCTGTTAAAGAAGAGTTGCCTGGTGTTATCGACGACTCCCTTAATCCAGCCACCTTGAGGGCATCACTGCTGGATGTTTAACGCTTAGATTATGTTCTTTGATGATAATAAAGAGGTGATCGTCAGTCCTTTCAACGTTATTTAGAGCACGGCTCTGGCCATATGTTCACCGCATGCTCCGGCACCCAATCATTCAAAATCAATGCTTAGTTCTTTCCCCCTGTGCCAGGAAAGATGACACGTTGTGGAGGCTTGTTTCTAGGGCTTCTAATGGCTCATTAATCCATATCAAATCAGGTTGTCTCTAGCAGCACACTTATTTTCTCCAGCGTTTTGGATTTACCAGGCGTGCCTGTTCATAAACGACAGCTCGTTTTTTGCAAATTGCTATTGCAGCAACCGATAAAAACTGCGCTCAGAATCTAATAGAGCAGATCCAAGCTGTAATCAGCGGCGATCTCCTGAATCGTCTTGCGGGTGCCGCCCTTCCTTATTGGTGGGAGCTCCTTCCCTCTCACTCGGAGTTAG
This sequence comes from Synechococcus sp. Cruz CV12-2-Slac-r, assembly GCF_024346075.1. Lineage (GTDB taxonomy): Bacteria > Cyanobacteriota > Cyanobacteriia > PCC-6307 > Cyanobiaceae > Synechococcus_D. The sequence goes on from NZ_JAGQEK010000053.1 coordinate 6,477, forward strand.
GTTCTGAACCAGGTACGCCCTCCGTTCCGAATCGCAGCGTGCTAAAACTTGTCAATAGACCGACGTCAATAGACAGAAAAGTAGCAGGCTTTTAATGCGGTGCAATATTAAGAAAATATTAGAAAACCGTATTATTGCTGAGACCCTGTTTAGGTTTGATTTGTTATTAATTGTGCCATTAGGCACGATTTTCAACTTTAAATTTTCTTCAACTCTTTCCCACTTCATTCTTGGTAACCCGTTATGTCTAGAAAGAGCTATTACGAAGGTCTGGCTGCCGACTACTCTAGACCTGGATTGGTAAGTGATGAGCTGAAGGCCCAGATGATTCAGCGTTCAGCTGAAATTGGTGATCTGCAGGAAGCGATTCTCCCTAGTATTGATGTTGATTATTCGCTTGAGGTAATTGAGGCTGAAAATCGCGAATTTTGGCCCACTCATTGTGAAGCACTACGCCAAAGCCGTGGGGACCTCTTGACCAAAGAATATCGCCCTGATCTCGTTTATCACTGCCAAGATGGGCCATTTTATGGTATCAAAGAACAACAGAAACGTGAAAAGCACTGGTGGGCAATCATTGCACAGCCCGGCGTTACCATGGTTTGGCCTATAGTGCAGTTCTGGGGTGAATTCACTCACTTCGAGTGGATCTGCTTGGATGATAATACAGGCGAGCAAATTGCAAAAGGTAGTGTATGTTGGGTTCGCCGTGGCCACAGGGGCGGCTGCTATTACAAGAGTGAGCAGCTTACTTTTGTTCGTGATGTTTTTGCCTCTGAAGAATTACTGAAGCTTATCAGCACTTAATAAGATTCTTGCCGTTACTTATAATTGTTAGGTGTATATTGCAATCGCATTTCCTGTAAAGGGCTTGCGATTGTATTTTATATATTTTCAACAAAGTGTTATAGTTTATATTTTTTCTTCGGACTAATCAAAGTTATGGGCGCAACGAAATCTGTCCGTAGCCCGCCAAGATTAATCAACCATTTTGCCTGGGACCCATTATGGCCGGTGCAAAACCGCTTAATCACTGCTAAGCCAGTTATTTATGGAGAATTTACCTTTCCTTACCTAAAGATTAAAGTCAAAACACATTTTTCGAGTAAAGTTCATTTGATGTTTACTACTAGTTGAAATTGTGCTCTAGGTAACATATTAAATGTCAAGCTTACGACAAATTTTTTAAGGCTAGGATTAACAAATCACTCGAACCTACCCACATGGCTTCTTCAATCAACAATCTTGTGGTTTCACTGAAGGGGCGTCCTATCACCCCTGCCGGCGAAGAAATCAGAATCTATCAAGGTTCGCCTCATCCTTTCGGAGCCACTGTTGAAGATGATGGGGTCAACTTCGCAGTTTATAGCGCGAATGCCACAGCAGTTCAGCTTCTACTCTTTAGAAATCCATCTGATCTTGAGCCTTTCAAAACAATAGATTTAAGTCCAATTAGCAATAAAAGCTTTTATATTTGGCATATTTTCGTTGAAGGATTAAAGCCCGGTAGCGGCTATGCCTATCGCGTAGATGGCCCTAAAGAACCATGGAACGGTCATCGTTTTGACCCTGAAAAAGTTCTCATTGATCCCTACTCCAAAGGGAATTCCTTAGCCCTCTGGGATCGCGGCGCAGCCTGCGCTGCAGGTGATAACTTGCACAAAAGTATGCGTAGCGTTGTAATCGATACCCGCCACTATGACTGGGAAGGTGATATGCCTCTGCGGCGGCCAATGTCAGAGACAATTGTTTATGAGATGCATGTGGCTGGTTTTACAAAAAGCCCTACGAGTGGAGTTCAACACCCTGGTACATTCAAAGGCCTCATCGAAAAAATTCCCTACCTGAAAGAGATTGGTATAACAGCTGTAGAGCTTTTACCCATCTTTAGCTTTGACCATACAGATGTACTTCGAGTGCACGAAGGAAACCCATTGGTCAACTATTGGGGATACAGCACAATGGGATACTTCGCGCCTCATCAGGGGTATTGCACAAGCCCTGAATCCGGCCTCCACGTTGAAGAGTTCAGAGATATGGTTAAGGCCCTGCATAAAGCAGGTATTGAAGTGATTCTCGATGTTGTCTATAACCACACGGATGAAGGCAATCATCAAGGCCCAATGTTCTCTTTTAAAGGATTTGATAACAGTACTTATTACTACTTAACTGGTGAGAATGGCTCTAAAGATTTTTATTATGATTACACGGGATGCGGCAACACATTCAACTGTAATCATCCGATTGGTGAAAAACTAATTCTCGATTCATTGCGTTACTGGGTAGAAGAAATGCACGTTGACGGCTTCCGATTTGATGAAGGATCCGTATTGACCCGTGGCGAGAATGGAGCACCCCTAGAGCATCCACCTGTAATTTGGTCTATTGAACTAGACGATATTCTTGGTTCGAGCAAGGTCATTGCTGAGGCATGGGATGCTGCTGGTCTATATCAAATTGGTTATTTCCCTGGAGCAAGGTGGGCCGAATGGAATGGTAAATACCGCGATACAATACGGCAGTTTGTAAAAGGAGATGCTGGGGTTATAAATGAATTAGCAGCAAGACTTACCGGTAGTGCAGATCTCTACCAGTGGCGTCACCATGAACCCGTCAATAGTGTTAATTTCATAACGGCCCATGATGGATTTACCCTTTATGACCTTTGTTCCTACAATGAAAAGCATAACTGGGCAAACGGGGAAGGCAATAATGATGGAATAAACGACAATGTTAGCTGGAACTGCGGAGCCGAAGGCGATACTAACGACAATTATATTAATGACCTAAGGAAAAAACAGGTTAAAAACTTTGGCGTGCTCCTGATGTGCTCATTAGGCGTTCCCATGATTGTGGGAGGCGACGAATTTGCCCGTACTCAAAACGGCAATAACAATACCTACTGCCATGACAACTCGCTTAACTGGTACAATTGGGAAACAATGAAAACAAGCGAATCTCAGGAAATGATTCGTTTCTGGTCGTTGCTTAATAGGAAGCGTAGTAATTTCATCAACCATTTTAAGGGCAAATACTTTAGCGGTAAGTTAAGCAGGTTTGGTGTTCCTGAAATTTCGTGGCATGGCACCCAACTGAACCAACCTAATTGGGATGATCCTGGCGCACGCTGTCTAGGAATGACCTTCGGCGATACAGCAGAAGATACTGATGGTCTCGATAATATCCACATCATGATGAACATGTTTTGGGAACCACTCAAATTCGACATCCCTCAATATGAAGGCCTAGTGTGGCATCGCTCCATAGACACATCTCTACAGTCGCCTAATGATATTACGACTCTGGAGGAATCTCCAATGATTGCGGATTCAGGTTATATCGTAAATGACCGCAGCATCGTTGTATTGACTACAAGAGCATCAGGAGGTTAGCGATATAGAAAAAAATTGATTTAAACTCACTTAGTGGCTCTAGTAGAGCCGAATCAATAATTAAAGTTCAAATCATCACCCACCACAAAAATGACTAGCACATTAGATTTCTCTTTCTCAGATTTAATTGCAGGCTACATTCGAAAAGTTGACTTTCCTGAAGTATTTGACTCACAAGGCTTTATTGATCTCGAAACATCTGACGGTCGGACCTTTACCGTTAAAGTAACCTATGCCTGTTATGCAGAACTAGTCCGCAACCTCGGCGAAGGTTTCCAAGTAGCGCCAGGATTGAAAGAAACGCTTACCGTCGGCAGGTTCTTACATGCCTATGGCCTCTTCTATCCAGAAGCAAATGGCCTGAAGTTTGAAGCAAAGCATATTTTGCTGTTTGGAAGAGATGGTTCCAAGCTGCGTTTTGAAGAACCGGATTGGTGGGTTCGACAGATTCAACAACTACTCAATTTCTATCTTGAAAAACAGTTCAAGGTAGAAGAAGGACAAACCATTGATTTCCGTAACTTTAGAACAGATCTGAGTTCGGAAGGCGACAAGCAAGATGGTGTGCAAAACCTAGACACAGTCTCACGACTTATCTATGGCTTTGCAACCGCCTACATGATGACCGGCGACGAACGGGCCTTGGAGGCAGCAACCAAGGGTACTGAGTATATGCAAAGGCATTTCCGGCACCGTGACAGTGCAGATGGTATTACCTATTGGTACAGCCAGATTGACATCCAAAGCGATG
>NZ_JAGQEK010000054.1 GCF_024346075.1 Synechococcus sp. Cruz CV12-2-Slac-r
CAATCCCAAGGTGCTTCAGGCAATACCCATCTCGAGTAATCGCAGTATTTGGAGAGATCTAAATATTGCTCTGTCGTCATCTGCGGATCCACAAGCCTCATCTTTCATTCAATATCTAATCTCCGATAAAGCGCAAAAACTAATGCGTAGCTACGGCTATGTGCGATAGGCTACGGGAGCATCTATAAAACAAAGCGCCAGTTAACTCCCAAGATTTATACAAGCTGTGTCAGCAGCAAAAAACCGCAGGAGGCTGTGCCTGTTATTACTGGGACACCCCCCTATAGTTGATCATCTAGATGGTCAACTGTCATGATTCAGGTGTCGGTGGCAGAAGCTAAGACCCAGCTCTCCAGCCTTTTGGATGCAGTTGAAGCCGGCCAGTCTGTGGTGATAACCCGCCGCGGCAAGCCAATCGCCGATCTGGTCCCGCGCTGCAATGTACGCGATATGTTGCCCCAGCTCGCAGCCCTGCGAGGTTCATTGCCAGAGCAACTAATAAGTGGCGTGGAGATCATTAGTGCGTTGCGTGATGAACCTGGCAACTAATGCTCTACATCGACACCTGTGTGTTGCTGGCAGTGCTGATGCCGGAGGTGCACTCCTCAGCAGCAACTTCATTTCTGGCCCAGGCGCAAGCGCCGCTGGCGATCAGTAGCTGGAGTGTCACTGAGCTCCATTCCGCCCTCGGCCTCAAGGTGCGCAGCAAGGCCCTGAACCATGCGCAAGCAGAACTGATTCTGCAGGGTTTTGAGCGCAGCCTGGCGCCGGGTCTGCTGCTGCTGGAACTCGAACCTCAAGACTTCCGCAATGCCAATTCCTGCTTACGCGGTTGGATTACCACCCTGCGAGCGGCCGATGCCCTGCACCTTGCAATAGCAAGCGCTCGAGGCGCCACCCTTTGCAGCCTGGATGCACCGTTTGTTGCGGCGGCCCAAGAGCTTGGCCTAGAGGCTCAACTCCTCATGGCAGGCGGCTAAAAAACTATTGCAGAGGAAATTGGTTAGTATCATAAATAGATGCTTTTTATGCAAGATTAATGCACTTCCTTCTTAAATTACTAGCAAAAACCCTAGGGATTTCCTGCATTCCCGTAGCACTACTTATAAGTCATCCAGTGATAGCTAATGAGAATAAAATAGAAACCGTAGACCTAGAATCCGTTAAAAAGAATTGGGTGGATGAAATTAATACTACTGAATATATGCAGCGTGGTTCCGAAAGCTTCAAACGAGGCTACGACAAACCAAATTGCGATCGCCATGGATGTTACACCTATTAAATAATCCTAACTCGAATTTTCAGGAAATCTTGATATGCATGCACAGATGCACTTATAGAATGTATATTAGAATAGTCGAAAAAGAGCAATGCCAGAACTACTCAGCGGTGGAGTTGAGCGCAGCTATCTCCGTGATCTCAACGGTATTGCCACCCAACTGGGCGATACGATTTCGGTGCGCTACACAGGAAAACTTAGTAATGGCACCGTATTTGACAGCAATGCTGATGGCATTAAACCTGAATTTAGTTTCCAGCTCGGGGCAGGCCGGGTAATCAAGGGCTGGGATACCGGGCTTTTAGGCGTAAATGTTGGTGATGTTGTAATCCTATCAATCCCAGCAGATCAGGCCTACGGAGCTAACGCAACAGGTTCCATACCTGCTAACAGCCCTCTTAATTTCCAGGTAGAAGTGCTGGGCCGCAGCAATGCAACAGCCTCCGAACGGCTGTCTGCTCTTCAATTTGGTGTGCCCAACACAGTTTTGCAGGCATATCTCGCAACTGCTAATAGCCAGGAAGCTGATCTCAAAGGTTTAGATGCAGCTGATCAATTAACAATTGGCCCAAAAGGAGGCGCAGTTCTTGCCGCCGCTGGCAATGATTCACTTACCGGTGGCCTTGGCAACGATCTTCTTGCAGGGGGATTGGGCGCAGATATCTTTGTGTTATCCGTAGGTAATGACGTAATTAGTGATTTCAGTATTACAGAGGGCGATATTATTATCGGTAGAGCAAGTCTTCAGCGTAGCTTAGTTGATACAGTAAGTGGTTTATCAATTAACTATTCCGATGGCAGCAGCACTTTATTGGCCGGCATAAGTTCTACAGGTTTTGATGCGAAAAAGGCTTTTCTTGATCTTTCCGATATTTCCATAATCCCCATAAAATCAGGTGGAATTTCTCCAGAATCAGCTCAAGACCGTAAAAAATCAATTAGTCATGATTATCTAGCCAGCTATGCTGACCTCACAACAGTAATTGGTAATAACTTAGAGCTTGCAAGTAAACACTTTTATCTATTTGGTTTTCAAGAAGGTAGATCGATTGATCGCTTTAATAATGCAGCTTACCTAGAAGCAAATCCAGGTGTTGCAAATTCAGCCTATTTCCGAGATCGTTCTTCAGAACATTTCATTATTTATGGTTCAAAAGAGGGCCGCGCTGCAACGATCTACTAAACCACAACCAACCGATTGCGCTAATTACAAGCATTGATATAAGCGGAAGCTGGTTAAATTGATCATAAAAAGTTAATTTTATTCTGCGTTTTAGTTTCATTGTTGCAATATTGGGTTTTTGAAACTCTAATTCTTTCCATTTTTTCCCTGTTGCATCCAGCACCGCTGTAGGTCCAGTATTACCAACACTTAAAAGCCAGCGACCTGTTTCAATCGCTCTTAGCTGCGCCAATGCTAAAAATTGCTGCTGCAATTGCAGCGGATACGGATCAAGATTTGCCACAGTTAAAATCCACTCAGCTCCCTCCTTTACCGCAGTTGCCAATGATGATCCATCGGCTAGTTCATAACAAATAGCTCCCGCTATTGGTCCGATTGGATTTGGTAGATCCAGCAGCCTTGAGCCACTTCCAGGCTGCAATCCTCCTACAGCTGAAAGTCCGCTCCACTGCAACCATTCACCCCCCGGTACCCATTCCCCAATTGGCACCAATCGATGCTTATCAAGCCAACTTTTTGGTTTTTGATTTCCTGCTGGAAACCACAACAAGCTGCTGCGATCTTCAATTCCATCACGCCTAAAACCACCACTAATTACAGCTACATTTTTTGAATTGGGTTGTTCGCCTTCAGGCAAAGCACCCTCTGGTAGCACCACAGCTGCAGAGCCATCAGCTTCTGCTTCACGAATCGCATCGCCGAGCAAGTATCGCTGCCTTTGTTGCATCTCCCAATTGAACTTTTCACGGGTGGGTAATGCCGGTTGCACCACCTCCAGCTGCAATTTTTGGCTGCTATCCACATCACTATTAAAAGCAAGGGCAGCAGCGCCAAAACCATGGGCTGCAAGCACCACAAACAGCAGCAAGGGCCAGGCTTGCCGCCACAGCAACCAACTAATTATCAGTTGCACCGCAGCAAGGAATCCTGCTCCGCCAAATGCCGCCAAGCCAGCCAGGGGCCTATCTCCTGGTAATGCAGCAGCACCCAGGCCAAGCCAAAACAAAGGCCCTTTTGCCAGCAACACCTCCATCAGCCCCCACAACAAGGCCGCAAAACAAGCGCTGTATAAGTGCCGTGGCCCCAGCCTTTGCACCAAGCCGCACCACATCGCCACCAATAACGCTGCTGCTGCTGCACAGATCAACAACAGCAGCAGCACCAAAGGCAAACTCAAAACAGCAGGCACCCCCAACCAGGTGAGGGGATGCAAGGCCAGTAGCCAGCGATGACTCACCAGCACCGCCGCCGCACCCCAAAGAGCTCCGCCGCCAGGCCCGAAACGCCAAAGGGGCAGGAGTGCAATCCACATCAACCAAGGCCAACCAAGTGGTGGCAAGGCATAACCAGCTAGAGCACCTGCCGCTATTGGTAGCCAACCGCACCATCTAACAATTATTAGCCAATCCTTAAGCAGATTGGCCCCATTCCTTAGCCCGCCAGATAGGTAATGCTTCATACATTTGCAGGTGTTCTCCGATGCATCGGCGATGGTTGCCAGCCCCCAGCGCGACGATTTGGGTTTAAGGGAACTGCTGGAATCCAGCTTTAGTAAGCGCAATTTAGTTCCTATGCCCGCTGGCAGCCAAATACCACTTCTTAAAGATCACGTGTGGTTGGTGGTGCGGGGCATGACAAAGCTGGTTACTTCATACATGAGTGGTGACGAAGCCCTGCTGGGTTTAGTTGGCCCAAATGAACCCTTTGGTGAACCCCTCAGTTCTGTTGCCCCATACGAAGCAGTAACCCTCTGCGACAGCGATCTGCTCTGCTTGCGTTGGGATGAACTGCTAGATGATCCCTGCCTGTGCCGCGCGATGTTGCTGGCCATGGCACGGCGCTACCGCCAAAGCGAAGCTTTATTAGCCTTGATGGGCCTAAGGCGGGTGGAAGAGCGTTTGCGCGGTTTTCTTGAACTGCTTGCTTTGCATTACGGGCAACCTTGCGAGAGTGGTACCCGCATAGGTTTACGCCTCACCCATCAGGAGTTAGCCAGCAGTTTGGGAACCACCCGCGTAACGATTACTAGATTTATTGGGCAATTGCGAGATGAAGGCTGGTTACTGATGGAACCCGGTCGTTTTCTCGTGGTTAAGGCCAAGGCCCGCTAAACCATAGAAAGAAGCTTTTGTTGAATGGATTCAGCTAACCCCCTCCAACAACTACTAGTGAGGGGTCTTGGTACCACCAATCTGGTGCTTGAGCGTTTGAAGGCCGTAACCCAAGATTGGGTGCTCAGCGGCCGTTTAGATCCAAATCAAGCCACTGCCCTTGTAGATGAGGTGGCTGCCGCTATGCGTGGTGAGAATCCAAGCGCTGAAAAGCAAGCAGAGCGTCAGCTAGAACGCAACTTTGACAACTTCCTCCAAGACGTGGGGCTAGCGCGTCAAAAAGAATTAGATGAATTACGCGGCCGCATCGATCGGCTCGAGCAACAGCTGCGTGAGGGCACCTGACAGAATTGCATCGATCCCAAAAAGCTGCCGCCATGCGCGAGATCCTTATCAGTTCAGCTGTGTGTGTTGCCTGCCTTCTGGTAGCGCTTGCAAGCCAGTTGATCTCACCAACCGCCATGGTTAATGCTGCGGCACCAATACGCCAAAGCCGTGCCGCCTTTGAATTAGATCCAAACGACCCCAACCCACAATTATTTGCTATGGCACCTGACGTGGCACCTGAGAAGAGTCAAATAGCCAAAGGCAAGGCTGCCGATCTACTTGGCTCAGATGATCTTGTTGCAGCTAAAGAGCGCACCACTGCATCTGGATTGAAAATCACTGATATCACCGTGGGCACTGGCGCAGAAGCCAAAAGTGGCGACAAAGTTTGGGTGAATTATCGCGGCACACTCACCAACGGCAAAGAATTTGATAGCAGCTACAGCCGTAATGAACCCTTCAACTTTCCCCTCGGTGCAGGCCGCGTAATCCGCGGCTGGGATGAAGGCGTTGCCGGAATGAAGGTTGGCGGTAAACGCAAGCTGGTTATTCCTCCAGATCTCGCCTACGGCGAACGCGGTGCGGGGGGGGTAATCCCCCCAAATGCCACCTTGATATTTGATGTTGAACTGGTGAAAATCGCACCCTAACTACGTAGGGAAACCAGTCGCAATAGTTAGTATTTAAGCGTATTAATCCTTTCCTCAGCTCCCAACTCAATGGCCCACACCCTTGCAGCCCTGCCTTACTCCCTCGATGCTCTCGAGCCCCACATCTCCCGTGGAACCCTTGAATTCCACCATGGCAAGCATCACGCTGGTTATGTAACCAACTTGAACAAGCTTGTTGAAGGTGGAGAGCTTGCTGATAAAAGCTTAGAAGAAACAATTGCCGCTGTAGCCGGCGATGCCAGTAAAGCTGGCGTATTTAATAATGCCGCCCAAGTGTGGAACCACAGTTTCTACTGGCAGTGCATTAAGCCTGGTGGTGGTGGAAAACCAAGCGGTGCTTTAGCCGAAAAGATTGATGCTGATTTCGGTAGTTTTGATGCTTTCGTTGAGCAGTTCAAAGCTGCTGGTGCAACCCAGTTTGGTAGTGGTTGGGCCTGGTTAGTACTCGATGGCGGCACCTTAAAAGTTACAAAAACTGCTAATGCAGATCTTCCACTAGCCCACGGCCAAACAGCACTGCTCACGATGGATGTATGGGAGCATGCATACTATCTTGATTACCAAAACCGCAGGCCTGATTACATGGCTACTTATCTTGATAAGTTAGTAAATTGGGATTTTGTTGCTGCTAACTTAGCTGCTGCTTGATTTAATTAACAACCGTCTCCGGCGGGATCCACATCGCATCACCATAGGAAAAGAAACGATAACCCTGCTCAATCGCTTCTTCATATAGCGCCATTAGCCGCTCGCGGCCAATCAAGGCGCTCACTAACAGTAGAAGCGAACTTTTGGGCAGGTGGAAGTTAGTTAGTAAACCTTGCACTAAAACAAATCGATAGCCCGGCTGGATCACCAAATTCACCGGGCCTTGATGTGTCTTTAATACTCCATTATTTAATTGAGCTACCGCCTCAAGGCTGCGAACACTTGTTGTACCAATTGCTATTAATCTGCCTCCTCTTTTTTTACAAGCCTCAACAGCTGCCACAGTTTCTGCTGTGATCTCCACCCATTCACTGTGTAGCCGCAACTGGTTTAGATCTTCGCTATCAAGGGGCTTAAAAGTTCCTAAACCAACATGCAACGTGATACTTGCAATTTCAACTCCGTTACTTTTAAAAATCGCAAGTAATTCATCACTTAAGTGCAAACCAGCGGTTGGAGCTGCAACAGCACCAGGCTTGGAAGCAAATCGGGTTTGATAACGCTCATTATCGCTATCATGATGTTCATGGATATAAGGCGGTAAAGGAATAGCGCCATAACGTATTAACAAAGGTTCAAGGCTTGCGCCATCAACACATTCAGCTGGAAACTGAATAATCCTGCCACCACTTTCCCCATGATTTGCCAGCACCTGCAGCGCTAAAGGCGGCTGGCCTGCAGCTAAAACTTCAAGCCAATCACCAGGTTTTAATTTCTTTGCTGGTTTAGCAAGGCAAACCCAATCACCACTGCCATCAGCACCGGGCTCCAAAACTAATAGTTGCACTGCTCCACCACTCGCCCGCCGCGCCTGCAAGCGAGCCCTTAAAACCCTTGTGTTATTAACAACTAATAAATCACCTTTCTGCAACTGCTGCGCCAGGTTCCACACCTGCAAATGATCACAGCCTTGAACAGGCTTCACCGCCAACATCCGCGCTTGATGGCGTGGCTCGATCGGCCGTTGGGCAATCGCTGCCTCCGGCAAGTGGAAGTTGTAACTAGAAAGCTTTGTATCTGCTAAGTTTTGATCAGTCAAATCCCAAAAACCTTAACAGGTTAAATAATAACGAACTACTGTAAATACTCGATTATGCTGATCAACCAAGGCTTGGCGCATGTTGATCGACCTTTGATTTAACAGTAAACCGTCGAAGGGTTGCTTAGGTATCGCCATGGGCATGATTATTGTATGAAATAAATCTGGATACTTTTCTTCTTCTGATTCAACACATTCAACAAACGGAGCTACCAGTGATGCGCCTGGGCTAGCCATTATCCGAAATTCAATTCCTGTATTTACGCCCACCACAGCTTGCCAGGCCGCTTCTATTTGCTCACTATCCTCATCATCAGATTTCACCCAAACCGCCAACACATGATCAGCAATTGCAGCTGCATAACGCAGGGCATTAATTGTTGGTTCTGTTATTGAAGGCACCCAAACAATTGCACGATTGCCAAGTGTTTCAGTGCGTTTTGGTATCTCCAATACATTTATCTGGCCAGGTGCTATTGCCATTGCACCATAAACTTGGCGGTAACGCTGGCGCACCGAAGCTAAAAGCAAAACAATAATTGGCACAGCTACTACAACTGTCCAAGCGCCTTGATTGAATTTACTTATAACAATAACCAATAAAACCAATAAAGTTGTAATTGCACCAAGCCCATTCATCAACATTCGGCCTAGCCAAGCCGAGCCCCGCAGGCGCCACCAATGCAACACCATGCCGGCTTGAGATAATGTGAAAGCTGTAAAAACGCCTAGGGCATATAGATTAACAGCTACGGTTGTATCACCTTGGCATATAATAATTATTAAACCTGCAGCTAGTAAAAGAATTAATATCCCATTTTGAAATACCAAACGATCCCCCACCCAACCCATCTGTCTTGGCAGAAAACGATCATTTGCAAGCAATGCAGCTAAACGCGGAAAATCAGCAAATGAAGTGTTAGCAGCAAGGGCTAGTATTAATAATGTTGATATCTGTAAGGCCCAAAGCAAGGCGCTATTTTCACCGAATACGCGCGTTCCTATCTGTGCCATCACCGTAATGTTTGGATTTGGCGCAACCCCATAGGCATAGCCAAGGGCGCTAACACTAAAAAACATTGCCGAAAGTATTACACCCATCACAACCATTGTTAATCGAGCATTTGCAGCTGCAGGCTCTCTAAATATCTTCACACCATTAGAAATAGCTTCAATACCAGTCATTGCTGAGCAACCAGAACTAAAGGCTCGCAAAATCAAAAACAAACCCAGCGGCTCCAATGCTTTTACAGGTAGCGGCGCTGCAGCATGGAAACCGTGGCCAAAGGCAAGATTAAAAACACCGCCAAGCGCAAGCACAACCACCATCAAAACAAAGGCATAAGTGGGGTAAGCAAATAATTTCCCTGCATCCTTAACGCCCCGCAAATTGGCCCAACCCACTAACACCAACAGCACGATCGAAAAACTCACCTCATGGGGCAATAATTGCGGCAATAAAGAACTAAGGGCCTGGGTTCCAGCCATCAAACTCACTGCAGCAGTTAACACGTAGTCGATCAGTAGGGAAGCAGCTGCCACCAAGGAGGCGATGGTGCCAAGGTTTTCCCGCGCCACCACATAAGAGCCACCGCCCTGGGGATAGGCCTCAATCGTTTGGCGATAAGAAAGCACAACAATTGCCACAAGAGCAATGATTGCCAAGGTGATCGGCACCGACAGTTTCAAAGCGCCACTGCCTGCCAGCACCAAAACGCCAAGGGTTGCTTCTGTTCCATAGGCCACCGATGAAAGAGCATCGGAAGAAAGTATTGCTAGGGCCTCAAAATTGGGCAGGGTGGCTTCATCTGCTTGATGGCGCGGCAAAGGTTTGCCAAAAAGTGTTTGCAACAGCCTTAAAATCAAAAGAGAACCTCTTTAATTTCAGAAAAGCGCCAGGTTTTCTGGTTCGTTTTCAATTAGTAGCGCTAGATCTTTAAGGAAAGCAGCTGCGTCAGCCCCGTAGATCACTCGGTGATCAGCGGTGAGATTCACCTGCATTTGAGATTTAACAGCAATTGAACCATCGGGATTCGCAACTACTACAGGCTTTGAAGCTCCCACCGCCAAAATTGCTCCTGTGCCAGGAGGCAAAATCGCATCAAAACGATCAACGCCAAACATTCCCAAATTTGAAAGGGTGAAAGTGCCGCTGTTGTATTCCTCTGGTTTGAGTTGTTTAGTGCGAGCCCTTGCCACCAAATCAGCCCAATTTCGAGAAAGGCTATAAAGATCAGTGCGATCGGCCTGAGCTAGCACTGGCGTGAGCAATCCGCCCCCTTCCATCGCCACCGCAACTGCCACATTAATGGCATTTGGAAAACTGATGCCAGCATCGCTATAAGCTGCATTAATTAACGGATGGCGAACCAAAGTTAAAGCGGCAGCCTTCGCTAAAAGGGCTGTCATGGTAACGCCTTTTTGCTTAACTTGTTTATAAAAAATATCTAATTTTGTTGCTCCTATTGTATATCCCACCCGAAAGCTAGGTGTATTCAAGCTAGCCAACATATTGCGGTTAACCGCCTGTTGAAGGGTGCTAAATGCTTTGATTTCGCCTGGTTGAGCTAATACAACTGGCGCTGCAACTTGTATTGCTGCAGCGGGAATTGCTGCTTGAGCTGGTGATTTACCAGCAGCTTTTTCCACATCAGCTGCCACCAAGCGGCCATGGGGACCACTACCCATTAATCCTTCAAGTTTCACCCCAAGCTGTTGGGCAAGCTTGCGGGCCCTGGGGCTAGCCACAACGCGATTGCTGCTAACAGGCGCTGGTGTTGGGACCACTGCAACGGGTGCTGGATTTGCTAAAGGCGCAGGGGTTGGAGGTGGCGCAGAAGTTGGTCCTTTGGCTTGCAATTCCAAAACTTCGGCTTGGGTTTGCACCACCAAACCGATGGTTTCTCCTACTGGAGCAGTGCCGCCCGCTGGCAACAAAACCGCTCCAAGGAAACCAGCCTCAAAAGATTCCACATCCATGTCGGCCTTATCCGATTCCACCACCAACACCGATTCCCCTCTTTCCACCCG
>NZ_JAGQEK010000055.1 GCF_024346075.1 Synechococcus sp. Cruz CV12-2-Slac-r
ACAATATTTCAATAAACCACAATCTTACTATATAGCAGAACATATGGAGATCTAACGCACCGCCTTGATGCTTCATAGCCAAGGCAAACCCACCGACCTCACAGCGATGGGGGCTTGGCTTGCAGATACTGGCCAATTGGAAAAAGTAGGCGGTAGCAGTCGTTTAAGCGAATTGGTAGAGCGCACCCTGAGCACCGCCTCGATCGATGAGGTGGCGAAATTAGTGATGGATAAATATTTGCGGCGCCAACTTATTCGTTCAGGTAATCAAGTAATCCGCTTGGGGTTTGATCAAAGCAAGCCGATGGATCAAGTGCTGGATGAGGCGGAACAAGAAATATTTGCCATCAGCCAAGCGAAACCAAGCATTGGTCTTACCCCCACCGCTGAAATTCTCACCCGCACTTTTGAAGAAATTGAAACCCGTTCCCTTGGTACTGCGGTAGCCGGTATTCCGGTGAATTTCTACGACCTTGATGCCATGACTCAAGGTTTACAGCGGGCAGATTTAATTATTGTTGCTGGCCGCCCTGCCATGGGTAAAACATCGATTGTTTTAAATATGGCAAAAAATGTAGCTCAATTGCACAACTTACCGGTTTGTGTATTCAGCTTGGAGATGAGTAAAGAACAACTCACCTACAGATTGTTGTCTATGGAGGTGGGTATCGAAAGCGGGCGGCTGCGCACCGGCAGGCTTCATCAAGATGAATGGCCCCTGCTGGGGCAGGGCATCAGCAATCTCGGCAGATTGCCTTTATTTATAGACGACAAACCGAATTCAAGCGTATTAGAAATGCGTTCGCTTTGCCGGCGGTTAATGGCAGAGCACGGCCGAGAATTGGGCTTAATTGTGATTGATTACTTGCAACTAATGGAAGGTTCGGGATCAGAAAATCGAGTACAAGAAATATCAAGAATAACAAGGGGCTTAAAAGGAATGGCACGGGAATTAAACGTGCCAGTGATTGCCCTATCCCAGTTGAGCCGCGGCGTAGAAGCGCGCACCAATAAAAGGCCAATGCTTAGCGATCTGCGGGAATCGGGCTCAATCGAGCAGGATGCCGATATTGTGATGATGATTTACAGGGATGAGTATTACAACCCAGATACACCAGATCGAGGTATCACTGAAATAATTATCACCAAACATCGCAATGGCCCAGTGGGTACTGCGAAATTATTATTCGAGCCCCAATTCACCCGCTTCCGTAATCTTGCAGCACCGAGCGGTCGCTAAAATACTTAAAACAATATCAAAATATTTAAGTTCTAAATAATGATGCATTTATTGAAGTAGAATATATAGCCTGCAAACCAAAGCCCCGCTAGCAAGGCTCCCATAACTGCCTGCCTGAGCTGAACGATAAAGACATGAAGGATGAAGGCATAATTAAACATATGGCCCTCTCCCCTGCACCAACTGAAAGCTTCGAGCTAATTGTGGTTGGTGGCGGCCATGCCGGTTGTGAGGCAGCCCTCACCGCTGCTCGGCTTGGAATTAATACAGCCCTTTTTACGCTCAACCTGGATCGCATCGCCTGGCAGCCCTGCAATCCAGCCGTTGGCGGACCCGCCAAAAGCCAGCTGGTGCATGAAGTGGATGCCCTTGGTGGGGTGATCGGCCGCCTTGCTGATGCCACCGCATTGCAAAAACGGGTGCTTAATGCCAGCCGCGGCCCTGCGGTATGGGCCCTGCGCGCTCAAACGGATAAACGCCAATACACCCGCCAGATGCAGCAGTTGCTGCAAAACACCCCAAATCTGGCCCTGCGCGAGGCGATGGTGACAGGCCTCGAAATTGCAGGCAATCCAGGCGTAAACGCACGGATCAAAGGGATTAACACCTATTTCGGCAGCACCTATGGCGCCGAGGCAGTGATCCTCACCGCAGGCACCTTCCTTGGTGGCCAGATCTGGGTGGGTAATCAATCAATGGCTGCAGGTAGAGCCGGCGAACAAGCAGCTGTTGGCCTCAGCGAAGCGTTGATAAAAATGGGCTTTGAAATGGGAAGGCTTAAAACCGGCACCCCGGCCCGGGTGGATCGCCGCAGTATTGATTTTTCTGGGCTTGAGGAACAACCAAGTGATGCGGCTGATCGCTTTTTTTCATTTGATCCCACTGCCTGGGTAAGCGGCGAGCAGATCAGTTGCCACATCACCCGCACCACTGCAGCCACCCATCAATTAATCAAAAACAACCTGCATCTAACGCCTATCTATGGCGGCTTTATCGATAGCAAAGGGCCCCGTTATTGCCCCTCGATTGAAGATAAAATCGTGCGTTTTGCCGATAAAGAAAGCCACCAGATCTTCCTTGAACCAGAAGGCCGCGATACGCCAGAGATCTATGTGCAAGGGTTTTCCACCGGGCTACCAGAGCGGTTGCAACTTGAATTGCTACGCACCCTGCCGGGCCTTGAGCAATGCGTGATGTTGCGGCCGGCCTACGCCGTTGATTACGACTATCTCCCCGCCACCCAACTAAAACCATCGTTGGAAACCAAGCGAGTGGTGGGGCTTTTCTCTGCAGGCCAATTGAATGGCACCACCGGCTACGAGGAAGCGGCTGCCCAAGGCCTTGTTGCGGGGCTCAATGCCTCACGAATGCTGAGGCAAAAGCCAGCGGTGCATTTCCCAAGGGAGGGAAGTTATATCGGCACGATGGTTGATGATTTGATCAATAAAGATCTGCGCGAGCCCTATCGGGTACTCACTAGCCGCAGTGAATATCGCTTGATATTGCGGGGTGATAATGCCGATCGGCGCCTCACGCCCCTGGGCAGGGAGTTGGGTTTGATCGATAACCGTCGCTGGCAATTATTCGAACAAAAACAAGTTGCGATAACAGCTGAAATTAAGCGTTTAGAGCAACAACGGCTACGGCTAAATGATCCAGCGGCAGAAGCGGTAGTTGCTGAAAGCGGCATTCCAATTCGCGGCTCGATCACCCTTGCCGATTTACTGCGCCGCCCTGGATTCCATAGCGCTGATTTAGTTCGCCATGGCTTAGCTGCTGAAAATCTGCCGGCTGCAGTGCAGGAAGGGGCGGAAATTGATGTGAAATACAGCGGTTATCTAGCCCGGCAAGAACAACAAATCGAACGGGTACAACAACAAGGCAAACGGCTGATTCCCGAAACCATGGCCTATGAATCAATCAATACCCTTTCAAGTGAAGCGCGCGAAAAACTAAAAGTGGTGCAACCGCTAAGCCTTGGCCAAGCAGCCCGTATCCCAGGGGTGAGCGCTGCTGATATCACTGCGCTGTTGTTGCATTTGGAATTGCAGGAACGGCAAGTAAAAAAACAAAACTTCAAAGCAGCCCACTCGCCAGAAGCCGAAAGGATCGATAGTTTGGAGCGCTCGAGGTAGCCCTCTGACCAATAACCTGCGCCAGCTTGATCAACTACGCCGTAATCGTTCCTACTGGGAATTGCGCGCCGAACAGATCATGGACAGGGTATTTGAACCGCTGGAGGGCTCAGCTGCGCGCTCAAAAACCCTTACGGCAACAGCACTTGGTGAAAAGCAAAAGCAAAACCCTTCTCTAACGCGCTGGAAACTCACCACCCCAATCGCCTTGGTGGTGGGGTTCAGCCTGGCTGCTGCCGTTGCGGGTATGTTTTCAATTCTGCTTTGGCGCAGCTGGATGCAAGCCCGCCAGGATTTGAATCAAGAACGCCAATTGCTGGTGCTTGAACGCCTGCGGCAACTAGGACCCATCAGCCCGCCAAATCCAAGCCTGAATCAATTGCCACCTCCTGAACCTCAACTTTCAGCAGCGGAATCCAGCTGGTTTGAAGCCCCTGCACCAATTCGAGTGCCTATCCCAGCAAATACACCTGCTGCGCAGGCTCCACCGCCAACCCCCAATCAAGTCATTAGCCCAATCACAAACCCAGCATCAGTGCCAATGCCTGAATTGCTGGGGGTGGTGCAGGTGCCAGGCCGCGGCGGCACTGCAATTTTTAATACCACCACCGGTTCCGTAACAGCAGCTGTTGGCGAAAATATCGGTAGTAGTGGCTGGCAACTGCAAAGCGTGGCAAATGATCAAGCCCAGATCATTCGCCAAGGAATAGTGCGTGTTTTGAGCTTAAGCAGCCGTTGACATGGCAGAACGGATAGAGCCTTCTCCCCAGGTGCTCTGGCAGGCAGAAAATCTTGAGGGGGAACTACTTAATGGGCCCTGGCAATTGCTGCTTTTAGGAGATGGGAGCCCCACTCGCCATCTACAACTACTCACGGGCGCTGTGGTGGAGGTGGAAGTGGCGGCAATGGCTGCTGAACCTGAAGGGTGGCTGCAGCCGAAGCAGGTGGAGGAGCTCGAAACCCCGTTACTGCGGCGCCAAGTGTGGCTGATCTGCGGCGGTGAAACCCTGGCCTGGGCTGAAAGCTGGTGGAACCAATCAAAAGCGGAGCAAAATCTGAGGGAACGCCATCAGCCGATCTGGCGCAGCCTCACTAGCAATCGCACTGAACTATTTCGCGAAGTTGACGGGTTAGCCCTGGTGAATGCCCCTTGGTTGCAGAAACGCTTTAAAAGCAGCGGACCCTTCTGGAGCCGCCATTATCGTTTCTTTAGGCAAGGAGCCACTCTTACTGTGATCCAAGAGGTGTTTTCGCCTGCCCTGGAACGCTTTTTGGGATCAGCCTGCACCGAAAAAAATTATCAACGTTTGTTAAACATGTGTGGGGATGCTGCTAAAGCGGCTGATCAGATTGCTTAATTCTTGCTCTTCGCCAGGATAGACGCACTACGGGAATTCCAATTGGATCCCAATCAATCCTGGATAACCCTCACTGATCTTGGCCGATTATTCGGCATTTCAGCAGTATTTTGCGGCAAATTGCTCGGCGAAGCCGGCATGCGCGATTCCGATGGCATGCCTAATGCTGCAGCCCTCGATGGGGGCTATGCCTTTCGCCGCCCTGAGCAAAATGCCAATCGCTCAATCCTCTGGAATCAGCAACGCTGCTCCGAACTGCTTTTAGAAAAAGGTTTACAACTAATGGACGAACAACAACTCATCTTGCAGTGGGCTGATCTGCTTTCTGCCCTAGAAGAAGGCTCTCCTTCTGTAGATGCCTCCCCAGCTCAAATGGCTGAGGATTTACCTGTGCATTTAGTTCCAGCTGTAAATCAACGTTTACAAGTTATTGGTAGCTCCTTCCAAGTGGCAGGGCGTGAAACGGTAGCTGCAGGAAATTCAAGATAGCTTTGTGTAGTTACAAATAAACTATTTGTGGATTTAGCTAGGCGCCGATTCTTACTTTTACTTAGCGGCAGCATTGCAGGCCTTGCTGTAGTTCAACCGGCGGTTGCCAAAGCAATTAACTCTTTGCAACAGCAACTTTTACCGTTTAAATCTCTGCGTCTCCCCATACCTTTACCTGTAGATGGCCTTGATGCCACTGCCCAAACGCAGCAATATAAGTTTGTTCAGATAGAAGATCGCCTTGAAATCCCTAAGGGTTACAACCAGGAACTACTCGTTAGCTGGGGGGATCCCGTTGGCGAAGCAAGGTTTGGCTACAACAACGACTACCTAGCCCTTATTCCTTTAACACCTGAGCAAGCCCTGCTCACGGTGAATTTTGAATATGTAAGCCCACTCCCTTGGCGCCAAGCCTTTAAGGAGGTGGTTGGCAAAAATCTGCCTTACAGCAGCGTGCAGGCTGGCCTTCTCCCCTATGGCGGCAAGATTGATGCTTATTCACTGCCAAAAGAAGCGCCTTTACGGCTTGAAATCGAACAACTAGCAGCAGAAGCATTAAGCGATCAAGGGCTTGGCGTAATTCGGCTGCAACGTTTAGCTAATGGCGGTTGGCGCCGCAACCCTGGCCCCCAAGATCGCCGCATTACCGGTCTTTCGGGCTTGAAAGATCCAAGCCAACTTTTACGTAGCACCGGCCCTGCAGTTGCAGTTTTTAATAGCGCTAACAGGCAGGGTTACAACGATGGCCTCGGAGCAGCAATCATTGGCAGCTTTGGCAACTGCGCTGGCGGCAGCACCCCTTGGGGCACCGTATTAAGCGCTGAGGAAAATTTCCAATCCCAGGTGCCAGAAGCCGTTTACGCAGATGGCAGCTCCTTCCCCCCTGCCTCTAAACCATTTCAATGCACCGAACAGGCCTTGAATGGACTTGGCAATCCCTTTGGCTTAGCGGGCAACAAATACGGTTGGATGGTGGAGCTGGATCCAGCTAACCCCCAAGATCCGGGCACAAAACACACAGCCCTTGGTCGCTTTCGCCATGAAGCGGTAGCAATTAGGGCAGATGCCGGTAAACCTCTAGAGGTGTATTCAGGTTGTGATCGCCGCGGCGGCCACCTTTATAAATTTGTAAGCCAAGGAGTGGTTCAAAACCGCAAAGATCCAGCTAATAGCGAGTTGTTCAGCGCAGGAGTGCTCCATGGCGCCGTATTTAATAGCGATGGCAGTGGTGAATGGCGGGCCCTTTTACCAACTACCCCAGTAGCACCAATCGCAGCACCGGTGTTATTACCAAATTCCGATCGCAGTAAAGGGGGGGCAGAACTATTTAAAACTGCAGCAGATATCAATGCTTATCGCAAGCAGTTTCGCAACCTTGCTGATTTATATAGCGAACAGGGCGCGATTTTGATCGATGCTCACTTTGCTGCTAATGCTGCTGGTATTACCGGCACCGCCCGCCCGGAAGATATCGAGATCGATCCTCGCAATGGCGATTTATTAATTGCATTCACCTCTGGCTTACCCGGCGATGAAGGGGTGCCAGATCAAACGATTTTTAAAGGGCCTAAGGGGCAAACCCCCTGGAATGAAGGCTGGATAATGCGGCTACGGGAAAGCGGCAACGGCAAATTCAATTGGAGCATGGTGGCAAGTGGCGGTAAACCTCAAGAAGGAGGTTTGGGGTTTGCCAACCCGGATAATCTCGCCTTTGATCCCAGCGGTGCCCTTTGGATGGTTACCGATATCGGCACCAAAGAACAAAACGACTACCGCAATGGTGGTGAATTCGGTAATAACGCCTGCTGGGTGTTGCCCACCAGTGGGCCTCAAATCGGCCAAGCTTTTTGCTTTGCAATTGGGCCGATGGAATGCGAACTCACAGGCCCCACCCCTAGCGCTGATGGACGCAGCCTTTTACTTGCGGTGCAGCATCCCGGCGAACTGCACGGCCGCCGGGAGCAGGGAGCAAAAGAAGCTCGTGGCTTTGAGTTGCAAAACAATGCAGGAAAATCATTCCAGCAGCTGCGTTGGGTGCCCCTCGGTTCAAATTGGCCTGATGGCAGCAGTGCCTCATGGCCCCGGCCTGGGGTGGTGGTAATTCGCCGCAGCGATGGCAGGGCTTTACTTAGCCCTTACTAAGGCTTTTGGTGGCCTGATTGAGCATCTCCTGCAGGTGGGCTTCATCTGTATGGCTGAGATTGGTTTGCAGCAGATGGGCATTAGGGGCATGGCTGCGCAACTTTTCAATCACGCGATCCGCTGTGGCTTCTTTCACCATTAAGCAAAGTGCTGCACTGTTGGGCCGCAGGGTATCCCCCACCTCACGCAAGAAACCATCATTAATGCCTAGATCTGTAAGGGCACCAGAAGCAGCACCAACCCCCGCACCAACAGCAGCTCCAAGGATGGGGTTAAGGAAAATTAAACCCACCAAACTGCCCCAAAAACCACCGCTCACAGCACCAGCGGTGGTGAGATTAAGGGCTTGATGTAATTCCACCTTGCCTTCGCTGTTGCATTCCACCACTACCGCATCATCAAGTGAGATCAAGTGGTCTTGCTGCAAAGCCACCAGCTCTTTACGCACATCTTGGGCTTCTGTAACGCTATCGAAACCAAGAACAATTAACTGACTCATGGAAGTGATTAATGCTGCTTAATTAGTAGCAGCATGAGGTAAAGAGCCAACTAATTGTTACGGCGTCTGTAGGAACGCGGCATCGGACGAACCGGCTTAACTTCAGTGCGCTGCCAATGGGGGGTGGTGAAGCTTTCGTCTGCGGGCCAGCTTTCCTCTAACCAACTTTCTTGAACTGGGGTGCGGCGCGAAATTGCATCTAATGGCCTCTTAATTTGGCGGCGCGAGCTGGGCCGAGCAGCCGCAACGCCATCAACAAATTCACGGCCGCGATCAAGCCAGCCCTCAAGGCGTTCCTCTAAACCTGCATCAAAAAAACGATCTGCCATCAAGCATCAAGGCCGTATTTACAGCTTAAGGCTGCTGCTGCGCAGCTGGCTTTCCCGCCATAAGCCAACAGCACTAATTACCCAGCCGCTGATCAATATTCCACCTAAAAATTCAGCCACCTTGTTCACCCGCTCGAAGCTTCGTGATTAGGGCTGAAGTTAAGGGCAAAACGCGCATCCCAAACGCCAGCGTTATGAAGCTCACAACAATTGCGACAGGCCAAACCTTTACGGCGGCGGCGATAGGCAATTTTTTTACCGCAATGGCCGCAACAGGCCCACCAAGCAGCGGCTTGCAATGGCATCGGATAGCTGTGGCGCAAACTCACCTGAAAGTTTTTTTCAACGCTATTAATCGAAGCCATGCGGGCCCGAAATTGGGGACCATGCACCTCTTTTAAAAGCAGAATCCGATCTACCCAGGCATGGATCATTTCGTGGCAAAGGGTGCTCAAGGTGGCCTCTGGCGGCAGGGGCACCAGCAGCGGCTGCGAAAGCACAATTTCACTCAGATGTGGCCCAAAGCGATATAAACCAGCGCTACGGCTGA
This sequence comes from Synechococcus sp. Cruz CV12-2-Slac-r, assembly GCF_024346075.1. Lineage (GTDB taxonomy): Bacteria > Cyanobacteriota > Cyanobacteriia > PCC-6307 > Cyanobiaceae > Synechococcus_D. The sequence goes on from NZ_JAGQEK010000055.1 coordinate 8,743, forward strand.
GGCGGCCATCGCTCCAACGCAGTTGCAATGCTGGGTTAGCAAGCTGCCCCAAGGCGCTATCAAAATATTGACGATCCAAGCGATGGAACAGTGGCAGCAATGGTTCCAGGGGCATCATTTGATTTTGACGCCTTAACTAAAACAACGCAACGGAACGCCGTCCTTCAGACTTAAGCGATCACGGGCTGCCACCGATGGATCTTGATTGGGTTGTTGTTCGCGCTGTTAGCAGCAAGCTGCTATTAGCGGGTGCCGGCGCTTTACTTCTTTATTGGACCGTTAGTGCCGTAAAACTTGTAATTAGCGCCCGTGGTATCAATCCACTACTGAAGCAATTTTTCAATCAGATTGCCTCAGGGCGGGTTGATGCCGCCTACTTGCTCACTACCAAGAGCTATAGGCAGCATGTGAACCGGCAGCAGTTCATCCGCTTTTTAGCTGGGCTACAACTAAATAAATATCGCAACTTGAAATCAGGGCGCCCCAGAATTCAAGAAGGCCAGATCATGCTCACAGTGAAATTAAAAAGTGATGGCAAAGAAGAACTGCCATTGGATTTTATTTTTGTGAAAATAGAAGATAACTGGCGGGTGGAGCGGATCAACCGTTTGGATTCCTAAACAAGGTTCACTTATGGCACCCACTTCTGTTGCAGCACGGGCAGAAGAGTTGCGGCGTTTGTTGATCGCTGCTGCCCATGCCTACTACGTGCTGGATGCACCGGCACTAGAAGATGCCGTATACGACCAGCTTTATCGCGAATTACTCGAACTGGAGCAGGCCCATCCTGAATTAATTAGCGCCGATAGCCCAAGCCAACGGGTGGGGGGTGCACCAGCTGCGGGCTTCCAAAGCGTGGCCCATCGCATTGGCCTGCTGAGCCTTGATAACGCCTTCAACGCAGCTGAATTAACCAGCTGGTACGCCAAATTGTTGCGGGTGCTCGAACTTGAACCCAGCACTGAATTAGCGCTGGTGGGGGAACTGAAGATTGATGGCAATGCTCTAGCCCTTAGCTACGAAGCGGGGGTATTAGTGCGTGCCGCCACCCGCGGCGATGGCGAAAGCGGAGAAGACATCACCCCCAATGGCCGCACGATTCAAAGCGTGCCGCTCAAGCTTCACCTGGAAAATCCACCGGCTTGGGTGGAAGTGCGTGGAGAAGCTTTTATCCCAGATAAAACTTTTGCTGCAATCAATGCCGAGAGAGCTGCCCGCAATGAAGCCCTATTTGCCAACCCCCGCAATGCCTGCGCCGGCACCTTGCGGCAATTAAATCCCCAGGTTGTAGCCGCACGGAAACTGGATTTCTTTGCCTACACCCTGCACCTACCAAACGGCAGTGATAACCCCAGCAGCCAATGGGAAGCACTGCAGTGGCTAAAAAAAGCCGGCTTCAAGGTGAATCCAAACACCGCCCTACTCGCCAATTTGCAAGGGGCTGAGCAATTTTGTAGCGATTGGGAGTTGAAGCGCCAGCAACTCGCCTATGCCACCGATGGGGTGG
>NZ_JAGQEK010000056.1 GCF_024346075.1 Synechococcus sp. Cruz CV12-2-Slac-r
ACAAACATTCACTAAACTACGAAAATCAAAAAAACCAAAAGCCGATTTATCGTTATTAAATATTGGCCAGCCGCCAATTTGTAGGGATCCCGTGTCATTTAATCGTGTGCTCGCGTTTAACACCTTTTCCTGCAAGCCAATCGCTATATTTATTGGTTTAAAAGTTGAACCAGGCTCGTAGATATCCTGCACCGACCACTCTCGAAATAAGCCAGGCTTATGTCGCCAAAATTGGTTTGGGTCGTAGGTGGGCACTGATGTGAGTGCTAATAATTCTCCATTCCTGGCATCCATCACCATGGCAACACCGCGTTTGGCGCTCCATTTTTTTACCTGCCGCGCCAACTCCATCTGAGCTACTCGTTGCAAGCGGGTATCAAGGGTAAGTTGCAGTTTTAAATCGTCCCGAAACATGCTGCCGGCTTTTAATCCATCCGGTAGAGGCGTGCCATCACCACCTCGGCGGATACCAATACTGCTTTCTTGACTGCGCAGATCTCGTTCAAGACTTTGCTCAAGGCCAGCTTGTGGTACGCGTTCGAGGTTTAAGAAACCCACCACATTGGCAAATAAAGGGCCTTGGGGGTAAATGCGTTGCGGCCCGTGCTCAAAATCGATCCCATCAATGCGAAGCGCTTTTAGCCTCGAGCCAATTGATGGTTCCAGATTTGTGGCAAGTTTTACACCTGAACGTTGTTTGCCCATTCGGGCCACCAACAGATCGGGATCCAGGCCCAGCAGCGGGGCGAGGCGAATAGCAACCTCCCTTGTGCTGCGCCGTTGGTCTGGATCATCACCTGGAAAATGAAAATAGCGGGGATGGGCCCAAACAGTTACCCGTTCTTCGTCGATAGCTACAAGACGACCTTCACGATCAACGATGCTGCGGCGCCTACCCAACGGATCAAGTTTTTCTGTTTGAACCTGGCGCGCCTTTGCCTCAAGCTTTTGCCCCTCCCTTACTTGCAACCATCCCAACCTGATGGCTAATCCCCCTAAACCTATTAATAAAAGAGAAACAACAGCTATTAAACGCGCTGTTGGTACAGGGTTTAAATGCAACACCCTATGCCTGTTACCAGCAGATTTGCGGGGAAGAGTTTTAGTAACCACTGGCAATTACAGAAAAACTCAAGGGGCGATGTATTTGATCCACGGCTTCTCTTGCCGATGGAGGTTGGGGGACAAACACAAGATCCTCGCTGCGGGTAGCTACCAACGCACCGGGCTGTTGCGCCTTTAAAAGATGAAATTGTTCAAGAGATGAGGTGGTTTCCAGAACTCGATGTTGCAGTTCTTGAGCCGCATTGAGATCACGGAAATCATTACCCCAACGGTTTTGCCAGTGCAGTGTTAATCCTGTAAAAACAACAGCTGCAACGCCTGTAGCCACTAAACCTCCATCAGCAACGCGATGCAGACCGGCTAGCCAAGGCGCCTGCCGTTCAACCCGTTTTGCCGACAAGGAACCTTGAAGTAGTTCAAGATTGCGTTTCTGCCGTTGGGCCTTTCGTTGAGCCACTTGAGCCCTACGTAAATCAAGTTCCTGGTCTTGCGGCCTGGCTTGAGTATGCCGAGTGGATAACGATGCAGCCACTATTTATGGAGCGCTCACTTGTTTCGCCAGTGAACCATCCAATCCAGGTGGTGGCAAGGGGCCTCAGGAAAGTTTTCATTATTTAGTTAGCTCCCCAACATAATTAAATTAAAAAAGGTAAGGCTGTTCCATAAACCATGCATCACAACACAACTAAATAAACTGCCGCTGCGCAGGCGCACCCAGCCCAGGCTGAGCCCAAGCACTGTTAGTGGAGCCGCTTCGCTAAGGCTCAGGTGAGCTAGCGCAAAAACCAAAGCACTGATTGCAACCCCGGCAAAATTGCCCCAGTAGCTGCCAATCACTGGCATTAAAACCCCGCGAAAAAGTATTTCTTCAAACAGTGGAGCTAGTACCACGGCGGTAAAAGCAAGCAGCGCTAGGGCTGTGCCATTGCGTCCATCTAAAACCTGTTCCAGTAGTGGGTTGCTTCCCCCGGCCTGGGGCCAAAATTTCTCAACTAGCCAGCCCACTAAGGCCACCAGTGGCAATGCCATTAATAAACCTTTAATTCCTTCCGATAAAGCGATCCAGCTGGGGCACCATTGCAGGTTGAAACCTTTAAAACCCCAAATTAAAAGTAAGGCTGGAGCAGCCGTAAAACTATATAAACCCATAACTAATGCACCACCACGGGCTGCTGGTTCCAGTGGCAATAATTCGATAGCTTTTGAAACTAAAGGTAGTGCCAGCAGGGGAACTACAACTTCGCCAAGCACTACGAAGCCGCCGGCAACAATAAAAAGTGTTTCCAGGAGCGTTAGTTGAGGTCCGCTTAATTCAGGGGCCTGCGCCAGCCGATTACGCCATATTTGCCAAAGCAATCTACCGAGCAACAGCACTCCAGTAATTACCCCCCCTAACGGCAAAAGACTTACAAGCAATAAACGGGTTTTGGCCTGATTAATAACTGTTGGCGCCACACATAGATTTGAGGGCAAACCAAGTGCTTCGCAGCTCAACAGCCGATAGATCGGACGTTCTGGTAAAGGTGGGATAGGTGATTTTTTATTAGCTAAATCAACAACTGCATTCTGATCCAGTAATGCAGTTGCCAGGCTTTGTTGTTGAGGGTTGCCGGTGTTTTGAGCAGCTTGAAAATGAGACCTAGCAGCGTTTTTTCTACCTAATCTCTGCTCTATTAAACCCTGCTCAAGCAAACCTTTAGGGCTGCTGGAATCGCTGCTTTTTTGTACTGCCTCAAGCAATAATTGTTCGGAATTTTTTTCAATTAATTGCTGAACGATCGGTAATTGCGTGCCTTGTTTTGCTAAAAGGTTTAGCTCCAGCTGCCTTTGCTCTAAAGCGTTACCCACCCCAGGGCGATCCAAACTATCAAGTAAGGAAAAGCCCCAAATCAAGCCCGCCAGCACCAGGCTAAGCCAAGCCAGCAGAGTGATAGCAAGGGCTGTGCTCTTGTGCTGATGGCTAACTGGCAACGGTGCGTTCTACGATGTTGTTTAGATCCTAAAGAACGCTGTGGCAACAAGGATTTTACTGGTACGCCACGGGCTGAGCAGCTTCAATATTGAGGGCCGCATTCAGGGGCGTGAAGATGCTTCGGTGCTTAGTGAGGCAGGAGAACAGCAAGCTCGCCTTTTGGGTGCTGCACTGCATGAACTTCGGTTTGATGCAGTTTGGTGTTCACCATTGCAACGGGCCCAACGCACAGCCCAATTGTTGTTGGGAGCCCATGGTGGCAACACAGCAATTACCAGCAGTGAACTTTTACTAGAAATAAATCTCAGCCCTTGGTTTGGCTTAACCCGCGAGCAGGTTGCGGAAATGCATCCAATTGCTTATCAACAGTGGAAGGAAGCTCCTCACCAATTTCAACTGCAGCAGCCAGATGGCAATTCTTATTTTCCTGTTCAAGAACTGCACAGCCAAGCTTTGCTTTTTTGGCAGAAGCTTCAAGAGCAGCATCCGCCCGAATTAGATCACACTGTTTTAGTTGTTGCCCATAACGGCATTTTACGATGTTTGTTATTGGCTGCACTTGGCCTTCCAGCTAGCAATTTCAACCGCTATCGCGTTAATAATTGTTCTTTATCAGTTTTAAATTTGCGCCCCGGTGGCCTGGTGCAGATCGAATCTCTTAATACCATTAACCATTTGGAAAATCCGCTGCCGCAGCGCTCCGGCGGACCGCGGCTGCTACTTGTGCGCCATGGTGAAACCAATTGGAATCGCGAGGGTCGTTTCCAGGGGCAAATCGATATTCCCCTAAATGCAAAGGGGCAAGCCCAAGCTCAGGCTGCCGCTTTGTTTTTAAAGAAGTTTCAACTAAATCGTGCTTACACAAGTTCCATGGCTCGGCCAAGGCAAACAGCAGAAGCAATCCTTTCTGCCCAAACAAAAGCTGTGCCCCTTACCAGCTGTAGCGGACTAATTGAAATAGCCCATGGCGAATGGGAGGGATGCTTAGAAGAGGAAATCAAGGCAGGTTGGCCAGATCTGCTAGCTGCTTGGCAATGTGATCCCCATACCGTGGAGATGCCCAGCGGAGAATCAATTCAACAGGTATGGCAGCGATCGGTGCAAACCTGGAAACTAATAGTTGCAGGCCTAAATAATAATGAAACTGCCTTAGTGGTAGCCCACGATGCTGTTAATAAAACTATCCTTTGTTATTTGTTAGGTTTGTCTCCAGCTGATATCTGGGCGGTGAAGCAGGGCAATGGTGGGGTGAGTGTGATCGACTACGGCCTTGATGGGCAGGGGGAAGCAGTGGTGTCTGGTTTAAACCTCACCGGTCACCTTGGTGGAGTGTTAGATAGCACTGCCGCTGGCGCGTTGTGAAATTACTGCTGCGCGATCTCCAGTTACTGCAGGGGCCGGATTCAAGCTTGAGATGCAGCTCTGTTCTGATTAAAGATCGCCAGCTAATCGCTTTTGATCACGAGGCGGAAGTGTTAGCGGAAGCTGATCCTGAGGTGCTTCAAAAGCAGGCCCAAAGCCAATGGTTAATGGCTCCAGTGCTAGTGGATCCCCACAGCACCCTTGAGGATCCCGAATTGGGATCTGCCGAAACACTTGGAAGCCTTGGCATTGAATGTGCCGCTGCTGGTTATGGCAGTGTTGCCCTGTTGCCTCAGGCGCGCTGTTGGCGTGATCGCCCTGAACAACTCAAATTAAAGTGGCCAGATCCGCTGCAGTTGCACTGCTGGGGAGCCCTCAGCGTTGCTGGAGAAGCAAAACAATTTGCCCCCCATGCTGATTTATTGCAGGCTGGGGCCATTGGCTTGGCGGAAGCAAATGCAATCCTTCCTATTGCACTACTTGAGAGAGCTTTGCTGCTGGGAGAAGCCCTGCAAGCTCCCCTTTTAGTGGCACCGCGGGATCCAGCTTTAAGCCATGGAGGATTTGTACGGGAAGGGGTTGCCGCCTTACGGCTTGGTTGGCCTGGTGATCCTTATGTGAGTGAAACCGTGCCTCTTGCCAGTGTTTTGGCCCTCATTTCAACAACTGCTCAAGTGGCTGCATTGCGATTGATGAATATCTCCACTACAGCGGCTATTGATTTGTTGCAGCAAGCGAAATCGGCGCCCAAGGCAAGTGTGAGTTGGTGGCATTTGTTAACTCACAACGCCTTGCTTCATCCTTTGTCTGAAGGTTGGCGGGTGCAGCCTTCTTTAGGGGGAGCCAATGATCGCTGCTCTTTACGAGAGGCATTGCGCTGCGGCTTATTGCAAGCGGTGGCTGTGAATCACTGCCCCCTTGACCTTGAAGAGCAGCTGCTCCCCCTTGATCAGCGCCGCCCAGGGGTAGCTGGCTACCAAGCGGTTTTACCAAGCCTTTGGCAAGCTCTGATCACCGAAGCTGGCTGGAGCGTTACTGAACTTTGGCAAGCTTTGAGCTGGGGACCTGCCGCTTTCCTTGGTATCGAACCAGAAACCCTTAAATCAGGATGTAGCCGCTGGTTGTTGTTTGATCCAACCCATCCTTTTCAGTATCAACCCGGCAGTTTTGCCGCTAATTGCCCTCTTCCTGCTGCAGCGCTTGTTGGCCAGGTAATTGCTACGGGTTTGCAGTTGCCAGAGGCTTGGCGCCTGGATCCGGGCTTAAGAGAGATCCAAAACTCTTGAATGGCCAAAATCTGAATAACGCCCTGCCAATTATTTGATCGTTAGGAACAAAATTTGTGCCGGGCCATAAACGCCCATCCCAACTATTAGCTCGGTTATCTCCGAGCACCAATACCGATTCAGGAGGCACCACTGTTTGGAGTGGTTTGCATGGAATTGGGCTACAGAAATTAGTTACATAAGGTTCAGTAATCGCAATGCCATTTACTTTCACTAAACCTTTTGGATCCACTATCACTCGATCCCCGCTTATCGCTACCACTCTTTTTATATAGGCATCGCAAGCGGGTGTTTGTATGCCCGTAAGGGCACCTAATAAGGGTAAATTAATAATAAAGCATTGGATTGGGCTGCTTTGGTAAGTGCTTTTTAAGACGGGATCAAATGCGTGAGGCGCATTGAAAACGATGATTTCACCCCGTTGCGGGCTGCGAAAACGATTAGTTAATTTATCTACCATTAATCTGTCGTGAACTTGCAAGCCAGGCAACATTGAGCCTGAAGGGATATAGCGAGCTTCAAGCAAAAATTGCCTCAAGCCCAAAACCAACGCCAGCAGCAACAGTAAATCTTTCAAGCCAAACCAAATTCGTTCAGCCACACTAGATGCAATGCCGCTGAACACTTGCTATGGCTGAAGGAAATCTGCTGGTGCGCGGTGGAAATGTGCTGCAAGCCGATGGCAGCCTCAGATTGGTTGATTTAGAAATCCAGGCTGGTTTGATCAAGGCTTGCCACGAAATTTCACCCTCCAGTTGGGATGGCTTGGTGCTTGAAGCCCATGGCTTAACCGTTATGCCTGGAGTTATTGATCCGCAGGTTCATTTTCGTGATCCTGGCTTAACCCATAAGGAAGATCTAATTAGTGCGAGCAGGGCTTGTTTACGGGGAGGTGTAACGGCATTTCTAGAGATGCCAAACACAATTCCACCAACCATCTCAGCTGAAGCGCTTGAGGCGAAGCTGGCACGGGCAGCAGCTGTTAGCCGCGTGAATTACGGCTTCTTTTTTGGAGCATGCGGAGATTGCTCAAATCTTGAGGCGCTCAAGGATCCAGGCAATGCCTGCGGCATCAAAATGTTTATGGGTAGCGGTAAAGGTTGCCTTGATTGTGGTGACATCGATGGCCAAGAACGAATTTTCGCCACCGGCAACGCTCTAATTGCAGTGCATGCAGAAGATCAAGAACGCTTGCTGCAACGCCGTGAAACCCTTCTCAAGCAATACCCCAACCCTGCTGAGCGCCCCCCTGATCTGCATTCCCAGGTGCACGACCCTGAAGCGGCAATGCTTGCTACCAAGCGGGCTGTGGAGTTTTCCAACCGCTACAAACGGCGCTTGCACGTGTTGCATCTCACCACCGGAGCAGAGGCTGAATGGTTGCGGCATCACAAAACAGCGCTGATTAGTACAGAGGTAACGCCCCAACACCTGCTTCTAGATAGCAATGCTTACGCACTTATCGGTAGCCACGCCCAAATGAATCCACCTTTGCGCACCAGTGCAGACCGTGAATTGCTCTGGCAAGCCCTGCTGGATGGGGTAATTGATTGCATCGCCACTGATCACGCCCCTCACACTCTTGAGGAAAAAGCTAAGCCTTATCCCCATAGCCCCTCTGGAATGCCGGGGGTTGAAACAGCATTGCCTTTAATGCTCACCCAGGTGGCGTTAGGTCGCTGCAGTATTGGGCAGGTTTCTAATTGGATGAGCAAAAAACCTGCGGAGCTCTATGGAATTAAAGGTAAAGGTGTTTTGGAGCCAGGTTGGGACGCTGATCTGGTGCTGGTAGACATGGAGCATTCTCGCCCCGTACTGCGTGAGGAGCTGGTGAGCCGTTGTGGCTGGAGCCCGTTCGAAGGTTGGGAGCTGATCGGTTGGCCCGTGGCCACCGTGGTGGCAGGGGTGGTGGGCTACGAGCGCGGGCAGTTCAATGAAGCCTGCAGGGGAAATGAGCTGCAATACGACAAAATTATTTAGTTCTAGCCAGGAATAAATGATCGCAACTTGCGAGCTTCCTCTCCTGCCCGCTGCTGAAGCTCCTGGTCGCTAAGGGACGCCTCTTGCCTCGCTTGAGCGGCTAATACATCCTGCTCACTCAAACCGTATCCGGCTTGAGCTGCAAGCTCTATAAATTCCTCAAGATCCAGTGGCTTGCTTAGCTGCTGAGCAAGGTTTGGATCTAAACGGGCCTGTTTTAAAAAATCGTCTAGCTGTTTAAGTGCCATCGGTAGCCACCAAGATCAAGGCAAGTTACTACCTCTAGCCTGGCAATATTGAAAAAATTTCAATGGTGCGACCCCGCTGGCTTAAAGCTCGTAATTGGCGCAACCAATTACAGATCAGACCCCTGGGGCATGGCTGGGATCAGTTTGTAGCGATTTGGGCCAGCATTAATCTCTTATTAGTTATTTTTGATGTTAGTTATGTGCCTTTGCGTAATTTTTGGTTACAACGTCAATTATATCTCCTTCCAGGAGTTCCTTTAGCGATACCACTCACATTTTTACCAGACCTTACATTAACTTACGACCCTATTAAAGGCATTGAGCCCCATCGTGATACTCAGAATTTTATTGAGAAATGGACATTACTGGATCAGCAATTACTTAGCAAAGGGGCTGCAAACCCCGCAAGCAAAAAACTTCTTGATCAACAGCTTCTGCTTACAAATCAATTAATATCAGAAAATCCCTTTTTAGCGGCGAATAAAACCGGCACCCTTGAACGTATAAAAAATCGTCTACGGCAACGCACAGGATTGGAATCAGCTACTCAAGGGGCAAGCAAATTATTTAATCCTGAATGGATCAAGATGAATTCTTGGAGCCAAGAACGTTTATTTTGGCAGCAGGAGATTATGCCATTAATTGCTACAAATTATTGGCGTTCTATTGATGAAGCCGGTAGACCCACAGAACGGTTTTGGCGCATTGATCTTTTGTGGTTTCAAAGTGTATTTTTCTTCGACATTCTTTTGCGAGTTCTGCAGTTAAAGCGCCGCTTCCCAGGCCTTTCTTGGCGGGATGCAATACTTCGCCGCTGGTTTGATTTCCCACTCCTGTTGCCATTTTGGCGCCTAACTCGGGTGATCCCTGTGGCGGCTCGCCTCCGCAGTAGCGGTGTAATCGATGCAGAGCCTGTACGAGTTGTGGTGAGCCGTGGGGTAGTTGCTCTTCTCGCTGTTGAGTTGATCGAAGTAATCGCTCTTCAAATTGTTGAGGGGGTTCAAGCATTCATTCGCTCCCCTAAGTGGAAACAACGAATAAAACGCTTGGGCACACCAGATAGATTTCAAAATGCTGAAAAGCAAGATTTTGAAGGTTTATTGCGGATATGGCTTCCTTTATTGCTGGGTAGGGTTTTACCAAGTTTGGCTCCTCAAGGGCGGGAACTTTTAGCTTATGGATTGCAACGCAGCCTTGTTAAGACTCCCCTTTCGGCCCCGCTACAAAAATTTCAACCAGTGCAATTGGCGGAAAGGGAATTTAGCCGGCAATTAGCAACAGGAATAATAGAAGCGCTTCTAGATCTTTCTAAAGGTACCGCTGCAGAATTAAGTAGAGACGATCAACGGGTAAAAGATTTATGGGTAGGCGCAAGTGAGGCTTTTTGGCATGAATTGGGAAATGCCTTAGGTGAGTCTGCAACTTTGGAGCAAAGTCAAACTCTCCTAGCGGAAATGTTAGAAGAGCTAAAACTTACCTATCTATCGGGTATCAATAGCGCGGGTGTTGAGGGTTTGTTAAAAAAACTAGAGCAATTTAGCGACGGAGAATTGGTAACAGAGCCTTAAGCGCACCAAGCAAACTGTTTGAACCTTGCCCGGCGCCGTCGGCGGGGCGAGTTCTAACGGTTATATCTCCGTTAACGCTCGTGCGGCAGCTGAGCCGGTAGCTGGCCGGACGATCAGCCAAGTAGACCTCTTCAACATCGGAGCGAGGCGAGAGGTTGTTCATGCCCTCCACCACTTCCATCACACAGGTGCCGCATTGGCCCACGCCACCGCAATTATTCAGATTGTTGAGGCCTTTATAAGGATTGATGCCGGCATCGAGAGCAGCTTTACGTAGGTTTGCCCCTTCAATGCAACCAACCTGCTGGGCTTCTTGCTCAAATCGGATGGTGGGCACGGCGCGCAAATCGTTTAGATGCAAGCCAACTTAACCGGCCGGCTGCTGCTATTTGGCCTTAAGGGCCAGCTTTCCTGCTCTGCCTAACATTTAGAAACTCTCCTTTGCTTCTTAAATATGGACAATCCTCCCCTAAGCCCAGCTTTAAACGACAGGGCGGAACGTCAAATTCCCGGCTATCGCAGCTTGGCTCGCCTTGCCGTGGCGCTCCTAAGTGGTTTCCCTACAGCCGCCATTGCAGCTGCACCAGTGCTGGTGGTTGGTTGCGGCACCGGCAACGAATTAATTGAGGCAAGAGCGCAAAGGAAAGATTGGCAGCTCACAGCAGTGGATCCTTCCCTAGCAATGCTTGAGGCAGCGCGTCAGCGGCTTGGTGAAGACGCCC
>NZ_JAGQEK010000057.1 GCF_024346075.1 Synechococcus sp. Cruz CV12-2-Slac-r
CAGGTAGTAGCAGCAAGCAGGGTGGGGATCATCAATACACCGAACCAACCCACATAGAGGCGGTTGTCGGTGCTGGTGACCCACTCACAGAACTGCTGCCATACAGAAGCGCTGGAGCGCTGCTGAATTGTGGTTTGCATGAGTTCGGGTGGGGAGTGTGGCCCGAAGGCCGATATAGATGCCGGTATTCCGACAAAACAAATGTAACAGAACATTGCGGGAAAGTAAATGATCCGCTGCCCAGCTGAGCTTGTTAGGGTCGAATTAGGCCTTAAAGCTGGGAAATGATTGATAAATCAGAGCTTCTACCACTGCCCAGTACCCCTGCTGTAAGCGGCGTTATGGAAACGCTTGCCTTTTTTCGAGATCCCGATTTCGCCCAATCACGCTTTGAGCGCTACGGCGATGTATACGAAACAAGCCTGCTCGGCCAGCGCACAGTTTTTATTCGCGGTGAGAAGGCAATCAACGACCTTTTCAACCAAGCTGAAGCTGTGGAGGGTTGGTGGCCAGAAAGTGTAAAAAAACTGCTGGGGTCTTTATCGCTTGCAAACAGAAATGGTGCAGGCCACAAAGCGCGGCGCCGTGTGGTGGGGCAACTTTTTACAAGCGCTGCTTTAAATCGCTACAGCCCAACGATTGTGCTCTTAGTTGAAGCGCTCAATCACGATCTACTAACTACGAATTCACCAGTGGCATTGGTGCCAAAACTAAGGAGGTTTGCTTTCAGTGTTATTGCGAACACGGTATTGGGATTAGATCAAGCTGATTGCAACGCTCTATTTATAGATTTTGAAACCTGGTGCGAAGGTTTGTTCTCCATACCGATTGCTATTCCGGGCAGCCCATATGCAAAAGCATTTCAAGCCCGTAAAAGACTTATGCGGAGAATTAGTTCTGTATTAGAAAAAGCTCAAACCACATCAATGGGAGGTCTTGATCTTCTAGCCGGGGGCCTTGATGAGGCTGGGATTCCACTAACTGATGAAGATTTAGCTGAACAATTGCTACTGCTTTTATTTGCAGGATACGAAACAACTGCATCATCGCTCAGCTGCCTTGTATTAAGCCTGCTGCAAAATCCAACGGATTTAAACTGGTTATTAGAAGAACTTGTAAATCTAGCTTGGCCTCCAATTGAAGGCAATGAAGCAATTGAATACGACGCTCAAAGAGCACCGAGGCTTGAAGCGGTTATTAAAGAAGTAATGCGATTAACACCTCCAGTTGGCGGCTTCTTTCGGATCACAAAAGAGGCGATCGCTTTGGCTGGGGTATTGGTGCCTCCAAATCGAGTGGTGCAGGTGAGCATTGCTGCAAGCCAGCGCAGTGGCACTGCTTCCACAGACCTAAACAAATTTCGGCCACAACGACATTTAGAAAAGGAAACAAAAGTAACGCTGTTGCCCTTTGGGGGTGGCGAAAGAGTATGCCTAGGCAAATCGCTTGCAGAACTTGAAATAAGGTTGCTTACAGTTGGACTGCTTAAAAATATCCATCTATCATTATTTCCAAATCAAAATCTAACACTTAAATTAATACCAAGCCCTTCTCCAGAAGATGAATTGCTAGTGGAAGCATCTCCACTAATTTAGATGATTGCTGCAATATCAATCCTGCTGGTAATAATCATAGTGGGGGGCATCTTAAATCCAAGTAAAAAGGAGTTTGCTTGGTTTATGAACTTAAAACGACCGGCTTGGCTTAATTTCGAACGATTTATACCGCTAATTTGGATTTTTATTTATGGTTGCTTCTATTTTTCAGCCTTAACGGCATGGTATAAAAGCTGGAATCCATTTATAATGCTATTATATTTAATCCTGTTGCTGTTGGTGCAAAGCTATACATTAGTTATGTGTAAACAAAGAAAGATCAAAACTGGAACCTTAATAGCATTTGCAGGTTGGCTGTGGGGAGGTGTTTTACTAACACAGGTAATTCAGATTTCAATAATTTCCGCAGTTTTACTAATTCCCTTTCTGTTATGGAGCCCAATCGGAACGCTTGTTACGTGGCAGATGCAAAAATAAACTAAGAACAAATTAACAACAAACTAACACGCCATAATATTAAGCTATTTAATATTTTAAAGCGGCGGCAAGATTCTCCTTAGCCATTGCCAATGCTTCTAGGCAAGTATCTCTATCGTCTTTATCAATCTCACCTTGATCACCGCGTAAACGCTGTTCAAGAAATTCAATTTCTTCTTGCCAGTGCTCAGCGCCCAAATCAGCAATGGATGCTGCTGAATCATCGTCGTTATCACCATCTAAATAAAAGTCGTCGTCTTTCATTTGAATTTGGGGTAGTGAAACTCAAAGGAATTATGCCGCACAGCTGGTGATTTTGGCATTGCTTCAACTGCTAAGCACCTTGATCTGCGCTGCAGCATTGTCTGCCTTACGCCTGGCATCTGCCTCATTAGCACCTCGCGCGAGAGCCACACCCATGCGGCGATGGGGCCTTGCTTCGGATTTTCCAAATAACAACACCTGAGTATCGATCTCAGCTAGTGCTGCTGCCACGCCTCCATAGCTAACCGATGCTGAATTCTCATGGGCGAGAATAACTCTGCTAGCAGAAGAACCAAGGCTATAAATTGTAGGAATTGGTAAACCCAATATTGCCCTTAGATGAAGTTCAAATTGACTTAAATTCTGGCCTATCAAAGTAACTAAGCCTGTATCGTGAGGCCTTGGAGAAAGTTCTGAAAAAATCAGCTCATACTGCGAATCAGCAGCGTTACTAGCAACTGATCTACACAAAAAAAACTCCACCCCAAACAAGCCTGCTCCACCTAAATTATTAGTAACAGCTATCGCCATTGCCTGCGCTTTCTTTAGGCAAGCCTCTGGAATCTGAGCGGGCTGCCAGCTGCATTGGTAATCACCACGCTCTTGAATATGTGCAATCGGCGGACAAAATAATGTTGGTCCGTTCCATTGCTTCACCGTTAATAGGGTAATTTCAAGTTCAAAGCGAATAAATTCCTCAACTATTACAAGTTCTCCTTCGCCGCGAGCACCTGCCATAGCAAAGTCCCAAGCAGCAGATATCGCCTCAGGTGTTTCTACCACGCTCTGCCCTTTACCTGATGAACTCATTACAGGCTTCACCACCACAGGAAAGCCAAGCTTTTCAGCCGCTGCAGCAAGCTCTGCGCGGTTGTTGGCATAAGCAAACCCTGCCGTACGCAGCCCAAGGTCTGTTGCCGCAAGATTACGAATTCGATCACGATTCATCGTTACCGAAGTGGCACGAGCGGTGGGGATAACAGTGATACCTTCAGCTTCAAGCTCAGCTAACGCATCCACCGCTAGAGCCTCAATTTCTGGGATCACCAAATCAGGCTGATATTTACGCACTACCGCCTTAAGGGCATCTGGATTTCCCATCACCACAACTTCAGCCAGATCAGCAACTTGCATAGCGGGAGCATCTGCATAACTATCTACTGCGATTACACGGCAACCAAGGCGCTGCGCCGCGATAGCAACCTCCTTACCCAGCTCACCACTGCCAAGCAACATCAGCGTGAGGGGAAATGTATCTGGAATCCTTAGAGCCATAGTTGAGGAGTTTATATAATAAAGCATGAAGCAATTGAAAGCTATCCGATCGAAAAACTAGCAACATTAGGAATTGTAATCCAACATATCGCAATCGCAGATCCGCCTATTAAAGTAACAAGAAGCGGCCAAGTATCATCCAAACGGTGCAGATGCTTGAGTAAAGCTGCCTTGGCGATTGGATCTTCGATATCTTCAATATCAGCATAGCGACGACCAATCCAAAGAACTAATACAAAAGCAGCTAGCGTTACTATATAGGAAACTATATAAACCTGATCAAGGAAAGTAAGAAAAGGCAAAACGGGAAGATCAGCCCGGTAAGTTTGTTGCAGAAAAACAAGGGTTAGCAGTACAGTAACCGGGATGCTTGCGCGGGCATCTTGCTCATCAGCACGCACCTTAAATACTAAGAGCACCATAGACATTAATACAACCAATGGAAGCAATAAACGCCATACAGAAGCCCATGATGATGTACCAAAAGAAATTTCAAAAAGTACAACACTGTAATCGCTTTCATCCCCACCCTGCCCAAAATTTGTTGCATATTGATGACGATATTCAGCAATAGACCAGCCTTGATTTAGCCAACCAAGAATTCGAGCATTGAAACCAATTCCGCTATTACGAATATCGGGGTCTAAGCGAAGTGTCTTGTAATTTAAACTGCCATCATTATCATCCGGTTCAATAAATAAAGGCAAACTGATGCTCATGAATGGAAAACGTCGGAAATTTGCCTGATCGATTAGATATTGACCACGGTAGGTAAAAAGCTGATAATAATCGCCATTAGCTAACTTCTTTGCACCATCACCTACCGGAGTAAGTTCTGAACTTGGAGGCTGAGTAGAACTAGTAAGTGTATTAAGGAAACTAAAGCGTTGATTAATTGAAACCCCTTCTGCCTCAAGGTAGCGCTGTAATGATTCACCCCATGTCATCCAGATATACCCCCCGGAGGCATAACTGGGGATACTCAAATCAAGCTCAGATGTTGTATTCGCATAAACACCAACCTGGGCCCAATATGGAGCATTATCCAGAGCAATCCGATCAACCTGCGCTTCACTGGCATTAAGTAGATCGCCGCGTAAGGTGCTCCAGCCGCTGGGGGGCAATTGTTTTGGATCTATGTTCAGAGCCCGAGATGAACTTGTAAGACGCACTTCATCCCTTGATTCCAAAGGAACCACATCGATTCGGCTGATCGCAACTAAGGCCAGGATTGCAGCAACTACTATTGAAAAGATGGATAAAAAATTCCAGCGACGGCTCCTTCCCACCAAAATGAAGCGAAAATTTGGTTTTACTTTAGGTGCAGATTGGCTTTTATCGTTATTTCTAGTGTCAATGCTTATATCGCCGCCCCTAGGGCGTTCCGCTCCTCGATTGCAACAAGAGAAAACTCCTGAATCAGAACTAATTATTGGCCGGTCGGCACCTTTTAGTGGTTTATCTGCCCAAACAGCTAAGGATTATCAAGATGGAATACTTGCCTGGTTTTCAGAAGTTAATCGCAATGGCGGAATTCACAAACGCAAGCTTCGCTTGGTAAGTATTGATGATAATTATAAACCAGCTCGAACTCTAGCCAATACCCATCAATTAATTCACCGAGAAAAAGCTATCGCACTTATTGGATTTTTTGGTACACCAAATTCTAAATTAGTTATACCTCTAATTGAAAAAGTTGGAATCCCATTTGTGGCTCCCGTTACTGGAGCCAGAGATATTTTAAATCCATATAGGCCCATGGTGTTTAACCTAAGAGCAAGTTATCAAGCTGAAATCGACAAAATTATCAACCATTTAGTTCGTGATGCCCGGCATAGAATAGCTATATTTCACGTAACCGATGCCTATGGGATTGACGGGCTTCGTTCTGCAAAGATTGCACTTGCGCGCCACAATTTAAAGCCCGTTTTGGTATCGAGTTTGCCACGAAACTCTATTGATACATATCAAGTGGCACAAAAAATTGTTAAGGCAAAAGCCAATGCGGTACTAAGCATAAACACATTTGCCACCTCGGCTTCACTAAGCCGCAACCTTTCAAGCCTGGGCAGTAGGGCCCAGCTGATGAACCTTTCACCGGTTGGAATTGAAGGCCTGCAAGATGCTCTACCCGGCGGGCGGGCAGATGGGATTGGAATCTCTCAAGTGTTTCCTTTCCCTTGGAATCGCAGAGTTCCCGTGATAGCCCAATATCAGGAAATGATGCAACGTCAGAAGGTTAATGCTCATTATGGCTATACAAGTTTGGAAGGTTTTTTAGCTGCTCGCTGGCTCACTGCTGCATTAGAGAAAGCGGGCCCAAACCCGAGCCGGGAAAAGTTAGCAGAGGCCTTCCGAAAACTGGGTAATTTAGATCTTGGCGGTTTTAAATTGCATTTAAAACCAGGCAGTAATCAAGCAAGTCAACTGGTTGAACTAACCTTTTTAAAATCGCAACGCTGGGGGCCCTAACCAAACTATTTAATTTCATGCATATCGAGTACAAAACGGTATCGCACATCGCCGCGACGCAATCGTTCAATTGCTTCATTAACGCGATCTATAGGCAGATGTTCCACTTGCGCACGAATGTTGTGACGTACGCAGAATTCCACCATTTTAAGAAGACTTGCTGGCGATGAGGTGGGGCTGCCGGTGATTGAACGCCTCGCCATGATCAAATCAAAAGCATTTAGATGAATTGGATCAAGCACAGCACCTAGTTGGTGCAGTTTTCCGCGGGGGGCAAGGGAAGCCATCACCGCAGACCAATTAAGCGGTTTATTAACAGTGTTTATAACAAGATCAAACCGTCCGGCCTGATCTGCAAGTTGATCAATACTTTTTACCTGGTGAGCTCCAAAACTAATTGCCTCGTTGGCCTTAGCTAAATTTGTAGTGATTGCTGTTACTTCGCAGCCCCAGGCCCGTGCAAATTGAAGTGCTAAGTGGCCCAAGCCGCCAATACCGATTACGGCCACATGGGCGGTGGGCGAAATAGCTTCGTCAATAAATGGAGAAAAAACAGTTATTCCGGCGCAAAAAAGCGGACCGGCATCTGCGGGATCCATTCCCTTTGGCAGGGGAATTGTCCAGTCTTGTTTTGCAGTTACATGGCTAGCAAAGCCCCCCGAACGGCCAACGATTGTGGCCTCCAGAGATGAACAAAGATTGCCTGTGCCGCCTAAGCATTGGCAGCAATGGGAACAGCTGCCACTTATCCAGCCCAGCCCTCGCAACTGACCAATCACTCCAGGATCAACTCCAGCACCAACACTCACAACGCGACCCACCACCTCATGGCCTGGGATTAGGGGAAAACTGGTCATGCCCCAGTGGTTATCAAGCATTGAGATATCGCTATGGCATAAGCCGCAATGCAACACTTGAAGCACTAGTTCATCAGTTGCGGGCGCATGCAGAACAGCTTTCTGCCGCTCCAAAGGCGCGCACGCTTCTCGGGATTGCCATGTTGTGATATTCAACGTTTTGGCTGCAATACATTTACAATTTAACGCACGTGAGGATTGATCGAATATGGAGATATCAGTAAAAACAACAACATTTGAAGAATTTGCTCAACATGCCAACTATTCCCTTCTGGATTCACTAACACCAGACCCTCAAGCCACATGGGATGGTGATGATCACATGCCCCGACAAGTGTTTTCTGGGCACTACGTGCCGGTAACACCCACACCGCTAGCCGCGCCGAAATATGTGGCACATAGCAAAACATTATTTAATGAGTTAGGCCTCAGCGATGCCCTTGCTCAAAACGAACAATTCCGCAATCTATTTTCCGGAAACATCAAAGCAGCACAAGCACCAATACGTGGCTACGGCTGGGCAACGGGTTACGCGCTATCGATCTACGCCAGTGAATACACGCAGCAATGTCCATTTGGAACTGGAAACGGCTACGGCGATGGACGGGCTATTTCGATATTTGAGGGTTTGTTTAATGGCAAACGCTGGGAGATGCAACTAAAGGGGGGCGGTAGAACCCCCTATTGCCGCGGGGCGGATGGGCGCGCAGTGCTCCGCTCCAGTGTGCGGGAGTTTTTAGCCCAAGAATTTATGCACGCCCTGGGAATACCAACCTCACGCTCATTAACGCTGTACGTATCACAAGTTGAAACAGTGCGCCGTGGATGGTATTCAGAAAATTCACAATCGCTCGATCCAGATATTTTGGTAGATACACCCGCCGCAATTACAACACGTGTAGCGCCTTCCTTCCTGCGCGTGGGCCAACTGGAATTATTTGCCCGTCGTGCCCGCAGCAAGGCTCATCCAAATGCTCAAAATGAGCTGAAGATGATTGCGGAACACCTAATTGAGCGCAATTACCGGCAGGAAATTGATCCAGGCCTGGATTTCAGTAATCAAGTAATTGAGCTGGCAACTTTATTCCGCTCAAGGCTCACGAAACTTGTTGCTAATTGGATCCGTGTGGGCTACTGCCAAGGTAATTTCAACAGCGACAACTGCGCGGCCGGGGGCTTCACCCTCGACTACGGACCCTTTGGCTTTTGCGAGCAGTTTGATCCCAGTTTTCAACCCTGGACCGGAGGCGGAGAGCATTTCGCATTTTTTAATCAAACTTTTGCGGCAGAAGCTAATTTTGAAATGTTTTGGAAATCCCTGAGGCAGCTGCTAGATGGCGACGCTCAGAACCTGGCCCAGCTAGATCAAATTCGAGAGGAATTTGCAGAAGTAATGCAACAAGAAATTGAGGCAATGTGGGTAAAAAAACTCGGTTTAAACAGCTACAACAGCTTGCTTGTTAATGAATTATTGGAACTAATGATAATATCAAAAATAGATTACACAGTCTTTTTCCGCAGGCTATCTGTAATCCCTGAGGATCTCTCAATGTTAAAAGAAAGCTTTTACATGCCTAGCTCAGAGCAGCTAGATGCACGATGGAACAATTGGCTACAAAATTGGCATCTTCAATTGAAGGGCTGCAATGATCTGGGCGCCAGATCTGCAGCTATGCAAAGCAGCAACCCAAATATAACCTGGCGAGAATGGCTTATTGCTCCAGCATACGAAAAAGCTGCGCAAGGAGATTACAGCCTGATCAAGGAGTTGCAAGATGTGTTTAGCAATCCTTACAAAGAACAATCAAAAGAATTAGAATCAAAATATAATGTAATGAAGCCGAAACAATTCTTTAATCTTGGCGGAATATCCCACTACAGCTGTTCATCCTGAGTTGGAACATCTTGATTTGACAAAAAATTAAGTGTTTGATAGATTGAGAGAAATCCAACAAATGCCATGTTTGAAAATTCTTTTTTAAAAGCGGCCACGGCCGGCATATTTATTTCTGCTGTTTTTGCTAGCCCATCGATAGCGCAACCTGAATTAGGCAAAGATAATGGCAAAAAACCATGGGCAGTAAATATTGAGAAATTAACGGCAGCAAATGATAATTTTCGTAGCACAATGTGGACAGGTAAAAATCTTCAGTTAACTGTTATGTCGCTCAAGCCAGGCGAGGAAATAGGATTAGAAAAACATGATGTGGGGGATCAGTTTATCCGCGTTGAGCAAGGTAATGCCCGCGTTGTAATGGGAGCGATGAAAAATAAAATGACTTTTGACAAAAATGTATCAGACGATTGGGCAATACTAATTCCTAGCGGCTTTTGGCACAATATTATTAACAAGGGAAATAATACCCTCAAGCTTTATGTTTTATATGCTCCCCCTGAGCACCCTGATGGAACAGTAGACAAAACATTTAAAAAATAATTGCCGTTTAGCCGATATTACAATTATTCTATTGCTGAGCTTACAGGAGAAGAACCTAAATTCATAAATGATTTCTCATTCGCGAGTATGCTATTTAAACTTATTTCAGATTCCAATAAACAGGCATGACCACTGCTTGGCAATATAACCATTTTAGCATTAGGCAAATAGTTGATTAATTTATTTGCCTCTTCTACAGAGGGGAGCAATCGATCAGCGCCAGACGCTAAAACTAAAACGGGATTCTTTATTTTATGCAATGGTAAATGTTCCAAAACAAAACTGTTTAATAATAAAATTCTCCATATAGCGCTAGAAGATCTAACAGATTGCATGGCTTTTAGCAGGGATTGTCTACTATGACTATTAACTCTTCTTGATTCAATAAGGAGAGGAATAAGCGCAAATGTAGACAAATGGTAAAGTGAGTTAGGCAACCAATGGGATACGGAAGCTCCCCAACCAAGGAATGGCCGTCGCCTAAAAGAAGAAGCCGGATTAATTAAAACTAAACGATCACATAGATCCGGATAGTGCGCTGCATATTTAAGGGCTAAACAACCACCAAACGATTCGCCACAAAGTATTATGGGTCGTGAAGGTAATAATTTTCGCTCATTGTGGATAAGTTTTGCTAAAATTTCTACGAGTTCATTCCAATCGGTAAAATCATCCAACGGTATCGAAAGACAGCGAATATCATATAAAACCGATAATTCAGGCAACTGAAATTTAATCAACTCGCCGGAACCATCCATTCCAGGTAAATAAACTAATAATGGAAGCAGAGGATTTAATGGGCAAGGAGTTAGAAAATTCAAGAGATTTGTCATAAAAAA
>NZ_JAGQEK010000058.1 GCF_024346075.1 Synechococcus sp. Cruz CV12-2-Slac-r
GGGCTGTTGTGGTTTACGGCCACGGCGGTTTAGACGAGGCGAGCCTTTCAGGCCCCAGTGAATTGGTAATTCTTGAAAATGGTGAGCTGCGGGCTGAATTGTTGGATCCAAGTTCCCTTGGTCTTGGTATTGCGCCCCTGGAGGCCTTAGCGGGTGGTGATCTATCAACTAATAAACAAATCTTGCAAGAGGTGTTGCAGGGGGCTGGAAGCCAAGCGCAGCGAGAGGTGGTGGCCCTTAATAGTGCACTTGTTCTGTGGTGTAGTGGCTCTGTGCCCCATTGGCGCGATGGATTGGAGTTGGCTCTATCAAGCCTTAGCAAAGGAGCCCCTTGGCAATGCTTAATCGCCTTGCGCAATGCTTTAAACCCCGTTGAGGGATGATTCTTAAACACCAAGAATCTTCGCCGTAGCTGATGGAAGCATTGCTTGTGCTCGCCGATGGCATCGTTTTGCGGGGCAGGGGTTTTGGTGCCTGCGGCACTGCTATCGGTGAAGTTGTTTTTAATACGGGGATGAGCGGTTACCAGGAGGTACTCACCGATCCCAGTTATTCAGGTCAGCTTGTTACCTTCACCTACCCAGAATTTGGCAATACCGGAGTTAACAACTCTGATATGGAATCAAATCTTCCTGCTGTGCAGGCGGTAATTAGTAGAGAAATTTCACCCCTTGCCAGCAATTGGCGGGCTTGCTCCACCTTGCCGGATTGGCTCAAGCTCCATGGTGTTGTTGGCTTATGCAACGTTGATACCCGCGCTTTAGTGCGTCATCTCCGGGAAGGGGGAGCAATCAATGGTGCAGTTAGCAACGACGGCACTACAGCGGCAAACTTGTTGCAGATGGTGCGATCCGCCCCTTCCATGACGGGGTTGAACCTGGCGGCAAGGGTTTCAACTGCAACTGCCTACAAATGGCATCAACCCACTGATGTGGAATTTGATCAGCGGCTAAGAGCCCAGCCCAGCCAGCCATATCGTGTGGTGGCAATTGATTTCGGTATAAAGAGAGCAATTCTTGAGCGGCTCGCTTCCCACGGTTGTGAGCTTGTGGTGCTGCCAGCTACAAGCAACTTGGAGCAGGTGCTTGAACAGGCGCCTGAGGGTGTGTTCCTCTCGAATGGCCCTGGAGATCCCGCTGCAGTTCATGGCGGGATTGAACTAACCCGCGGCTTACTTGAACAACATAATTTGCCCATTTTTGGCATTTGCTTGGGGCATCAAATTCTTGGCCTAGCCCTCGGCGCTAAAAGTTTCAAGCTCGGTTACGGCCATCGAGGCTTAAATCATCCCTGTGGTGGCAACGGTCTTGTGGAGATCACCAGCCAAAACCATGGATTCGCATTGGAGGCCTCAAGTTTGGATTCCAGCCTCATAAAAATTACCCACCACAACTTGAACGACGGCACTGTGGCTGCCATCGAGCTGGTGCATAAACCTGTTTTTGGGGTTCAATATCACCCGGAGGCATCCCCCGGCCCCCATGACGCCGATCATCATTTCGCCAAATTTGTGGCATTGATGGCACAGAGGCGTTCTATGGATAAGATTGAGCGCCCTTAGGGGTATTTCTGCTGTTGAGGACTGGAGCCATCACTGAATTGCAGCGACTCACGGTTTCTCTCCGTGGTGGATTTGAACTTAAAGAGCGCTATCTACTGTTCAGTTTTACCGGCCAGCTGGACGCTTATTCAGAGCGACAATTTCGCGATTTTGTAAGTGAATATGTGGCTAAATCAAAATTGCCCTTAGTGCTTGATCTGAGCCGTGTTGATTTCCTCGACTCCTCAGGGCTTGGTGCTTTGGTGCAAATTGCCAAGCAGCGCAATGAAGCAAAACAGAAATTTTTTGTGGTGGGCAACAGCCGGGTAGTTCAAACCGTGAAGTTGGTGCGATTGGAAGCTTTCCTTAATCTTCAACCTGATTTGCCCACTGCTTTGAGCAGCTTTGCTTCTGCCTAAACCTCCCCCTGGCATGCAGTTGCCCGGGCCTGCCCAATTGGCTTGGCTTGGCGATGCCGTGTGGGAGTTGCATCAGCGTTCCCGCCTGGTGCGCTATCAGGCCAGTGCCCATCAGCTACATCGAGCTGGTGTTGATCATGTGCGAGCTGAAGCGCAAAGCGCAGCTTTGGCGTTTCTTGAGCCACATCTGAACGCAGCGGAGCTTGATTGGGTTCGTAAAGGCCGCAACGCTGCAGGTCGAGGACCTCGGCGGGTTGAGCCAGCTATCTATGGACGGGCCTCAGGGTTTGAGACAATGGTTGGCTGGCTCTATCTGTGCAATCCGGCGCGACTCCAAGAGTTGCTAAGCCATTTTCAGGATTCAACCCTTGATGGCCCGGTATGAATCTGTTTGAGCCAGGTTCTCCCTGCCCCCTGCGCCATGGCTCCCCGTCCAGATAGACCCAAAGGAGAACGCCCAAGGCGGCCCTTCAGCCGTCCTGATGGCCCGGCGAGGGGGGTTGGGCGCCGTTTTGATCGTTCAGATAGACCTTCAGAAAGATCAGATAGACCAGAAAGATCAGGTAGACCAGAGCGGGGAGTGGTTCGGCCTGAGCGTTTTAACCGTTCCGAACGTCCACGTTTAGATCGATTTGATAGCGAATCTCCTCGCCCTGAAAGGCCACGTTTCGAGCGATCTCGGCCAGAACGATCCAGACCTGAGCGTGCCGGCGTAGAGCGAGTTAGGCCAGAGCGTCTAAGGGTTGATCGCCCGGCCCCTTCAGCTAGGGGTAGGCGCTTTTCCGCGCCCGGTGAAAGGCGTTACAGCTCAGAACCGGTGCTGGAGCCCACAGCCGATAGCAATTCCAGTCCTGAGGTGGACGATCTCGTTTGGGGAAGGCATTCCGCCTTGGCATCCCTTGAAAGTGGCAGGCCAATTCATCGAATCTGGTGCACTCCAGAAATGAAATTCAGCAGCCGATTTCTACAGCTGCTTAGGGAAGCCAAAGGATCAGGGGTGTTGGTTGAGGAAGTTACCTGGGCTCGGCTGGCACAACTCAGTGGTGGTGCCGTTCATCAAGGAATTGTGCTTCAAACGGCTGCAGCTGAAACCCTTGATTTATCAACTCTTGTAGAGGGCTGCAGCCAACTCGGGGAAGCACCGCTGTTGATGGCGGTTGATGGGCTTACAGATCCCCAGAACCTTGGCGCAATTGTGCGCAGCGCTGAGGCCCTTGGTGCCCATGGCCTGGTATTACCGCAACGGCGTAGTGCTGGCTTAACCGGTTCAGTTGCCAAGGTTGCCGCAGGCGCCTTGGAGCATCTCCCAGTAGCGCGGGTAGTGAACCTAAATAGAGCCTTGGAAACCCTTAAGCAAAACGGTTACCGGGTAGTGGGATTAGCAGAAGAGGGCAGCGTTCCTCTGATGGATGCAGATTTAGATGGGCCTTTGGTGGTGGTTACCGGTTCAGAGGGAAATGGTCTCTCGATGCTTACTCGCCGCCATTGCGACCAATTAATTCGTATTCCATTGCGTGGGGTAACCCCAAATTTGAATGCAGCGGTTGCAACGGCTTTACTGCTCTACGAATTGGCCCGGAGGGGTTGGATGGCTGGCATTCATGGCCAAGATCCCGCTCCACGCCTGCAAAGAGTTCAATTGCAAACAGCTCCAGCTGAAGCCATTGCTACTCCTTCAGATGAACAAATAGGTGACGGATTCAGCGCAGAGATTCGCCTTTAGGGCCTCTGTGCGGTCAAAATAGCTGCGCTTGTCGCATACAGATGGGTCTTTTTTCTGCTCCCCTTCGTGCCACTGCCAATGCCTTGGGTTTGGCTTGGTGGGCGAGGGTTGATACCCGCCAACCAGACGTTATTTACTGGTTTGGACCCTATGTGCGCCGCCATACCTTGGAAGCGAAATTACCGGCTTTTCTTGCTGATCTACGCAGTGAGGCGCCTGCGGTTTTGGAGCATCGTCTCGTGCGAACCCGCCGCGGAGAGCCGTTCACGATTGAGCAGCAAAATTAAATCCAAACTTTTGTCGCCTTGCTGATAGCGTCGCTGCAGTTTTGCTTTTGAGATGGTTATTAGCCTCTGGCGCGCTGCCTTTGATCAGGGTTTGCAATCGGCCAAGGCCCATACCGAAGCAACTTTTGCTCGTATTGCTGAAACTGAGCCGCAATTAAAAGCTTTTGTATCGCTCACTCAGGAGCGAGCGATGGCAGACGCTGAGCGTATTGATCAAGCAAAAGCATCTGGTAAAAACCCGGGAGCTTTGGCTGGCGTAAGCATTGGGATTAAAGACAATCTCTGCACCAAGGGGATTAAAACCACCTGCTCAAGCCGCATGCTTGAAGATTTCATCCCCCCCTACGAAGCAACGGTTACCCAACGTTTATGGGATGCAGGTGGTGTGTTGGTTGGTAAAACCAATCTTGATGAGTTTGCAATGGGTAGTTCCACTGAAACATCAGCATTTGGGGCTTCAGCAAATCCCTGGGATCCCAGTTTTGTGCCAGGTGGAAGTTCTGGAGGTAGTGCTGCTGCTGTAGCTGCTGGGCAGTGTGATGTTGCTCTGGGATCAGATACCGGGGGTTCTATTCGGCAACCAGCGAGTTTCTGCGGTGTTGTGGGTCTAAAACCCACCTACGGCAGGGTGAGTAGATGGGGCTTGGTGGCTTTTGCTAGTTCATTGGATCAGGTGGGGCCATTTGGGCGCTCGGTTGCAGATGCAGCCTTGATGTTGCAGGTAATTGCGGGCCATGATCCCCTAGATGCCACCAGCCTCGATCTACCGGTTCCGGATTATTTAGAAGGCCTTAACAGGCCCCTTACGGGCATAAAAATTGGGATTCTTGCCGAAGCATTTGGCGAGGGCTTGAATCCTGACGTGGAAGCCTCTGTACGTGAAGCGGCAGCTGTGCTGAAGAGTCTTGGTTGCAGTTTGGTGAATTTGAGTTGCCCAAGATTCAAGGCAGGGATTGCCACCTACTACGTAATTGCACCATCTGAAGCATCTGCGAACTTAGCTCGCTACGACGGCGTGAAATACGGCAAACGGACTGCTAATGGCGAAAGCCTGAGCGCAATGACATCCCTTACAAGGGCTAATGGCTTTGGCGCTGAGGTGCAAAGACGCATCTTGATTGGAACCTATGCCCTATCTGCTGGCTACGGCGAGGCCTACTACCGCAAAGCGCAACAAGTGCGCACCTTAATCAGAGAAGATTTCGATAATGCCTTTCAGCAGGTAGACCTTCTACTCACCCCCACATCCCCCACCACCGCCTTTAAGGCTGGTGAACACAGCAATAATCCAATTGCTATGTACCTTGCCGATCTACTAACAATTCCAGCAAATTTGGCAGGTATCCCCGCCATTAGCGTGCCCTGCGGCTTTGATAAACGCGGCTTGCCGATTGGTTTGCAATTAATGGCACCTGTGCTGGAAGAGGCAAAACTGCTTCAGGTGGCCCATCAATACGAGCAGGAGGCCGCCGTAATGAAAAGTAGGCCTTTTGCACCATTGGCACTCAGCTAAGCGCCATATCTGGTGGAGCTAGGTAAGCTGCCCACACTAGGGCTGGTGGTTTTCCTTGTCATTTGTTCCGCTTCATAACCACAGCGACTACAGCCTTCTAGATGGGGCCACGCAATTGCCCTCCATGGTGGAGAGGGCCGTGGCATTGGGCATGCCAGCAGTAGCCATTACAGATCATGGTGTTATGTATGGGGCAATCGAGCTGCTTAAGTTATGCACAAAGGCCGGTATTAAGCCGATAATTGGCAATGAAATGTATGTGGTTAATGGCAGCATTGAGGATCCACAACTAAAAAAGGAACGTAGATATCATTTGGTAGTGCTTGCGAAAAATCAAATTGGTTATCGCAACTTAGTAAAACTTACTAGCATCAGCCATTTGCAAGGTATGAGGGGTAAGGGTATATTTTCAAGGGCTTGCATTGACAAGCAAATCTTAAAAGCCCATCGAGAGGGACTGATTGTTGCAACTGCGTGTATGGGCGGAGAAATACCTCAAGCATTACTCAAAGGAAGATATGATGTAGCAAAAGATGTGGCTAGTTGGTATAAGGATGTATTTGAAGACGATTTTTATTTAGAAATCCAAGATCATGGCTCCCCGGAAGATCGTATTGTTAATACTGGTATAGCAAAGTTGTCTGCTGAACTCGGCATCGAACTAATCGCTACAAATGATGCTCATTATCTCAGCGCGTTAGATGTGGAAGCCCATGATGCTTTGCTTTGTGTTTTAACCGGAAAATTAATTAGCGACGAGAAAAGACTTCGATATACGGGAACTGAGTATATTAAAAGTAGAGAAGAAATGGAGAAATTATTCGTAGATCATCTAGAGCCTGAACTGGTGCAAAGAGCTTTAGATAATACGCTTAAAGTGGCAGATAAAGTTGAAGAATATAATATTTTAGGTAGGTATCAAATGCCAAACTTTCCCATACCTGATGGTTATAGCCCTGTTGGTTATCTCACGGAAATTGCTGAAAAAGGTTTGCGGGGTCGTTTGGAAATTACAGAACTTGAAAAAATTGATACAACCTATCTTGAAAGATTGCATTTTGAATTGCAGGTAATGGATCAGATGGGGTTTCCTACTTATTTCCTTGTGGTTTGGGATTACATCCGTTTTGCAAGAGATAATGGCATCCCCGTAGGGCCCGGCAGGGGTTCTGCGGCCGGTTCCTTAGTGGCCTACGCCCTAGGTATTACAAATATAGACCCGGTGCAACATGGGCTGCTATTTGAACGCTTTTTAAATCCAGAGCGTAAATCTATGCCTGATATTGATACCGATTTTTGTATAGAGCGCAGGGGTGAAGTTATTGACTATGTAACAAAGCGCTATGGTGAAGATAAGGTGGCGCAAATAATAACCTTTAACCGCATGACATCCAAGGCTGTCCTTAAAGATGTGGCACGTGTTCTTGATATTCCTTATGGTGATGCCGATAGACTCGCAAAGTTAATACCAGTTGTGCGAGGCAAGCCCGCTAATTTAGACGAAATGATCAGCGAAGATTCGCCGGCGCCCGAATTTCGTGACAAGTATAAAAATGACCCTGCAGTTAAACATTGGATTGATTTAGCTAGGAGAATTGAGGGAACAAACAAAAGTTTTGGAGTTCATGCTGCAGGGGTGGTGATTGCAGCTGATCCCCTAGACGAACTAGTGCCTCTTCAGCGCAACAATGATGGCCAAGTAATTACCCAATATTTCATGGAGGATGTGGAATCCATGGGCCTATTAAAGATGGATTTTCTTGGCCTTAAAAATCTCACGATGATTGATAAAACATTACAACTTGTGCGTCAGCACTCTGGAATTCGGATAGATCCAGACGATTTACCGGCAGATGATTCCGCTACCTACGCCTTGCTGGCAAGAGGTGATCTGGAGGGAATATTTCAATTGGAATCAAGTGGTATGAGGCAAATTGTTAGAGATTTGAAGCCATCTTCACTTGAAGATATTTCTTCGATACTGGCTTTATATCGTCCGGGGCCTCTCGATGCAGGCTTGATTCCGAAATTTATTAACCGTAAGCATGGCCGTGAGTTAATTGAATTTGTTGACCCAAAACTAGAACCAATATTGCAGGAAACTTATGGAATTATGGTTTATCAAGAACAAATTATGCGCATTGCCCAAGATCTAGCTGGATATTCATTGGGAGAGGCTGATTTACTACGAAGGGCGATGGGAAAGAAAAAAGTTTCCGAGATGCAAAAACACCGCACTCAATTTGTACAAGGTGCCATCAAACAGGATGTTGCTGATCAAGTTGCAAACACCCTTTTTGATCAAATGGTACTTTTTGCGGAATATTGTTTTAATAAAAGCCATTCCACTGCCTACGGAGCTGTTACTTACCAAACCGCTTATTTAAAAGCCCATTACCCAGTGGCATATATGGCGGCATTGTTAACTGTTAATTCGGGCATTACGGATAAGGTTCAGCGCTACATATCTAATTGCAATGCAATGGGTATTGAAGTTATGCCACCTGATATTAATAGTTCTGGGATTGATTTTACTCCGCAGGGGGATAAAATTTTATTTGGTTTATCTGCAATTCGTAATCTGGGCGATGGCGCTATACGCACATTGCTTCTTTCGCGAGAGAAAGAAGGTATTTTTAAATCTTTAGCCGATCTTTGCGATCGAATGGCAAGCGTAAGTGTGCTAAATCGCAGGGCGTTGGAATCGTTAATTCACTGTGGCGCCCTTGATTCGTTAATAGCGAATTCAAATCGCGCCCAATTAATGGCTGATCTTGATTTGATGCTTGATTGGGCCGGCTCAAGAGCAAGAGACCGGGCAAGCGGCCAGGGCAGTTTGCTTGATTTGCTTGGGGGAGGCGCGGTTGCAGGGGCGATTGATGTGCATGGCACGGCTCCAAAGGCCGCTCCGGTAGCGGATTATGCCCCCACTGAAAAATTACGGCTTGAGAAGGAATTAGTTGGCTTTTATCTTTCTGATCATCCCCTTAAACAATTACGCGCCACAAGCCGTTTGTTGTCTCCTGTTGGTTTAGGGCAATTGGAGGATCAGCTCGATCGCAGTCGAATTTCTGCGCTCGTAATGGTGCCAGAGATCAAACTTGTAACTACCCGTAAGGGCGATCGAATGGCAATTTTGCAACTGGAGGATCTCACCGGCAGCGCAGAAGCTGTGGTATTTCCAAAGACCTATGCACGCCTTGTGGATCATTTGATGGTAGATGCCCGCTTATTGCTATGGGCACAGGTAGATAGACGTGATGATCGTGTTCAATTAATTGTTGATGATGTGGCACTAATTGATGATTTGCGTCTTGTAATGGTTAAATTAAATCAACAACAAGCGGGCGATATAACTGTTCAGCATCAATTGAGAGAGTGTCTGCAGCTCTATCGAGTAGATACTGAATCTGCAGGGGAGCGCACTCCTGTGGTAGCAGAAATTCAAAGCAACGATGGCCATTGTTTTGTTCGGCTTGGCCACCAATTTTGTGTAAGCGATGCTGATGCCGCCGCCGCAAGCCTCAGCGCTGCTGCTTTTCAGGTGAGTCTGCGCCACTGCGCAACCGCTTGATATTTGGTTTTATCTGCTCAAAACCTAGAATTGAACCAGGTTGTTCAAGCCAACTACTAGAAAAAATGCCATAGCTGAGCCCCACTAAGCCCAATAAAAAACATCCCCCCGAAGAAACCAATGTGATCCCTGGGGGAATATCAAGAATTTTTTGGCTAATCAGTAAATAGCTTGCAACGAATACGCCCATACCCATAACTGTGGGTATGCCAGTTGATATGGCAATACGCCGTGCCATACGGTTAGACACCGTTTGCGGGATAGCTGGTTTGGCTTCCTTTGCTGCCTGTGGTGTGCGCTGCTCGTTTTGATCAGCGAAACCATCTGCCATTGCCTTTAACCCCGAATACCTAGTTTCACTATCAAGGTTGAATAGCGTTCACTGCTCTGGCTCTTTAGGTAGCTGAGCAGGCTTTTGCGTCGCCCAAGCATTTTCAATAGCCCCTGTTTTGAGGAGAAATCGTGCTTATTGGCCTGTAGATGTCCTGTGAGCTGGCTAATGCGCTCGCTCAACATGGCCACCTGCACTTCAACCGAACCGGTATCTGTGCCGTGGGTTTGATGGCTGTTTATCAGCTCTTGCTTCTTTTCTGTGTTGAGCGGCATGCGGGAGAGTGGCCCGAATCGGTGCAATCGATCAGCATAACTCCTAGGGGTAACTTCAATTGGCTAATCGCCCAAGCCAACGCAAGCTTTCTCGCAACCAGGCATCGCTGCTGCTGGCTTCTTCTTTACTGAGCAGGGGGCCAACAGTCTTTAGAGCTTCATGAATTTCCAGAACTCCGTAACCCAGAGCGCAGAGCATT
The DNA here is from genome assembly GCF_024346075.1 of Synechococcus sp. Cruz CV12-2-Slac-r. GTDB lineage: Bacteria > Cyanobacteriota > Cyanobacteriia > PCC-6307 > Cyanobiaceae > Synechococcus_D. Next base: position 9,863 of record NZ_JAGQEK010000058.1, read on the forward strand.
TCTTCCAGTTCCTTCTCGAGGTTGATGGGCAACTTTTGCTTGCTGGTATTAGCCAGAGGCAGCTCAAAGCGCTCTAATTTCTGACGCAACTCCAGCGACAATCTCTCTGCGGTGCGTTTACCAACCCCCTGAGCACTGCTTAACAACGCCAAATTTCCCTGTTGAAGGGCCTCCACAAGAACAGCTGCGGGCATTGCCCCCATCAAGGCCATTGCCACCTGGGGGCCAACGCCACTAACGCTGATTAGTAAACGGAATATGTCTCTTTCATGCTG
>NZ_JAGQEK010000059.1 GCF_024346075.1 Synechococcus sp. Cruz CV12-2-Slac-r
GCCCCTTCAGTAGTTGTCCGCCAATGCGCAGAAGCAAGCCAGCCAGCAGCAGATCAGCTGCCCCAATGATTAAAAAGGCGGCTAACCAGGAAAGTTTCCAGCTCTGCACAAGCCATAAAGCCAGAGCGCCATGGCCCACCAAAAGTGCACCGCTCAGCAGCACTAAAGCCGTAGTAATAACGAGCCCTCCCACGATCAGGCGGCGTTTTTCGCGATCTGCCTCCTGCAGGGCAATACGCACATGTAGATCAAAAACCGATGTAACTAAAGAAGCAAATTTTGAGCTGGTGCTGCGGGGGGTGGAACTGGCCATACCCCTAGCGCCTGCGGCTGCTTAAAAGCAGGCCGGCAAGAAGACCAACACCTGCCGCAATGCCAAGGGCTAATAAAGGCCTTTCCCGCACAGGTTGTTCAAGCTTTGGCCGCAAGTTGGCATTTAGATCATCCAGCAGCTGCTCCAACTGTTCTTCCAGTGGTTGCAAACTGTCGCCAATACGACGGCCCTGCTCCCCTGCCACCTCCATAAATTCCAAAAGTTGTGCCTGGATAACGCTGGCGGTGCGTCCGGTTTGGTCTGAAATCAGCAACACCACTTCATCAAAACTGCCACGAGTGTTGGCGAGGGTGTCGTGGGTGAGCTGCGGCCATTGTTTTTGAATCGCTGGTAGCAATTCAGCAAACCGTTCCCGAAAAAGTTCTCCCACTTGGCCTACAGCAGTTACTGGGTTGGAACTGTCCATATCAATTCGCAATTGTTAAAAGCAACCTATCTGGCTTGGCGCCACTTGGCAGCATTGGCTGGTTCCCCTTGTGCAGTTGAAGAGATTTGCTAGCGTAAATCTAATTCTGTTTCGGGGCAAAGCCGCCGCTGTCCTGTTGGTATATATCAATCAGGTAAGCCTCACTCATTTCAAATCTTTTGGCGGTTCGGTAACCATTCCGCTTGATACCGGTTTCACTGTTGTAACAGGGCCGAATGGATCGGGTAAGAGCAATATTTTAGATGGAATTCTTTTTTGTCTTGGCCTATCAAATAGCCGTGGTATGCGGGCAGAACGGCTGCCGGATTTGATAAACAACGGCGTAATACGTGAAGGCAAAGCGGCAGAAGCGTCGGTTTCTGTGCGCTTTGATCTACAGGATTGGCAGCCGGATGAAGCGGAAGCAGGCCTTGAGCCCCCTAGTGAGGGCCCTTGGATTAAGCCAGGCCAAAAGGAATGGAGTGTTACTCGTCGCTTGCGGGTGGCAGCCGGCGGTACATACAGCAGTAGTTACAGCGCCGATGGTGTGAGTTGCAACCTGCAGCAACTGCAAACCCAGCTGCGGCGTTTACGGGTGGATCCCGATGGCAGCAACGTAGTGATGCAGGGGGATGTAACCCGAATTGTGTCGATGGGTGCAAAAGATCGCCGCGGCATAATCGACGAACTGGCAGGTGTTGCCCTCTTTGATAGCCGCATCGATCAGGCCCGAGGCAAGCTTGAAGAGGTGCAGGAGCGGGAAGAGCGTTGCCGCATTGTTGAAGGTGAACTTCAAGCCTCCCGCAACCGCCTTGAGCGGGATTGCCAAAGGGCCCGTTTATACCAAGAACTGCGCCTTAAGTTGCAACTTGGCAGGCAGCAAGAACAGGTGCTGCAGGTGGAGCATTCCCGCCTTCAATTGCAGAAGCTCGAGCAGCAACATTGCCAAATACAACAATCTGAGATTCAAGAGCGGGATGCAATTCAGGCGGGAGAAATAGAAATTGCAGCTGCGGCAACAGGCCTCGAAAAATTGCAACTGGAGGTGAAATCCCTCGGCGAAGATCAACTATTGGCGGTGCAAGGCCAACTAGCTGAATTAGATGCCGCTGGCAGGGAAAGGCAACGGCGTGTTGAGTGGCATCAACAGGAATCCAGCCAGATTCAGCAGCAACGCCATCAATTGCTACAAGAGCGTGGGGGATTGCTAGATCAAAAGCGCCAGCTGGAAGCTGCTGATCAAGGTCAAGAACGCCTGCAAGCTCAGGCCGATTGTTTGAATGCCGAGGCGGCGGTAGAACTTTCTCGGCGCCGTTTGGGGGAGGTGGCGGGAAGATCCGGCAGTTGGCTAGAGGAGCAGCAGCAGCTCAGCCGCCGCCGCCAAGAGCTGCTGGCTGAGTTAACCCCGCTGCAATCTGAGCAGTTACAGCTGGATGAACGTTGCCGCCAAGATCGAGAAAGATTGCTTGAACAAGAGCAGCAACTCGGGCAGGAACGCCAAGGTAGTGATGTTGCAAAACAACAACTTGAGTTGCTGCAACAACAACTTGAGCAGCTTTTGCAAGAAGCACACAAACAACGCAACAGCACCCAAAGCCTCGCTGAAGCCCTTTCCCTGCAGCAACGCACCCGCCAGCGATTGGAACAGGAACAACAGCAACTTGAGCGGGAGATCGCTCGCCAAGACAGTCGCCGCGAAACCCTGCAAGAAAGCCGCGGCACCGGCGCCCTACGGGTGCTATTGGAAGCTGGCCTAGAGGGCATCCACGGTTCTGTAGCTCAGCTGGGTGAGGTGGAAGAGCAATTTCGCCTCGCCCTTGAGGTGGCCGCGGGTGGCCGCCTGAGCCAGGTGGTGGTATCAGACGATCGCATCGCTGCCCGGGCAATTGAACTGCTCAAACAAAAACGAGCCGGCAGGCTTACTTTTCTACCTTTAAATAAAATTCGTAGTAATTCCAATTCGAGTTTTAGCTCCACTGCCCTTGAGAGGGGAAACCCGATCGCTGCAAGTGCTGGTTGCCTTGGCAGAGCCCTCGAGTTGCTGCGTTTTGAACCTGTTTATAGCGAGGTGTTTCGCTACGTATTTGGTGAAACGCTTGTTTACAAAGACCTGGAATCAGCCCGCCGCGAGTTGGGCCGCAGCCGCATCGTTACCCTCGATGGTGAACTGCTTGAACGCAGTGGTGCAATCACCGGCGGCAGCCAGCAGCAGCGCAGTGGCGGCCTCAGTTTCGGGCGTGCAAGTGAAGGGGATGAAGCGGAACCATTGCGCCGCCGTTTGCTTGAACTTGGCGAAACCCTGTTGGCATCAAGGCGGAAGGAGCAGGAGTTAACGGCAAACCTGGAATTGCTGCATACCTCCCTCGCTAATCAACGCTCCCAACAGGCGGCCTTGGAGGCGGAACTGGCGGCAGCAAAAAGATCCCATGGTCCCCAATTGAGCCGCGAAAATCAGCTGCAACAACGCCTATTGCAATTGCGCTCCGCAATTAATAAAGATGCTGAGCGGCTACTGCAACTAAGCGCTATCAAGGCGCCCTTAGAGAAGGAAAGAGCAGCAATCGAAGCGGCAGAAGCCAGCGCCGGCGAACAACAAGATGGCGCCCGTTGGCGTGTTTTGCAGCAGGAATTGGAGCAGGCCGACAACTCCCTGCGTATTGCGAGGGAAGAGAAAGACGCCTTGGAGGCACGTCAGAGGGAATCCGGTCTGCAGCTGGCAAGGCTGCAAAGCCAGCTAGAGGCCCTAATTACGAACGAGCAGCGCATCCAAGAGGCAGCAGCCGCGCTTAGCTCCGAGGTGCAGGAATTGCGCCAGCAGCAGCTTGTGGATCAAACCCGGCGCTTGGCCTTTGAAACTGAGCAGCAGGAATTACAAACCCGTTTTGGTGAACAACGCCGCGCCCGCGATCAAGCAGAAGCCCAGTTGGCGGGTTTACGCCAACAACAACAACAGCATCAATGGGAATTGCAACGCTTGGCCGAACAACTTCAAGCGCTGCAGGAAGAGCAGCGCAATCTCAGCTTGCGCCTAAATCAATTGGAGCTGGCACTACCTGATCCGCTGCCAGAGATACCCGAGGAGCTGCGGCATGCGGGCCTTGAGGCTTTGCAGGAACAACTGAAGGTGGTGCAGCAACGCATGGAGGCCCTTGAACCGGTAAACATGCTTGCCCTTGAGGAACTAGAGCAACTGGAGGCGCGGCTTGCTGAATTAGCGGAGCGCCTGGCTGTGCTCGCTAGTGAACGGATGGAATTGTTGCTGCGGGTGGAAACTGTTGCCACCTTGAGGCAAGAGGCGTTTATGGAGGCTTTTCGAGCTGTAGATGGTCATTTTCGTGAAATTTTTGCAGGTCTTTCAGAGGGGGAAGGCCAGCTACAACTTGAAAACGAGGCAGATCCCTTGGAGGGAGGCCTCACCCTGGTGGCCCATCCCAAAGGCAAAGCGGTGAGGCGCTTGGCTTCTATGTCTGGGGGTGAAAAATCTCTCACGGCCCTTAGCTTTTTATTTGCGCTGCAGCGGTTTCGCCCCTCCCCTTTCTATGCACTCGATGAAGTGGATAGTTTTCTTGATGGTGTGAATGTGGAAAGGCTTGCCAGCTTGATCTCCACCCAAGCAGATGCAGCCCAGTTCCTAGTGGTGAGTCATCGCCGCCCAATGATTGCCGCCAGCACTCGCACCATCGGTGTAACCCAAGCCCGCGGCGCCCATACCCAAGTGGTGGGTTTACCCTCTGCAGCCTGATGGCCAATCCTGCGCCACAATGACTCGATTATCAATAGAGCCCTTGCAGGCGCCGCCACCCTCCGATTCCAATCCTGTTCCATCAGATCGCCTCTGGTTGCGATCTGAATTGATGGGCACCCAAGTGATCACCCGCGACACCGGCCGCCGCCTAGGTGTTGTGGGTGAAGTGATGGTTGATATCGATCGCCGCGAGGTGGTCGCCCTTGGTTTGCGCGATAACCCGCTTACCAGATTTCTGCCGGGGTTACCCCGTTGGATGCCCCTCGAGCAAATTCGCCAGGTGGGCGATGTGATCTTGGTGGATTCGGTTGATTCTCTTTCGGAAAAGTTCAATCCCGAACGCTTTAGCAGGGTTATTAATTCGCAGGTTATATCTGAATCTGGAGAACAATTAGGCCGCGTATTGGGATTTAGCTTTGATATCGAAACTGGCGAACTCACCACCTTGGTGATGGGGGCCGTAGGGGTGCCGCTGCTGGGGGAGGGAATCCTTAGTACCTGGGAACTAACCGTTGAAGAAATTGTAAGTTCTGGCCCTGATCGAATAATTGTTTATGAAGGTGCAGAAGAAAAGTTAAAGCAATTAAGTAGTGGATTGCTAGAAAAACTCGGTATCGGTGGTGGCAACTTAGAGCGGGAGGAGAGGGAGCGCTATCGCCTTAATATGGTGCCGGTGGAAAACCAATTGCCTGCGGCCCAGATAACTGAACAGGAGCAGCTGCGCCTTCAAGCAAATAAATCCGAACGCTTTGCTCCATCTGCATCAAGCGAAGAGCGTATTGAATACGGTTCAAGCCAAAAAATAAATCGCAACTCTGAGCAAAAATATAGCCAAGGATCAAATTCAAATTATGATCCTGATTACGAATATGTGGAATTAGAACAACGGGCGCAGCGTCGGGAGCAGCTGCAGCAGCGCAGATATTTAGATCAAGATGTTGCCGAACAGAATTCAAATCGAAATTACGATAAATATAATAAATTTAACGACTATGAAACCAGAAGGCAGCCCCTAGATGTTGATGTGGAACCCGTTGAGATCAGGCGCGAAAGCTTAGAACCAATATCTGATCCGATAGACGACGACCCCTGGGCTTAACGCTTAAATTTTCTCAAAGTTTAAGGATGCAGAATTCACGCAATAACGTTCACCCGTTGGAGCAGGGCCATCTTTAAAAACATGTCCTAAATGTGCATCGCAGTTTGCACATCGAATTTCAGTGCGTTGCATGCCGTGGCTTTGATCTGTATGAATACTGATCGCAGTTGGATTAACCCCTTGCCAGAAACTTGGCCAGCCGGTACCTGATTCAAATTTTGCATCGGATTTAAAAAGTTCTTTATCGCAGCAGATGCAACGGTATATTCCATTTTCTTTGTTATTCCAATACACACCTGAAAAGGCCCGTTCAGTTCCCCCTTCTCTAGCTACTTGATACTGCTCAGCTGTGAGCTTTGCTTTCCATTCCTCTTGGTTCAATTGCATGGCCTATCAAATTGCAAAGGTTTAGTTCTGTAATTTAAGCAATTGTTTTGTAATTTGTGGGTAGTAATTCATCTACCAACCCCGCCAGTTGAGCCACCGCCCCTGGTTTTCCCCTTAGATGCCGCAGCTCCTCAGCCATTGCCTCAAGCCGTTCAGGGTTTTCTAGCCATTGGGCGGCTTCTGCTCCAATCTCTTCTGGAGTGATCGTGCCCACCCGTTCTGGCACTACTAAGCGGCCGGCGCTGATATTTGGCCAAGCAAGGAAGCCTCTATTTCGCATACGCCATGCCGTGAGCGCTATTCCCAGTAACCATCGCAACAGTGGCAAGCGCGCCAATAAACCAAGCCAACCATCCCAAGCCTGCATCACGTGTAGGTGTTGAGTTGGAACCAGCACAAGCATTGGCACGCCCAAGGCGCCTAGTTCAGCGGTGTTTGCTCCAACAGTTGTTAAGGCAAGAGTGCATTGGCTTAGGAAATTGTGGGCCGGTTGGTTTTCAACCAGCATTATTTCAAGGCCGCTGCCTGTGATCAAGCAACGCTTCCCACTTTCACTTTCACTTTCATTGCTCAAATGCGGTGTGCTGCCTCCATAAAACCGCTGTAGAGGATTGTTTACATCTCCATATTTAATAATTTCTGCGGCAGAAGTAGTTGGTGCCACCGCTAATAAAAAACGCACTTGGGGCCGCAGTTGATGCAGGATCTCTGCGCAACGCAGCATGAAAGGCACTCCTAGCTGTAATTTTGCTCCTTTTGAGCCCGGCAGCAGGGCCACCCATTCTCCAGCCAAAAGCTCTGTTTCATTGCGGGCGGCATGGGATAAATCCGCCATTAAATCTCCCACCACCGTGCAGCGCTTTTGCCACTTGGGCTTAAGTCGCGCTGAAGCTGCTGTGCCCATAGCGGCAATGCGGTCGTTCCATTGGGGCCAGCGGGCCACCCATTCGGCGTAGGTGATGTGGCGATAGCCAAGTCGCGCTGAGAGCAGCACCGTCCAAAATTGATCGCCCCCCAGAAAAACCACTACCCCTTTTGCAGGCCAGGGGCCGTAGCGCTTGGGATTAATAAGTAGTTTCCAAAATTCTCTAGCAGGAAATACCCGTTCAAATAGCCCCATTGCGCTGGCCACTCGATGTTCAGTGGCGTTTGCATTAGGGCAGGGCACTAAAACCAGCCTCAGTGCATCAGGCCCTTGGGGCGCCAAAGGCCTTAACGGGCGAATTTTATGCAAAGCGATAGCCAAAGGCCTCACCCAAGTAGTGAGTTCCCCAGGCCCGTTGCAAACCAGAACGATGCTTCCGGTTGGATCTGATGCGGATGGCGAGACTTGAACTCGCAAGACCGAAGTCACACGCCCCTCAAACGTGCGTGTCTACCAATTCCACCACATCCGCGTGGCTTGCCGAAACGGCAAGATCGCACTTTACCAGCTGCTTCAGCTGCTGCTACTGATTCCACCACTGATAGAATCACTTGTTATAGAGGGAGGTTATGGCGATAAAGAAACTTTTAATAGCGAATCGCGGTGAAATCGCTTTAAGGATCATCCGCACCTGCCGTGAGATGGGCATAAACACGGTGGCTGTTTATAGCACCGTAGATCGCACTGCGCTGCATGTGCAGATGGCTGATGAAGCAGTTTGTGTGGGGGATCCCCCCAGCAGTAGGAGTTATTTAAATATTCCCAATATCATCGCCGCCGCCACTTCCAGGGGCGCTGATGCAATCCATCCTGGTTACGGCTTTTTGGCGGAAAACGACCGCTTTGCCGAAATCTGCAACGCCCATGGCCTTACTTTTGTTGGCCCTTCTCCTGAATCCATTCGTGAAATGGGAGATAAATCCACCGCAAAAGCCACCATGCAGCGGGTGGGGGTGCCAACAATTCCCGGTAGCGAAGGCTTACTTCAAAACCCCGAAGAGGCAGCTGAACTCGCTGAATTGATGGGCTATCCGGTAATGATTAAGGCCACCGCTGGCGGCGGCGGCAGGGGAATGCGTTTTGTGCGCAGCAGCGAAGAATTGGAATCTTTGTATAGGGCGGCCCAGGGGGAAGCGGAGGCTGCTTTTGGTAATCCAGGTTTGTATATGGAGAAGTTTATTGATCGTCCTCGGCACGTAGAAGTGCAGATCCTCGCTGATCGATTTGGGGAGGTGGTGCACCTAGGCGAACGCGATTGTTCAATTCAAAGGCGGCATCAAAAATTGCTGGAAGAAGCTCCAGGGCCGGGTTTAGATCCAATAATTCGAGCCCGAATGGGCGATGCAGCTGTGTCAGCGGCAAGATCGATTGGCTACGAAGGGGCAGGCACTGTTGAATTTCTGCTCGATGCCACCGGTCAGTTTTATTTCATGGAGATGAATACCCGCATCCAGGTGGAACACCCTGTTACCGAGGTTGTTACCGGCATTGATCTAATTGCTGAGCAACTACGAATTGCAGCAGGTGAGCCCCTACGTTTTCGACAGGAAGATATTCAGTTGCGGGGCCATGCGATCGAATGTCGCATCAATGCTGAAGATCCCCGGAATAACTTTCGGCCAGCCCCTGGCACCATTACCGGCTGGTTACCCCCCGGCGGCCCTGGAGTGCGCTTCGATAGCCACGTTTATACCGGTTACGAAATCCCCCCTTTCTACGATTCGTTAATCGGCAAACTTATTGTTTGGGGTGAAGATCGCCCTGCAGCATTACGGCGTATGCGCCGCGCCCTTTCTGAATGTGCCGTGATTGGAGTGCCAACCACGATTGAATTTCATTTAGCCCTTTTGGATCGCCCCGAATTTCAAAGGGGGGAGGTGCATACAAAATTTGTGGAGATGGAAATGCTTAAGCCAAATGCTGGGCGGAACGCAACAACTGGCTAACTAAACCCTGTTGACCCACAAGAAGTTCTCGCATCAAGCTCACCAAGCCAACCCAAATAACAGGTGTTACGTCTACGCCACCTATGGGCTGAATTAAGCGCCTGGTGGGGGCAAGCAGTGGCTCAGTTGGGATTAACACCAAGGCAACTAAGGGATTAGTGCTGTTGAGCTGTGGATACCAGCTCAGCACTATGCGTCCTAGGAATAAAAGCGTCCATGCCGCCAGCAGGATCCCAATCAGATTGTTACTGGCGTTAAGGAGAGGAAGGGGCAGTGCTGTCACAAACTTCTACGGCTTTATTGATTGATCCTAAAGAATCCCCTAATACCCGTAGGATTCGGAAATTACTGAAGGCGCCATGACCCCTTCCCTTTCAAATTTCCTTACCAGCTTGGGAGCTGGTGCCCTGATCGTTGTGGTGCCAATCACAATCGCTCTGATTTTGATTAGCCAAACCGATCGTCTTGATCGCAAGCTTTGATTTGTCTGGCATTAGTAGCAGTGGCCCCTAAACTGTTTCTACATGGGCTTTAGCTGCCCGCTCTGGGCCCCGGAGGCCATCCATGGTTAATGCCAGCCTGAATTGGGCCAGCATCGTTGGCATTGTGCTCGCGGTGGGCGGCACAATGCTCTATTTCTTGCGCAGTTTTAAGCCCGGCCTTGCCCGCGACTACGACGTATTTTTTGCGGCCGTTGGTTTGTTATGCGGCGGAATACTTTTTTTCCAGGGTTGGCGCCTCGATCCAATTCTGCAATTTGGTCAGTTTTTATTAGCGGCTACAACGGTATTTTTTGCTTACGAATCTGTGCGTTTGCGCAGTGTTACCACTGAACAAGCTCGCCGTTCCGCTTTCTTCGATGAAGATGAACCGCTGCCCTCAAGGCCTCGCATGGGTCGTAGCGAATGGGGCAATGAAGACCGCTTTGAAGACCCCCAGCCCCTGCGGCGCAAGATTCGCTCTAGAGCCGATGATATGGATGAACCAGAAGAAGAAATAGATAGGGATTTTTATCGGCCGCGGCGTCCGGAGCGTCCGGCTATTCCAGAGCGGGCCCAAAGCCGTTTTGCAGCTAGCACTGATGCCCCCCCAGAATTTGGAGCCCGCCGCCGCGAACGCGATAATCGCGAATCAAAACCCAGAGCGCAAACCAGCTCGCCTACAAGGGGTATGCCCCCCTCAGATGATCTACCTAGATCCAGCAGACGCCCTGCCCCATCTGCAAGTTCAAGCTCACCAACCCGTTCATCAAGGCCGGATGCTGCTGCAGCCATCAGTGAAGCGG
>NZ_JAGQEK010000006.1 GCF_024346075.1 Synechococcus sp. Cruz CV12-2-Slac-r
GGTGCAAATTTCTTCAGTTGCTTTGGGGCGAGCTGAACCCCATCAATTTCATACATACCAAGAAATTGTTGCAACTAAAACCAAACCTACCACGCATAAACATTGCACCGCTTGCTCAAACGAAATTGTTTGCTTAATATTAAATGGTAGATTTATATTTAGCATTGGCCGATTAGACCAGCCATGAGAGGCATCAAGCACAAACAAAACAAACATTAATAAGCACACTATATAGGCATAAACATAAAGACGATCTAGATAAGTGAGGTATGGAAAATTTGGCAAATCGCTACGGTAAGCATCATGTAAAAACACAAGCGTTAGCAGTGATGCCGATGGGATGCCAATGCGGGCTTCAAAATAACTGGAGCCTAAAGATGGTGCAATAATTACAATTGCCATTACCACCAATAAAGGCATTATCCAACGAAAGAAACTAGCCCAAGCTGAGGTTCTTAGAACAACATCACCAACCATCCATGAATATGAAATACCAGGCCACTTTCTGATTTGTGCCTGCAACGATGAATTAGAGAAATTATAACCAATTGGCACTTCCAGATTGGCTGCTAAAACATTAGCCGCCTTTAATTTCTTTCCCTCATCATCAAATACTAAAACAATCTTTCTGGAAGAGTAATCAAAATTGCAGATTGGGCTTACAATTACCTTTAGATGCAAATCACTAAAAGGGCTGCGGCGATGCTGCCGTGCATCGCCCATCGCAAACTTTCCGCTAAATTCGTATCCTTTTTCATAGGCGCGTTCCCCTTTTCTTACTTTCTGATCATATTTAAGCATCGAATACTGACTCCTTTCTACATCATTTTCAAATGTAAAGCAGGGATTTTCAGGTCCTAAATTTTTCACATTAGCCGCAATTTGCTTAGGGAAATTAATACTTATGAAGCCGTCCGCTTGGAAGGTACTATCTTTTAGTGAAATATCATAAATTCTCTCAAGTTCCATCCAAATCCCAACAGGAATTAATCCAGCCTGTCGAGCATCCGAAACAGACTGCACAGATTGAATTTGATTGTTATTTTCAATTTTAGCCAATAGGCCATAGGATCCATTGCACATCAGGATGAGCATTAGTCCTAAGAAAAAAGAAAATATATATTTTAATCTGCGTGGATTAAACATAGAAATTCAACTTTCAGACGAACTTTTAAGCGAAAGTGCCATCACTGTTAAAACTAGCACTGGAAGCAAGCTGCCACCCTCAAGATCACCAACAACAATTGGTAAATTCAATGATTGCGATGCCAATAAAGTAAAACGCAACCTCTCTTTAGGATCTGATAGCGCTTGGCGATATAAAAACCACTGCGGCAAGCCTCGAATTAAATTGAGCCACAGGCAGATACAAGCCACACTGATGGGGCGTAAATCGCAACGATCAATAAATTAAGAAGTTGCATTGGTTTTGCTGCACCCAATAACAAAGCCACAGCTAAAACAGGTTCTAAGTGCCCCCAACTGCCCGCACTAAGCAACAAACGACCTAATGGTGAATCCCATTCACCCGATTCCAGCCAGATCTACCACTTAAGGAAATTGCGATCAATATTTAAACCAATCAACGCAGAGATCAAACCCAAAAGGTTTAATGGCAATACCTCCAAGCATTAGTAATGCCACAACCAGCAAAGCTCACCTAAGAATCCGCGATTTCCGCCATAAACCTAAAACCCACACCACCCGCGGCAACCAACCATGGTTTTAAGCGTCAGAATGAGATTCATAAGCATCCCACCGCTGGCCAATGGAATCGACTGGAATCACCCTCGGCCAGCTTCTACCTTTACTAACAGTGCTGTTCAGCATCAGTTTGTTTGTGTTTGGCAGCACCGGTGGTTACTACGACACTGATTCCTACGACGGCAATGGCACAGCCCACTAAGGCTGTGGTTTTAGTTGTTCTGCCTCTGGGCATTCACCTTGCTCAGCCACGATCAAATCCTCAGAAGCAGCACTACGGCTGAAAAATGCCAATCGGGTGCTCACTGCACCAATTGAATCGATCCGCACAATTTCTTCCCAGCTGTGCAGTTCGTCTTCTTCCTCAGCGTCGTAACGCAAAGTAACGCAATCGCCTTCAATCTCCAGGATTTTGGCCTGTTCGATCCAGCGTTGCTGATCTCGCAGAAACACCCACACCGGGCGTTGTTCTGCGCTGAACTGATAGAGCTTGCGTTGCAACATGGTCGAGGCGCTCCCGCGCGCTTTCGCCATCCTAGGCAGGCTCCGCCACTATTTTGCAGCGATGACAACAACTTCACCAGCTTTAAACACCGAAGCGATCCGCCTGCAGCTACGCAGCTGGCCGGAAGTTGAAACCTACCTACTGCGCTGCAAGGGAATAATCGTTCCACTTGGTTCCACCGAACAGCACGGCCCCACTGGTGCAATCGGCACCGATGCCCTCACCGCAGAAGCTGTTGCCCTAGAGGTGGGGCGCCGCAGTGGTGTGCTCGTAACACCAGTTCAAGCTTTTGGCATGGCTGAACATCACCTGGGCTTCCCTGGCACCGTGAGCCTGCAACCCAGCACCCTGCTGGCTGTGATGCGGGATGTGGTGCTCTCACTGGCGGGCCACGGCTTTGAACGAATCTTTGTAATTAATGGCCATGGCGGCAACATCGCCACCAGTCGTGCTGCTTTTGCTGAAGCCTATGGAGAAGCGCGGCGGCGCCAGCTACCTGTAGCCGCGCAATTGCAATGCAAATTGGCAAATTGGTTTATGGCTGGTGCTGTGATGCGGGAAGCGCGGGAGCTCTATGGCGATCGGGAAGGGCACCACGCCACCCCAAGTGAAATTGCCCTCACCTTGCACCTTGAACCAAGCCTCGAACAACTGCAAAAACCCCTAGCGGAAGCAGCACCCGCCGGACCAATCCACGGCCCGGATGATTTCCGCCGCCGCCACCCCGATGGCCGCATGGGTTCTGATCCATATTTAGCAAAAGCAAGCCATGGCGAGCGTCTGCTGGATCTAGCCGCCACCTCCCTCTGCAAAGATCTAGGGGAGTTCCTCACCCCGAGCGCCCCATGAGCCGCATCAGCGCCAACGACGTACGCAAAGTGGCCCAGCTGGCGCGGCTGCAATTAAGCGATGAAGTAATTGAAACTTTTACACCGCAGCTAGAGGAAATTATTGATTTTGTTGCTCAATTAGAAGAGATCGATACAACTAATGTTGCCCCCACCACCAGAGCAGTGGAGGTGGTAAATGTATGCAGAGAAGATGTAGTTAATACAACAGAAGTGAGGGAAGAATTATTAGATCTCGCCCCTGAGAGGGAAGGTGATTTTTATCGAGTTCCCAAAATATTGGCGGATTAAGATCTAGGGCCTACTGATGTTTTGTGAAGTAGTGAGATCAACTTTCTTTTATCAGAAAACCTAGGGGCAAATGCAGCAAGCCAGCGCAACTTCGATCGATTGCGGCTATGGCTGCGAATTCCAATAATAATATCGTATAAAAAATTGCTAAAATCATTAAAAGATTCAAAGATACCAATTCTTTGTGGTGAACTGTGTTTGTCTAGCAGTGGTTTTGTTGCTCGGTAAGCCTTTTGATACAGGAACCAAGGGATCGATGGCCAGAGGTGATGTATGAGGTGATAATTTTGCCCCATAATTAAAATATTCATCGTTTTACCTGGATATACCCTGGCATTGTGCCAACGATTTCTTGAATGAAAGGGGCGATGGGGCAGGTAATCAAAAAACAATCCAAGCGTTACGCCCACCATCAATGCAGGAGCAAACCAGCAATTAAATACAAATTGCAAATTCCCCCCCTGAGCGGCCGCAATAATAATAAAAACAAAGATTGTGCGCGCTAGGGCCCATTCAAATAATTCATATCTACGCCACAAACGCCGCTGGAAAAAGAAATATTCGTGATAGAAAAATCTTGGTGCTATCAGCCAAAGGGGTCCAAAAGTTGAAACGATATGGTCTGGATCATGTTTTGGATCGTTTACATGGGCATGGTGTTGAAGATGCACCCTTGTGAAAACAGGAAAGCTAAATCCCAAAAGCAAAGCTGCCCCATGGCCCATAAAGGCATTCCAAAAATTATTTGGATGGGCGGCGTTATGGCAGGCATCGTGGATAACAGTGCCTTCTAGATGCAGGGCAAGGAATCCTGTTAACACCAAAACGGGCAGCCCCCAGTGGCCAACAAACCAACCCCAAATAGTGAGGGCAGCTAATAAATATCCGCCAACAAATAATCCCAGCGTTGGATTCCACGCGGGAGGGGGTTCAACAAATTCGCGGGGCACTGATCGCAGCGCTGCAGAGTCGCTCATCACATCCAGCCTAAAAAGCCACCGGCGCAAATACCAGGAAGTTGATTTTAACCGTTTTCTTTAGCCATGAGCTGGGGCAGCAACGTATGGGTGGGTTGGCGGCGACCAGGCCTTCCGCAACTCAAATCCAATAGCGCCATCACCGTGTCTGGGGGAAACGTATTTGCTACCCAGCGAGCCTCCAATTCATAAAGGCGTTGATCTGGGGGATATGCAGAAAAGATATGCAGCTTTTCCTGCGCCGGGGTGGAGGCCATCATTTTCTGCTGCAGCTGATCTAGCCCCTTGGAAAGAGGTGCGGCTTCCCTACAGATCTGCATCACATGAACCGATTCATGGGCAAGGGTGTTCCAGTGGGTTTCCGCTTGGGGCGGCATGGTGTTTTTACACATCAAGATCTGGCCGATGCGGTGGTTGTAAAGACCCTCCAACCCCTTGGGGCAGCTATTGGAATGCACCACCTTCACCCCATGGAGCGCAAGGCGCTGCTCTAACTCTTGCAACTGCAACCAACTGGCGGCCACAGGGGTTGGGAATCCAGCGCTCAACTGATGAAAAGCGCCTTGCAAAGGCAAGGCAGAACCAAGTGATGCCGCAGCCAGGAAAGAAACCAGCAGTGCACGCGCCGCCAAGGCAGGAGCCCATAATCACCAACCATGGACTCGCGAGACCAGTGCTGCGACTAGCGACATATTTATTTTAGATTTATGCCCACCGGGGGACTTGAACCCCCACGACCTAAGCCACTGGTACCTAAAACCAGCGCGTCTACCGATTCCGCCAGGTGGGCGTATTAGCAACTCTAAACAGCGCTTGAATATGGGCAGCCTTAAACCACCCATTGCTGGCCAATTTGATTGGTGTGCTGGCCCTTATTGCCGGCCTCTTACTGCTTTTCCTGCCGTTGCTGGCCTCTGATCTAACTCGCCCCCGCGATAGTTTCTGGGGTGCCCTAGTGCTGCTGCTAGGCCTGGTGCTCATTACCACCGCCGAGCGCTTAAGGGGTGCCCCAATGCTTGCGGTGCTTTGCTCTGGATTGCTAATCGCTCGCTTAACAAACGAGGTGGCCGCCAACCGCTGGAAGGCCTTAGCCCCTGAACAAAAAGAACAGCTTGCCGATCTTGCCCTTTGGCGCCAGCGCCTAGATGCAACAGCAAAAAGGCTCCAAACCCTGTTCAGCTCATTAAAGAAAGAAAACCAAAAACCAGCAGCAACAAAAAAATGGGTGCGCGTGGATAATCAACAGCTGAATGCCCCTGCAGAGTTGCAGGCAAGCAAAATCTCTTACAAAGACAGCCTGAACCTGCTGGAAACCCCGTTTTCAATGCGGGCTAATGCCAAAACCCGTGAACCAGAACTCCAAAATTTCTGGCATGAAATAGGCCTCTACGAGCAATTAAGCCGCCACAACCCCGGCAGGCCCTTCACCCTGCACGATGGCCCCCCCTACGCCAATGGAGCGTTGCATGTGGGCCATGCTTTAAATAAAACCCTAAAAGACATTGTTAATAAATATCAGCTGATGCAAGGGCGGCGAGCCCGATTCATACCCGGCTGGGATTGCCATGGCTTACCAATCGAATTAAAAGTGCTGCAAGGCATCAGCCAAGCGGAGCGCTTAAAACTCAGCCCCCTTGATCTAAGGCGTCGCGCCCATGCCTTTGCCCTTGAACAGGTGGAGATCCAAAAGCAGGGCTTTCGCAGGTGGGGGATCTGGGCTGATTGGGATAGCCCTTACCTAACACTGCAAAAAAAATATGAAGCGGCTCAAATTGATGTTTTTGGCCGGATGGTGCTGGCGGGCCATGTATATCGCGGCCTAAAGCCTGTGCATTGGAGCCCCAGCTCCCGCACAGCCCTTGCAGAAGCTGAGCTCGAATATCCAGATGGCCATATTTCACCGAGCGTTTATGTGGCCTTTGCGGTGCTTAAGCCAAGCCCCGCATTAGCTGCATGCCAAGCGCTTGAAAATCTGCAGCTCGCAATTTGGACCACCACCCCCTGGACCCTGCCCGCAAACCAAGCAGTGGCAGTGAACGGTTCACTTAATTACGCCGTTTGCGCTGATGGGAAAGGTCGCACTTTAATAATTGCAGAGGATTTAGTAGAAAATCTACGCACCAAGTTAGATCTGAATCTAGAAAGTTTATTTATCATTAAAGGTGTTGATCTTGAAGGCACTAGCTATCAAAACCCCATCCTAGATCGCATTAGTGAAGTGGTAATAGGTGGCGACTACATCACAACTGAAACCGGCACTGGCCTTGTGCACACTGCTCCAGGCCATGGTGTGGATGATTTTAATACCGCCAAAACCTACAATCTCCCTGTTATCTGCCCCGTAGACGAGGGGGGCACTCTCACGGCGGAGGCGGGAATCTTTGCTGGTTTAAATGTATTAAAAGATGCCAATTCTGTGATCATTAGCGCTTTAAAAGAAGCCAATGCTCTTCTCTTAGAGCATCCCTATGAACACCGCTACCCCTACGACTGGCGCACGAAAAAACCAACGATTTTCCGTGCCACAGAACAGTGGTTTGCATCTGTTGAAGGCTTTCGCAGCGAGGCGCTTAAGGCCATATCAGAAGTGGAGTGGATTCCAGCAAGTGGGCGCAATCGCATCGAAGGAATGGTTAAAGAACGTGGCGATTGGTGCATCAGCCGCCAACGCACTTGGGGGGTGCCAATCCCGGTTTTCTACCATCGCAGCAGTGGAGAAGTGTTATTAAATAGCGAAAGCTTAAATCATATTCAAGCCCTGATTTCTGAACATGGCGCTGATGTGTGGTGGGAAAAAGATGAAGCGGATCTGCTACCCGAAAGCTATGCCGCAGAGGCAGATCAATGGCGCAAAGGCACAGACACAATGGACGTGTGGTTTGATTCAGGCTCATCCTGGGCCAGTGTTCTTGGGGAAGAAACTGATCTCAATTATCCAGCAGATCTCTATCTAGAAGGCTCTGATCAACATCGAGGCTGGTTCCAAAGCAGTTTGCTCACTTCTGTTGCTGTGAACGGCTGCGCCCCCTACTTAAAAGTATTAACCCATGGCTTCACCCTTGATGAAAAAGGGCGAAAAATGAGTAAATCCTTGGGTAATGTTGTAGATCCAGCTGTAATTGTAGAGGGGGGCAAAAATGAGAAACAAGATCCCGCCTATGGCGCTGATGTATTAAGGCTTTGGGTAAGCTCAGTTGATTATTCAGCTGATGTGCCGCTCGGATCTGGCATCCTTAAACAACTTGGCGATGTGAATCGCAAGGTAAGAAATACAGCTCGATATTTATTGGGCAATTTACATGATTTCAATCCCAAAGAAGATGCCATAAATTACGAAAATTTACCACTATTAGATAAATGGATGCTATATCGCACAGCTCTTGTGATCGATGAGGTTACCGAGTATTTTGAAAATTATGAATTCTATCGCTTCTTTCAAACGCTTCAAAATTTCTGCGTTGTTGATCTCTCTAATTTCTACCTTGATATCGCCAAAGATCGCCTTTATGTAAGCGCAGCAGATTCCCATCGCCGCCGCAGCTGTCAAACAGTTTTAGCTTTAATTGTAGAACGTTTAGCTGCTTTAATTGCACCGGTGTTATGCCATATGGCAGAAGATATTTGGCAAAATTTACCTTACGAAGTTAGTGAAAAATCAGTATTTCAACGGGGTTGGCCCGCGGCAGCAAACGAATGGAAAGGCGAGCTGCAAATAAGCCTTAGTTCAAATGTAACTAGCTTGATCGAATTGAGATCCCAAATAAATCGTTTATTGGAGAGCTGCAGAAACAAGCAAGAGGCTGCATCGATTGGATCTTCCCTTGAAGCCCAGGTGCAGATCGAACTTGGCCATGGTGATCAAGCTGATGCCCTCACAACTGCTCTTCAACAATTAGCTGCTAGCAATTATCCGGAAGTTGACAACTTGGCAGATTGGTTACTAGTTAGCGAACTATCATTCAACTCCGCTCCATTTACTGAACCTCTGGCTGAATTTTGCAGTGATGGCGTTACCTTACGGATCGCCCGTGCCGCTGGTGAAAAATGCGAACGCTGCTGGCACTACTGCACAGATATCGGTGAAAATGCAATTCACCCAAGCATCTGCGGCCGTTGCATTGAAGTGATTTTATAAATTATAAATTATTAATTAATTATTAATTAGTTATTAATTGGCAACTTCTTAGTTAGCTAAAACCCTCCCGCCAAGCGACCCTGGCGCGGCAGGCGCACCAGCAGCCATTGGATTATCCCCACCCCATAAGCCGCAAGCCCCAAATAACCAAAGAAGCCAGATACAGCTGCTGTCCATTGGGCGCCAAAGAAGAAGCCCAGCACCAAAGCCAGCACCCCTTGGAAATGACCCGGCGCCTCTAGCCAGAGGGCGCAGCTAGCTGCTGGTGCTTGCCCCCAAGCGCAACCCAAGGCCATTGCACTCAAGCCAAATCCCAGCAGGCTTAATGCCGTTAAGGCCCAACGCCACAGCCGCATCGTGAAAGGCAAGGCTCGAAACGGCGGCAGATCGGCCAACTCTTCATTTAGATCTACCCAAAACCACAACGACACCACAATCAATAACTGGGCCAAGGTGGCCGTTATGAATGCCATTGGCCTAGCTGCTGCCATCAGCAGCACTGTGATCCCCAGCAAGCTGCTCACTTTCCAATACAAATTCAGCAATCGCACCAAAGCAGGCTCCTGCCGCATTGCCGCCCACACCAGTAACACCAGTGGTAAACCCACGGCGAACACCAGCTCCAAGCGATAAATCATCCACACCAAACTGCGTAGCAGAGGAAGGGCCATGGAAAAGATTGAGTTTGGGCCATTATCCGCAACATGATCCGCAATCAGTTCAGCACTGGCATTAAGGTCGAAAAACTATCCGCCCCTTCATGCTGCAACTGTTTAAAGGCAGCAAATCCACTCCTCTGGTGCGCACTGCCCTTTCCCAGCAGCCTGCACTGGAGCAAGCGGTTGCTGAATTAGCCCAGCAATTGAAAGGGCTTGGTGAGATGGATCTCGCCCTTGTATTTGCCAGTAGTAGTTACGCCAGTGATTTACCAAGGCTGCTGCCTTTGCTGCAAAAGCAATTGCGCTGTAGCCACTGGCTCGGCGCTTGCGGTGGTGGCGTAATTGGCACAAATACAACCGGAATACCGCAAGAAATCGAATCCGGCCCAGCTATCAGCATCACTTTGATGCGCTTACCGGGGGTAAAACTGAGCCCATTTCAGATAAACCTCAACAAATTGCCCGATCTCGATGGGCCCCGGGAACCCTGGATGGAGGCCGTTGGGGCAGATCCAGAAGCCGGTGGAGCGATGTTGATTTGGATTGATCCAGCCAGTAGTGGCATAAACGACCTGATCAGCGGCCTTGATTACGGTTACCCAAGCATGGCCAAGCTCGGCGGCTTGGCTGGTCAACACAGCGCAAACCATGGTGGTTTGTTTTTTGGCGATCAAGTTTGCAGCGGTGCTGTGGGTTGCGTGATCAGCGGCACCTTCAGCCTTCAGCCATTGGTTGCTCAAGGCTGCCGGCCGATTGGCCCCATATTTGAAGTGGCTCAAGCTCAACGCAATGTGCTGCTGGAATTACGCCAGGGCGATGCCTTGCAGAACCCCCTAGCGGCCTTACAAGGCCTGATCGGCGAGCTGCCCAGCAGTGATCGCGATCTACTGCGCAATGCCCTGTTTGTGGGTTTAGGTAAGGAGAGCTTCACCATGCCAAATCCAGAAACACCACAGGTATCGCCCTTTTTAGTGCGCAATTTGATGGGTATGGATCCGCGCCTTGGCGCAATTGCAGTAGCCGATCGCTTACGCATTGGGCAGCAACTGCAATTCCAATTGCGCGATGGCAACAGCTCACGCCAGGAATTGCATGAACTGCTAAAAATCCAGCAGCAGCAACAGCCAAAACCCCTAGCTGCCTTGCTTTTTGCCTGCCTTGGTCGTGGGAAGGGGCTCTATGGCGAAGAAAATGTTGATGTGGGCCTCTGCCGTGAACTTTTCCCTGATGTGCCCGTTGCCGGTTTGTTTTGCAATGGTGAGATCGGCCCCGTGGCAGGCAGCACCCAAATGCATGGCTACACCGCAAGCTGGGCTTTCCTTGTGCCAAACCCTGAGCTAGAGCCTGGTAAGTAGTTGCGGCAACACGTAAATCCCCTCAGCAGTTTTTACCAGCTGGAACGCCAGCTGCCAGCAATTGCTGAGCTGTTTCCAGATCCAGCCCTTCCCCTCCACCTAGATATTGGCTGCGCCAGGGGGCGCTTTCTTTTAGCCCTCGCTCCCCAAAGGCAAAACCACAATCACTTAGGCCTTGAAATCCGCAGGCCATTGGTGGATTTAGCGGAGGCTGATCGCCGCAAGCTGGAACTAACGAATCTCTATTTTCTTTTTTGTAATGCCAATATTAGCCTTGAAGATTGGCTACAACAATTACCACCAAATCTTTTGAAGCTGGTAACAATTCAATACCCGGATCCATGGTTTAAAAAAAGGCACCACAAACGCCGAATGGTGCAACCATCTTTAATCACTGCCCTAGCGAAGGCGATGGCGCCTGATGCACAACTATTTCTGCAAAGTGATGTGCCCGAGGTGATTCGCTTAATGCTGGAGGCTGTTGATAATTGCCAGGCTATTGATAACACTCATGTTTTTTACCCCTGCGATGGCGGCAGCTGGATGGAGCTAAACCCTTTTCCCTATGCCACTGAGAGGGAAGCTCAGGTGCTCGAAAAAAACCTTCCTGTTTATCGCAGGCTCTTTGCAAAACGCGCTGGCTCCATAATCCAAACCAACTAAGTTTTAAAAGTGCCGTTTATGGTTTCAACCCCTGCGATCCCGTGGTTGCTGCGTTGGCAGGGGCTATGGCATGGAGGCGCAAAATCAAGCCGGCTAGCACCTCTATTGCCACAGCTGGCGGGGGGGTTATTGGTAGCGCTGCTGCTGCTGCTACCCCTCGCCGATCGCGGCGGGCTTGGCTTATTGATAAGCGCTTGCAGTGTGTTGTGGCTTGTGTGGTGCCTTTCCGCCCCCCCAAGCTCAAAACCACTGGGGGCAATTAATGGCTGGTTGCTGGCTTATCTCGCCTTGGCGCTGCTCGCAACAGGGTTTTCGCCCGTGCCTGCTGCTGCTGCAAAAGGTTTATTCAAATTATTGAGTTACTTAGGTGTTTATGCATTGATGCGCAGGCTTTTGGATGAAGCCCCCCGTTGGTGGGATCGATTACTCGCTGGCCTGCTGCTGGGGGAGCTAATTACTGCCGTGATCGGCTTGCGCCAGTTATATGGCGACACCACTGAGTTAGCCCGTTGGGCTGATCCAAATTCTGTTGCTGATGGCACGCAGCGGATCTACAGCAGCCTTGAAAATCCGAATTTACTTGCTGGATATTTAATCCCAATCTTGCCGCTTGCCTTAGTGGCTTTGCTGCGTTGGCGGAGCCCTTGGTTGCGCTTATTTGCCCTTACTAGCTTTTTATTAGGTGCCGTTGCAATGCTGTTCACCTACAGCCGAGGCGGCTGGATTGGCATGGTGCTGGCCCTTGCTGTTTTAGGCCTACTCCTATTACTACGTTTCAGCCACTTACTGGCAGCTCCTTTAAAACGCTGGTTGCCGCCATTAGTAATCGCTTTTGTGGTGCTGGCCTTAGTGGTTGCAGCCGTGAAGGTGGAACCACTGCGGGTGCGGTTGATGAGCATGGCTGCCGGCCGGGAAGATAGCTCCAACAACTTCCGCATCAATGTGTGGTTAGCAGCTATCGAGATGATTCAAGATCGCCCCTGGCTTGGTATTGGCCCTGGAAACACAATTTTCAACTTGATCTATCCCCTTTACCAACAGCCGCGTTTCACCGCTTTAAGTGCCTATTCAGTACCCCTTGAACTTGCAGTTGAAACCGGCATTCCCGGTTTGCTTGCGGTTTTTGGATTGCTAATTACAAGCTTAAAAATTGGCTTCAGCCAGATCTATAGAGATTTGTTTTTAAGCCTGCCTTGCCTTGGTGCAATTGCTGCTTTGGTGGGATTAGCGGGCCATGGCTTTGTAGATACGATCTTTTTTAGGCCTGAGGTGCAAATCAGCGGCTGGTTTGTGCTCGCAACCCTTGGCGCCAAACAAACGGATGACTAAATCAATCGTTTTGGCTGGATTTGATGCAGGCCAAACCCATACCCGCTGCCGCCTTGCTCTAGCTGATGGCACCGTATTAGCGGAAGGGGAAGGCAGTGGCGTAAGCCACCTCAGCAGTGCCGGCGGCCCAGAACAATTTCAACAAGCCCTACGCAGCAGCTTTATTGCGGCAAGCAGTTGTTGCGAATTAAAAGAACCAATCCAAGCTGCTGCGATTGGGGCCAGTGGCATTGAGCTCCAGAGCCCCACTCAAAGCCTTGGCACCCGATTAGCCCAAGAAACCCTGGCGATGCAGGCGGTTTTGGTAACTGGTGATGAACGCACTGCCCTTGCCGGCGCCTTTCCCGCTGGAGCAGAAGGCATTGTTTTAATCAGCGGCACTGGCGCCATTGCCGTTGGACGCAATCAATTAGGCAAGCAACATCGCTGTGCTGGTTGGGGTTGGTTGGTTGATGGGGTGGGTAGTGCCATGGATATCGGCCGCGACGGCTTAGCCCTCAGCCTGCGGATGGCCGATGGACGCCTCCCCGAAACAAAGCTCAAATCTGTGCTGTGGGCGGCCCTTGGCGTTAGCCAGCCCCATGAATTAAAAGCTCTGGTGGTTGATCCAAGCTTCGGCGCTGCAGGATTTGCCCGCCTTGCCCCTTTGGTGAGCGATCTAGCTGCAAGCGGTGAAATCAATGCCCAACGGGTTATAGATATTGCTGGCGAAGAATTGGCCTTGATGGTGGAGGGTGTGGCTACCGCCCTTGAGATGCAAAAGGTGCCGCTTTGCTGTTTTGGTGGAGCGATCGAACATCTAGCTCCACTGCAAGCAAGTTTTCAGGCTGTGTTGCAACAGCGGCTGCCTGGCTGCAGCCTGCAAAAACCCCTAGGAGATGCCTGCCATGGCGCATTACAACTGGCTGGGGAGTTACTTATTTAATTCCCGCTCTGCAATTACCGAGAGGGTATCAATCCAGCGATCAACTAATTCCGAGCTAGAGGCCTCCACCATCACTCGTAGTAGCGGTTCAGTGCCGGAAGCGCGCACTAAAACCCTTCCCTCTGCTGCCATTTCCGCCTCTGCCTGGGCCACCGCTTCCACTAACGGGATGCATTTCTGCCATTCCTTACGGCGTTCACGGTTTGGCACCTGCACGTTTTGCAAGCGTTGCGGATAAGAAACAAAACTCTGGTTGCGGCGATCCGCCAAGGTTTCACCTTTTTCTAAAAGCGCCGCAAGTTGCAAAGCAGTAAGCAAACCATCACCGCTCATGCCGTGATGAGCGCAAAGAATATGGCCCGATTGCTCACCGCCAAGGGCTGCTCCCTGCTGCTCCATCGCTTGATGCACAAATTGATCTCCCACAGCAGTGCGCTCAAGTGCGCCGCCACGGCTATTCCAGGCCCGTTCAAAACCAAGATTGCTCATCACAGTTGCTATGAGCAACTGTTTTGGCAGCTGGCCCGCTGCCGCTAAAGCAGAGCCCCACATAAACAAAATGTGATCACCATCTACCAAGCGGCCCTGGCCATCCACTGCCAACACCCGATCGGCATCGCCATCAAAAGCAAAACCCATCTCAGCGCCGTGTTGCAACACCGCCTGCTGCAATGGCTCCAAATGGGTGCTACCGCAACCCACATTGATGGCCTCGCCATCAGGGGTGCCATGGAGCTCTATCACTTCAGCGCCAAGGCTCCTAAATAGTTCCGTGCTGCAGGCAGTGGCAGATCCCCAGCAAAGATCCAAAACGATGCGTCTACCGCTGAGCTGGTTATCAACCAGCCCCTGCCGCACCAATTGGCGGTAGTTATCAAGCAGGTCTTGGCGTTGATAGATGTTGCCGCAACGGTTGAGCGCTGGGGTTAATTCTCCCCGCAAACCCAACTCAATCGCCTGCTGTTGCCGCCTACCCAACTTGGCGCCACCAGCTGCAAACAACTTGATGCCGTTGTCTTGCGGCGGGTTATGGCTAGCCGAAACCATCACGCCACCTGCTGCCCCGAGCTGTTGCACCAACCGCGCCACAGCGGGTGTGGGGCATAAACCCAGGTTCCACACCTCACGGCCAGCGGCAGTGAGGCCAGCTTCCAAAGCAGCAGTCAACATTGCCCCACTAGTGCGGGAATCGCGGCCGATTAACACTGGCCCCTCCCCTTGCAACACCTGCCCGCCCCAGTAGCCCACCTGAAGAGCTAAGGCGGGGGTCATCAAAGTGCCAACGCGGCCGCGAATGCCATCGGTGCCAAAGCTCACACCTGCAGGGAAAGGGGAACCCACCGGGTGGCCAGAAAGATCAGCCATGGCAGAAAAATCTCTTGCCCGCAGGGTAACCGCAGCTGCTGATCACCAGCTAGATCCCCCTACTGCCAGCGTTGGGGCCGCCAAGCAAGGGCCGCAAGTTCAATGGCGCCCCAAAGCAGCAAGGCGCCAATTACAGCCCCGGGCAACCACTGAAAAGGTGGAATTGGCCGCAATAACCAACTGCCAAGGCCTAGGGCTACGGCTACGGCACAGCGGCGTTTTTGCAGCTCTAAGGGCAAAAGATCTGGCCCTAAATAGCGCTGCAACCGCTGTAAAAATCCGAGCGCTGAATTAAGCAATTGGAATAGCCGGATCAACAAAGCCATTGTTGCCCCCATACGATGCCAGCGCCAATGGCACAGAAAAAGTGTTGGGCTTAAAACAACGGGGAGCAGTGGGATTAGCTGCTGTTGCCTTGGGCACTGCCATTGCTTTAGCGCTATTGCAGCAGCAGCTACTACGCCAAAGGCCCAGCCTTAATAGCAATAGCGATTTATCTTTTTTACGCCGCAGCGCCAGGTTTGATCCCGATCCACAGCGTCGCAGGGAGGCACGCCTAATCCTTGTAGGCCAAGTAGTTGATAGCGCCAGCCAATTGCAATTATTGCGGGGGCAAGGTTGGGGAAATCCCAGGCAGGAGACACTTCTGGCGCCAATCAGCCTCAAATTGGAGGCCCTAGCCCAAGCGCAATTAGGCCAAACAGAAGCAGCTAAAAAGAGTTGGCAATACCTGTTTAGACAGTTTCCCGCCGCTCCCCCCAGCGCTGATGCCCTTTACGCCTTAAGCAAACCGGTGGAATTGTTTAAACAATTCCCAGCCCATCCCGCTGCCTTAGCCGCAGCGGTTAAGTGGCACCAGCAAAAGGGTGGCAGCGAAGCAGGTTTGCACCTGGCTCGTTATGGCAAGCGCTGGCCTGGTGCCGGGGCAGCAATGGCAGCCGCCTGCAAGCAATCGAAACAGCCTGTAAGCGCTGAAAACAAGCAACTACTGGCAGCTGGCTTAGTTGCCCAAGGGGATCTAGCAGCTGCCAATCGCTGCCTAGGCGATAAAAAAACAAAGCTGCAAGAACAAGTTGAACCGCTCAGTGCCACAAGCAAGGCCTGGCAAATAACTAGAGAATTACTTGTAAAACGCCAATGGGCAAAGGCCTACAACTTCCTCGCCCAAGCAAACCCAGATAAACAAAGCGCTCCAATCGCTGCGCGCAGCCGCTTTTGGATGGGGTTATGCGCCTGGCAGCAGGGCCAAAAAGCAGAGGCAAGGGCTATTTGGCAAAACCAATTGCAGCAATATCCCTATGGCTATTACGCCTGGCGGGCCAGTGTTCGCTTGGGGGTTACAGCGCCAGCGCCAGCGCAAGCTGCAAAAAGCGCTGGTTTACTGCCCGCACCGTTAGCAAAATTAGAAAGCCTGGGCTTGCATGCTGAAGCTTGGGAGCATTGGCGCACCTGGCGCTTGGGCCAATCGGCGCAAACAGCTGCAGATCTTTGGAGGGAAGGCCAGTTGCGGCTTTCAGTGGGGGATAGCTGGCTAGGGCTTGCTCAACTTGATAGCGCAGCCCTGGCTGGAGTAGCCAGCAACAAAGAACAACAAAGCCTTCTGGAGAAGCAGAGGCATCCCTTAAGTTTCAGCGCAGAACTTGGCGCTGCTGCTCGCAAAGCGGGGATCGAACCACTGCTGCTGCAAGGGGTAGCCCGGCAGGAATCACGCCTCAATACAACGGTGCGGTCGCCGGCTGGGGCGGTGGGGCTTCTGCAACTGATGCCCGCTACGGCGCAGGAACTAGCAGGGGTAAAACTCACGGATATGGAGCTGGAAAAAGCAAGCCTTAATTCCCAACTGGGGGGGCGCTATTTAAAACAAATGCTTGTGGAATCAAAAGGTAATATCTTCCTTGCTGTTGCCAGTTACAACGCCGGGCCAGGGGCTGCAGGCAGCTGGCAAAATGAAACATTGCAGCAAATTCCTGAATTATGGGTGGAAACAATTCCATATCCTGAAACTAGAATCTATGTAAAAAGTGTGCTCGGTGGCAAGTTTAGCTACGAACAGCTGAGCCGCCTTAAATAATTTAAATACATTTTAACTATTTAACTTATTGGCTCCCTAAAGTTTCAGCTGTAGCAGGCTTCTTATCATGGGCCATTTATGCAATTCCAGATGCATCATTTCACCATAGGTTATAAAAAACATCATAAATGCAGTAAAGCCAAACAAAGCCAGCCAAGATGATGGCCAAATTCTTAAACGCACCAAATCAAGCCTTGCCAGCAATAAAGCGCTAGCTAATATCAAAAATTCTGAAAAGCCCGGAAGATACAGTAAATACATGCCTCCAACCACAACCAAAAAAAGCGTTACTACAAGCGTTAAAACTTTGCTTGCTGCCATAAATAAAGATATCTGGCGTAACACCAAATCTGGCAATGTGCAAAAAAGTGTAATAACAAATACTTGGGCTAAATTAAAAATCCAATATGCTTCATCCACCATTGTTGCATCTATCCCGTTACCCCTAAGTAGATCTTGTTGAAATCCCCAATGAACACCCAAATAAAAACTAATCAACCCCAGCAGGGTGATCATCGGTGCCCTGAGAGGCAGTAGTAACAATTTCACAGATCCGTTCATAACAAAGATGCGCTTGCAAATAATGCTGTTGTTAAAGGGTGAGGCTGATGGCATCCAGGGGGCATACCGCTATGCATTGTTCGCAAACAACACAGCGGCGCAGATCAAACTGCAATTGCCATTTTGGTGCCCTGCAACTCAAAGCACCACTAGGGCACACACTGGAGCAGATGCCGCAATCCACGCAACGCTCCGGATCGATATGTATTTCTCCAGCGGCACTGGTGATCTCTAGCCCAAGATCCCTTAACCATTGCTCAGCTGCCGCCAGCTCATCTATGTCGCCGGAGAGTTCCACCACCATGGTGCCCCGTTGATTTGGGGCCATTTGGGCCTTGATGATGCGGGATGCCACGTCGTAATCAACCGCCAGGCGGTAAGTGATCGGCTGATGCACCGCCTCACGGGGAAACAGCAGTGTGAGCCTGCGTTTCAAGGCAAGATTTTCATAGTGCTGCCAGCATGGCAGCGATTCTTATTTCTGGCTGCCATGGGAGCTTCCCCCACCCCTGCTCGCCGCATACCTCAATTGGTATTGCTAGCTGTTGCCCTACTGGTGGTGGCAATCACCTGGTTGCAAGGAACGCTCGGCCCTGGTGATCTGCTCGATCAATTGGCGCGCCGTTCGATACCCCTAAATCAAGCCCTAAGCAACGGCAAACCAAGCCTTGTGGAATTTTATGCCGATTGGTGTGAAGCCTGTCGCAGCATGGCACCTGCCATGGCAGACCTCGAAAAACAACATCCTGAAATCAATTTGGTGATGCTCAACGTTGATAACCCCACCTGGCAACCAGAATTGCAACGCTGGCAGGTAAACGGCATCCCACACCTCCAACTTTTTGATAGCAAAGGGGAATCGGTGGGTCGTTCGGTGGGTTTGCGTTTGAACGCTGAATTACTAAGCCTTGCTGCTGCCTTAAGCGAAGGCCGCTCCCTTCCCGATCTAGCTGGGGTTGGCGCGGTGAGCAGCCTGGATGATGAATCTAAAATCGGCCGAGAAAACTCAATAAATTCAGCGGCGGCGGGTCCGCGTAGCCATGCTTAATTCACACAGCAAATGCACCAATTGCTGATCCGCATCCCGCACCGCTAGCCGGGCCATGCCTGCTGCTAACTGCGTTAGCGGATCTGCGCACCCCTCGGCGCCCCTTAAACGAGGGCCTAGCAAACGCCAAAGCATGCGGCTCAAGGGCTGCCCCTCAGGTTGATGCTGCAGCATTAATACGGCTGCGCCAACCGCCATACACGCCTCGGCGTTTGCTACTTGATGATTATCGGCCGCTTGGGGGAACGGCACCAATAGGGCAGGGGTGTTGCAGGCCGCAAGTTCGCTAATGCTGCCAGCCCCAGCCCAACTTATTGCCAGGTTGCAATGCTGCAATAGGCCAGGGATTTCGTTGCTGAATTGCCGCTCCACATAGCCGGGATGCTGCAGGCTGCCGAAATCTGGATCATGGCTGCCGCTGAGTTGCACAACTCTGCAACCCTTAGCTAACAACGCAGGCAGCACCGGCCGCACCATCCGATTCAACCCCAATGCCCCCTGGCTGCCACCAATCACCAGCAGCAAGGGCCCCTTTCCCTGTGGCACCCACTCAGGGCAAGGGGCTGGGGCAAGAAAGCCCTGCCTCACAGGGGTGCCGGTAACCAGGGGGTGGCATGCGGGCAGAAATTGTTGCGCCTGGGGAAACCCAAGAGCAACTTTTTGGCAATAGCGGCCAAGCAAGCGGGTAACGCGGCCTGGTGTGGCATTTGATTCATGCAACACCACAGGGATGCCGCACCATTTAGCTGCCAATATCGCTGGCGCAGCTATGTAGCCACCAGTGGTGAATACCACCTCGCATTGCTGACGGCGCAACAACTGCGCAACAGGAATGGTGCTCGCAAGCAACTGCCACAACTGCAGTAGTTTTTTAAAACCACGCCCCTGCAAACCGCCAGCCCGCACCGTATGCAACGGGTAATGGGTTGGCACAAGCTCACGCTCGAGGCGATCAGGCACCCCAAGCCAGCTCACCTGCCATTCAGATGGCATGCGATCTGCCACGGCGAGGGCCGGAAATAAGTGGCCACCAGTGCCGCTGGCAGCGATCAAAAGCCGGGCCATGAACTTGGGGCAGGCGGCGCCTAACTTAAAGCTAGTTAGTGCAGTTTTCGTGTTTGTTTCCCTGCGGCGTTTATTTCCCCACGCCCTTGGAGCCTTAATTGCCTTAGTGCCGATCGCCGCAATACAGCCCAGCGCCCAAGCACGTTTGAGTGATGATTTAGTGCGCGCATTGGAAAATGCACTCAATAACAACAACAGCGCTGGCCTCAATGCTCTTTTAGAAAAGGGACCAGGCCTAAACCCCGCCGGCTTAGAAAGCAGGGTGCAAATGCTGCGGCAAACCTTTGGAGATGCCCGCTGGCAATTGAGCAATGGGCCAGATCTCAAAGACGGCCGCAGCACTCTGCTCATAAAAGTTACCGGTAGCCATCAAGAAGCAGGCCGTAGTTTTCGCTTAGAAGCAAATCAAAAGTTAGCGGTGCAACAAAACGGTAAAAAATTAAGTTCCCAAGAAATAATTGGCCAGGAATCTATCTTGCGCAGCGGCAAAAAAGATCTTGAAGTGAGTGTAATAGCCCCGGAGGAGGTATTAACAGGCCAGCGTTATGATTTTGATGTGGTAGTGGATGAACCGCTAAAAGATGCTGTTATAGCTGGCGGCATTGTGGAAGTATCCAAAGAAGCAATCGCTAATTTGCGTAGCCCTGAAATATCTCTCGGGGCTTTAAATGGCGGCGGTATTTTCAAAACAATCCAGGCTCCATATAAACCAGGAAGCCAATCTTGGGCTGTGCTTTTAATGCACCCAGAAGGCACCGTTAGCGTGAGCCGCATGGTGCGGGTGGTATCGCGCCGCTAATTAAGGAAGTTTGTAAAAATAAATATATTTAGCGGCCCAGTATTAGTGCAAGCGCGAATGCTAACGCGAATACTAGGAGCCACCAACGGGCCTTGCGGCCCAGCGGAGCTCCGCGGCGGGGCAATAAGCGCCCCCCCTTACGTTGTTGCCAAAACTGCTTAGACAGTTCCCGTTCCCGATCAGTAACCACAACAGGCGATCAAATCAAGCCTCATTAAGGGCAGCTACCCCAGGCAACACCTTGCCCTCCAACAGCTCAAGGCTGGCGCCACCACCGGTGGAGATATGAGACATCTTGTTGGCAACACCAACCTTTTCAACTGCTGCAACGGAATCGCCACCACCAATGATCGTGCAACAACCGCTGCCGCTTAATTCAGCCAGGGTGTGGGCAATGGCATTTGTGCCGGCTGCAAATTTATCGAATTCAAAAACACCCATCGGGCCATTCCAAATCACAGTTTTGCAATCAGCCAAGGCCGCTTGAAACGCTTTGATTGAATCTGGACCAATATCTAAACCCATCCAGCCATCGGGGATCACATCAATTGCCACTGTTTGAGTGTTGGCATCAGGGGAAAAGTTGTCGGCCAGCACCACATCAGTTGGCAACAACAACTGCACACCCTTGGCAGCAGCTTTGGCCTCTAATTCCTTAGCTAGCTCCAGCTTGTCCTCCTCTACCAAACTCTTACCAACAGCTAAACCGCGGGCTTTGTAGAAGGTAAAGATCATGCCGCCACCGATTAAAACCTTGTCGCATTTATCGATCAACGCTTCCAAAACACCAATTTTGCTGCTCACCTTGGAGCCACCAACAATCGCGGCTAAGGGGCGTTTTGGCTCATCGATTGCACCCTGTAAATATTGCAGCTCTTTTTCCATCAACAAGCCCGCCACACTGGGTTTGAGGTGAGCTGTTACACCTTCGGTGGAGGCGTGGGCGCGGTGAGCTGCACCAAAAGCATCATTCACATACATATCAGCCAGCTTTGCCAACTTGGCAGCAAAAACTGGGTCATTTTTTTCTTCCTCTGCAAAAAAGCGCACGTTCTCCAGCAGCACCACATCACCATCTGCCATTGCTGCCACCTTGGCTTCAGCATCTGGGCCGATGCAACTTTCTGTTTTAAGAACAGGCTTACCAAGCAGTTCAGTTAAACGAACAGCCACTGGTGTTAGCCGCATCGCTTCATTCACCTCACCTTTGGGCCTGCCGAAGTGAGCGGCCAAAATCACCTTGGCACCGTTGCTGATCAGGTGATTGATTGTGGGTAAAGCAGCGCGGATGCGGGTGTCATCGCTGATGGCACCGGCTTCATCGAGGGGCACATTGAAATCAACCCGCACCAACACGCGTTTTGAGCGCAACTCATCAGCGGTGAGAACGGTGAGAGAGCGCTTAGCCATGGGTAACAATTGGGGCAACGCTGCTGAGATTAACTCGGAATCACTTGCCACAAGCGATTGGCGAGCTAAGACAAGGGTTGTGTTGGTTATGCGCAATAAATGTTTGGCACGATCCTGTTCCCCCTAGACCACAGCCGCAGCGCCCTTGATACCGCTGCAACAGCAATGAAAATGGTGCAGCAGCACAACAGCCGATTGGTGTTGCTTTCGGTAGTGGATCCAAGCGATAGCAGCATGGCTAATGCCGATGGCGTGGCACAACTGCTGCAACAAGCCCACGACACGTTTCAACGGGCCGGCATCAACTGTGAGGTAATTGAACGGGAAGGTAACCCTGCTTTTGTAATAGGTGATGTGGCCGATGAAATCGAAGCAGACCTAATCGTGATGGGCACCCGTGGCATCAGCCTCGACAGCGATCAACAAAGCACTGCTGCCCGCGTGATTCAACTGGCACCATGTGCAGTATTGGTGGTGCCCTAATGCTTAGTAGCGCCGCTCCGGCGATTCAGTGGTATCCAGGCCACATCGCCAAGGCGGAGAGAGCCCTCAATGGCCATCTAGCAAAAGTTGATCTTGTAATTGAAGTGCGCGATGCGCGCATCCCCAATGCCACTGGCCATCCCAGGTTGCAACGTTGGATCAAAGACAAGCAACACCTTTTGGTGTTGAATCGCCGCGACATGGTGAGCAAAGAAGCTCAGCAGCAATGGGATGCCTGGTTTCGATTGCAGGGCCAAACCCCTTGGTGGTGCGATGCCAAGGTGGGAACTGGCGTTAAACAATTGCAACAGGCAGCAATCCGCGCTGGCAACAGCCTCAACAGCCGCAGAGCTGATCGTGATATGAAGCCGCGGCCAGTGCGAGCTTTGATGTTGGGGTTCCCAAATGTGGGGAAATCGGCCCTGATCAATAGGCTGGTGCGTCAGAAAGTAGTTGCCAGCGCCCGTAGGGCAGGGGTTACCCGAAGCCTGCGTTGGGTGAGATTGGGCCAAGACATTGATTTATTAGATGCACCGGGGGTGTTGCCACCACGGCTTGATGATCAGATGGCGGCTTTACGGCTTGCACTTTGCGACGACATTGGCCAAGCCGCCTACGACTCAGAAGCGGTTGCAAAAGCTTTTTTAACAATGCTCACGCAGCTAGAAGGCACAGCCGCTGCTGGGGTTGCTCCCAATTTGTTGCAAAAGCGCTACGGCCTGGAATTAACGTTTTTGGATTCTGGTGCACCGGATGTGGAAAGTTGGTTTGCGGCTTCCGCCAACCGCCATACCGGTGGCGACAGCCTGCGAATGGCCACCAAACTGCTGGATGATTTTCGAGGGGCCCGCCTAGGCGCTATTTCATTGGAACTGCCTGAAAACGCAATAACTGAGTTCAAAGTTCCTGTTCCAGAACCTTCCTCATAACGAGCTTCAACGGCATAGGGCTGCAATACCTGCAGGCAATTGGGTAAATCAATTCCTGCTAACTGAACGGTAAAACCCCATTCCTCATCAGGATAGTTCGGGTTGAGATTTAGCGCTTAAGCACATGGGGATGCCACCCAAACGATTTTGCCGGTGCGGGCGGCATGACCGATCACATGCCAGCGGGAGCCCGCTAATTTATCTGCATCCGAAACTCCGCTTACGATTAAATCAACTTCGAGAGTTAATCCTTGAAGTTTGCGGTAATGATTCCACCAAATTTCAACCTTTGTTGTGGGCTCTAAGTGCAAAATACGACTAATAACAAGTAGATCTAAATCCGAGTCTTTACGTGCTGTGCCAGCAGCCCTTGAGCCAAATACCACCAGTGCTTGCACTGAAGGATCACAACTGATGTTGAGTAGAGCTTTTTCCAACTGCTGCAGAGCAACCGCATCTAGCCCAGGGCCCATCTCCGGCAGCACAAATGCCTGGGGAGTGTGCCAGTCGCAGCAGGAAACAATCACCATAGATTTATTATCGCCCGCTTTACCTATAGCGTTGCCGCATGGGTCATGCAGAAAACAAATTGGGATTTGGCCAAGGGGAAGGCGAATTACTAGGGTTTACATATCCAAAACCACTACCGATGCGTTTGGATCGTTGGCTTGTTAGCCAACGGCCAGAACAAAGCCGCGCCCGCATCCAAAAATTTATTGATGCCGGTTACGTTGAGGTAAATGGTGTTACCGGCCAAGCTAAAACCCCCCTGCGCCAGGGCGATTTAGTGCAGTTATGGATGCCACCACCAGAACCACTTGAATATCTAAAACCCGAAGCAATACCACTAGAAGTGTTATTTGAAGATAAACATTTAATTGTGTTAAATAAGCCTGCCGGGATCACTGTGCATCCAGCGCCAGGTAATAAAACAGGAACATTAGTTAACGGCTTGCTGCACCATTGCCCTGATCTACCCGGTATCGGCGGTGAAATGCGGCCCGGCATCGTGCATCGCCTTGATAAAGACACCACCGGTTGCATCGTGATTGCCAAAAGCCAAGAAGCGCTGGTGAAATTACAAATTCAAATTCAGCAGCGGATTGCCTCAAGGGAATATCTGGGGGTGGTACATGGGGCACCAAAAACTACAGAGGGCACTGTGGTGGGCGCGATCGGTCGCCACCCGATCGATCGCAAAAAGTATGCGGTAGTTGCAGACGAGCAAGGGCGTTATGCCTGCACCCATTGGCGCTTGCTAGAGCGGTTTGGCGACTATTCCCTTTTGCGCTTCAAGCTGGATACCGGCCGCACCCATCAAATCCGAGTGCATTGCGCCCACATCGGGCATCCAATGGTGGGCGATGTTAATTACAGCCGTTGCCGCAAATTGCCCGTTGAACTACCTGGCCAAGCACTACATGCGGTGGAGCTTGGCTTAAACCATCCGGTTACGGGGGAAAGGATGATTTTTGAAGCCCCCCTGCCGGGGAGTTTCGAGCGATTGCTTAAACATTTAAGGCTCACTCACCAAACTAAAAAGTGAAAGCAGCCTTTGCAGTTGAACCATCTAAACCACCAGTTGAGGCAGTCTTGGGGAGGCTGCTACCAATTGTTTGGTGATCTCTGCAAGCGGATTTCGCAACAACTTATCCCCGGGCCCCTCCTCAACAATCTTGCCTTGATTTAAAATAATTAAACGATGGCAAAATCCGCTAGCTAAACCTAAATCGTGGGTTACAAAAATAATTCCCAAACCAAATTGATGCTGCAGATCGCGCAGCAATTCCAAAACATCAGCTTGAATTTCTGCATCTAACATACTCACTGATTCATCACATAACAAAACACTTGGTTTCAAAATAAGGGCCCTGGCAATTGCCACCCTTTGTTGTTGGCCGCCGGATAACTCACGCGGCAAACGCGAAGCAAAACTAGCGGGCAAACCCACAGCATCCATCAAGGCCAAAGCCATGCTGCGAGCTGCAGCTTTTGAAGCCATACGGTGAATCAAAAGAGGATCAGCAATAGCGCGCTGAACATCCATTACAGGATTAAGGCAAGCCAGCGGATCTTGAAACACCATCTGCATCCTCTGGCGCGCCACTGCTAAAGGCTTACCAAGCAACAGCACCTCCCCGCCCCGCAACGGGTTTAAGCCCATCAAGGCACGGCAAAGAGTGCTTTTCCCACAGCCGGAAGGGCCTACTAACCCAAGGGTTTCAGCGGCATGGAGCCGCAGTGAAACCCCATCAACGGATTTGAGCCAACGGGAACGCCACGGCAGAGAGGGAAGCCGGTGCCAACAGCGCACCTGATGTAATTCCAATACCACTGCCGCTTCTGGCGATTGGGGGGTATCGCCCCCTTCCCGCCGCCGCGCCGCCGCCACCAAACGTTTAGTGAGAGGTTGCTGGGGGTTTTGCAGCACCTGATTAACTGAACCCTGCTCTAGCAAACGCCCCTGCTCCAGCACAGCCATTTGTTCACACCATTTCCCAGCCAAAGCAAGGTCGTGGCTAATCAATAGCAACGCACTGCCCAATTCAGCGCAAAGGCTGCAGAGTTCGGCCATTACCTGGGCAGCCACAGCCACATCAAGGCTGGTGGTGGGTTCATCGGCGATCACCAAAGGGGGATTGAGGGCCATCGCAAGGGCAATTGCCACCCGCTGACGCATCCCACCACTGAATTCATGGGGGTAACTGTTAAAACGATCAGCTGTGATGCCCACCCGTTGCAGTAGATCTTCGGCCCGCTGGCGCACCTGTTCGCGAGCAACACCAGGGCGATGGGCCCGCAAGGTGTCAGTTAAATGACCGCCAATACTTAATAACGGGTTTAGGCGAGTCATTGGATCTTGAAATACCAAACCCACCGCTTCACCACGCAATTTATTCAGCGCCTTGGGCCGCAGGATTCTGGGATCTTGATTACACAAGAGCAAACCACCACTGCTTTTACTGCCAGGGGGGAGAAGCTGTAACACCGCTTTAGCAACTGTGCTCTTGCCGCAACCGGAAGGGCCCACCAAGGCAACACGCTCACCTCTGCTCAACTGAAGCGTTAGCCCTTGCAGGGTGGGTTCGCTGCAACTGGGGTAAGCCACCACCAATTGGTTTAGCTGGAGCACCAACTGATTTGAAGCTGCTTCCATAGAGGATTAAAGCTTTAGTAATGGGGTTTTTACCCCGATGCTGCATAGCATGGCTGTAATCCGATCGATTAATGCTAAAAACAGCTGATCTGGTAAGCGGTATCGAGGCAGTAACACTGCCTGAAAGGATCCGCTGCTCAAGCAGCTACAACATCAAGCTGCCCGATTGGTTAAAAAAATGCATCGCTAATGTGCCTGTTGGCAGTGGCGATAGTTGCCCAACAGATCCAGAAGCACTGCTGGCTTTATCCTTCGATTTTGCTTATCAACTGCATCAAGGCCAAGTAAGAGCGAGCGGAGAGCCTTATATTATTCATCCAGTAGCGGTTGCCGATTTATTAAGGGATATCGGCGGCAGCGCCGCGGTAATAGCCGCAGGATTCTTACATGACGTGGTGGAAGATACTGGTGTAACACTTAACGAAATAGAAGCGCATTTTGGCGCTGAGGTGAGAGGTTTAGTTGAGGGGGTAACAAAGTTAGGCGGAATTCACTTCACAAACCGCACAGAAGCACAGGCAGAAAATCTACGTAAAATGTTTTTAGCAATGGCTAGTGATATCAGAGTTGTATTAGTTAAATTAGCTGATCGTTTACATAATATGCGAACACTTAGTGCGTTAAAGCCAGACAAACAACATCGCATTGCAACAGAAACCCGTGATATTTATGCCCCACTAGCAAACCGTCTTGGCATCGGACGATTCAAGTGGGAGCTAGAGGATCTGGCATTTAAGGTGCTTGAACCGGATGCATTTCGCCAAATTCAACAGGAGGTAGCAAGCAAACGCAGCGATCGCGAAGATCGTTTAGCAGCGACTGTTGAATTGCTAAAAAATAAACTTGAAGCTTCCGGATTAAGTGATTGTGATGTTGTTGGTAGACCAAAACATCTATATGGAATATGGAGCAAGATGCAACGCCAACAGAAAGCTTTTCATGAAATTTATGATGTGGCAGCTCTAAGAATTGTTACCTCATCTGTTGAAAATTGCTACCGCGCATTAGCTGTATTGCACGATACTTTTCGGCCTATACCAGGGCGTTTCAAAGATTATATCGGCCTACCTAAACCAAATGGTTATAAATCACTCCATACAGCTGTAATCGGCAGACATAGACCGATTGAGGTGCAAATACGCACATCGGATATGCATCATGTAGCGGAATACGGAATCGCAGCCCATTGGAAATACAAAGAAGGTGGCTCACCTGCCGATGGCGATGAGATGGCACGCTTTAATTGGTTAAGACAACTTGTGGATTGGCAAAAGGAAGGTGGCGGGCAAGATCACAACGATTATTTGAAATCTATCAAAGAAGATCTATTTGATGAAGAGGTGTTTGTATTTACGCCAAAAGGTGAAGTTATAGGTTTACGTAAGGGTTCAACGGCTGTTGATTTTGCCTATCGAATCCACAGTGAGGTGGGTAATCACTGCCAAGGAGTGCGTATTAATGATCGCCTTTGCAATCTCACAACCCCATTACAAAATGGCGATTTTGTTCAAGTATTAACCAGCAAAAGTGCACATCCAAGCCTCGATTGGCTAAATTTTGTTGCCACCCCTACCGCAAGAGAACGAATTCGTCAGTGGTATAAAAAAAGCCATCGCGAAGAAAATATTATTAGGGGTAAAGAGATTCTTGAAAGGGAGCTGGGCCGTGATGGGCTTGAAAGCTTGATACATAGTGAAGCGATGGCTCGCGTTAGTAAGCGTTGCAATCTTGGCAATGTAGATGACCTTTTAGCTGCCTTAGGTTTTGGAGGTGTTACCCAACATCAAGTAACAAATCGCCTGCGGGAAGAGCTCAGATTGCAGGAAGCAGCCAAGTTACCTGAGGTTAGCAATGAAGAATTAGCAAAAAATCTATCTGAACAGACAGAAGTTAGAAGCAACAACATAAATGGCAGCCCAATTCTTGGTGTAGAAGGTTTGGAATATCGCCTTGGCGGCTGCTGTTGCCCATTGCCGGGTGAAACAATAATGGGTGCTGTGGCTTTAGGAAATCACGGCATCACAATCCATCGCCAAGATTGCAGCAACTTGGCTCAAACTCCAGCTGAACGGCGGCTACCTGTGCGTTGGAATCCAAATACTGGAGATCATCGCCGCAACTACCCAACTCAATTACGAATTGAGGTATTAGATAGGGTTGGGATATTAAAAGATATTCTCATGCAATTATCCGATAGCCGTATCAATGTAAGCGATGCCAGGGTGCGCACTGCTTTTGGGAAGCCCGCCCGCATTGATCTACGTATTGAATTAGATAATGCAAGTAAGTTGCAATCAACGATAAGCCAGATTCGCTCAATGGCTGATGTATTAGATATTGCACGCACAGGAATTGGTGGCTAAAGTCGAAGAATATTGAAGCATCATTTTCAAATCTCCGCTAACGCTTCTTCCCCGGCTCGATAAATCTCTGTTGCATATTCAGTCCAGCCGCCTTGGCCCCAATAACGGAAGCAACTAGTTTGCAGCAATAAAACATACAATAGTGCAGTTTGATATTTAGATGTTTTTGTAATCTCTGGATCTGTAATTACCAGATGATCAAACAATTGGTGAAATTTTGCACTTAGTTGATTCATCGGCTCCAATACATTCGCATAACCTTCCACCCAACTTAAATTATTTGTCCAGGAGGCACCAACCATTGCGCTGGTATCTGGTGGTAATTGATTATCAATCTGCTGCCACAGCTTATGCTGCTGCACGGCTTGAATAATTGGCAAATCATCCTCCTGCACACCAGCAGCATCTAGTAGCTCCAAATATTCAGTGCCATTAATAGCTACTGTTGAGCTTTGCGTGGCGATGCGCTGATGAGCCTGAATAAAAGCTTGGGGGAATTCATTCATCATCACTCCACCATTTTCACCATCAGCAATTTGTGAAACCAAAGCAGGAACTTTCATATCGCCAATTGCCTGTTTAGCTAGCCCCAGAGCCTCATAGCAGGGCTGCATCTGACCCACAAGTTTTGTATCGGAGCCCTGGGTTTTAATTAATGCTGTAATTGAAACTGATTCGCCTTTAAAATTCCGCGCTATCAATTTATTTGGAATATATTTTTGGGATTGATTCAAGCAACTGCCATCTAAATTCTCAACGCTATGTTCCTGCACCAGTAACCAGCGATAGCCACATTCCTTTAAAGCCTTTATAAATTCATATAGCGTATCTGGATGATTAGGTAAATGCATCTCTGGGGCTGAGAAGCCCTTCACCCGTTGCAATGTATCATTGCCAAATAAAGCTGCAAAGTGATGCTGCCAAGCCGTGATCTGAAGTTTTAGATCTGGTATAGGAGTGGAGGGCGCAACCGCGTGGCTCCAAAAGGTGCCAAGCCATTCCACATGGGGCTGAAGGCTTGGGTCGCAGGTTAAATATTTAAGTGCATTTAAAATATCAACACGACCCATTTGCTCAAATCCCCAGAGCAGATTTCCAGAATAATCCAACATTATTCGAGGATTGCATCCGGCATCTATCAATTCAGGCATTATTTCCGCAAGGCGTTTATAACAATTAGCAAAAGATTCTGCATTATGATTATCCCCTTCGCCTGGATGTTCAAACATATATTGTAAATGCGAAATTAGGCTTCCATCTACACCGGCCGGAATCGTTGGCTGGTGCATATGCAATGCGCAGCAAAAAGCAGAATTAATTTGCGAAAAATCAAACTTGGAATTCTTTATAAATACAGGCTGATCTTGTTGAAGCAACTCAAGCAGTTCAGCTTCATTACCAGAAATTGCTGGAAGCTTAAATTTTGGAATCATTGCTTGAAATAAAAAGGTGAATTAGCGAGCAGCGCAAACAAAACTTTTGCGATCTAGCTGGGCAGATCTTGCAGCCGTGTGAAATATTAGTATAAATCTGCCATTTTACCGATGAATCGGCTGATAACAGTTCAAAACAATCTTAAATTAGCAGTATTAGGCTTAGTGCTTAATTTATTTGGCCTTATTGCAGCTGGAGTTGCAATAAGGCTTTCAGTAACATCGCCTGATTCCATGCACGTTGCCACATTTGTAGTGGCTTTAGCGGGATGGTTGCCAGCCTTGATCATCGGCATTACCGCCTGTATTGCACTGTTGCTGCAACGGCGCTGGGGGATTGTTTTAGCATTGGTAGCACTGGGATTACAGCTGATAACGCTAGTTCCCTATGGCATTGTGAGAACAGTGTTGATACCAGAAAGCAGAGCAATCTGCGGTGTTATCACTGCTGTTGTGTTGGGGGGCGGCACTGTTTTAATCATTTATTGGTCGCAAGCGCTCGCCAAATGGCAACAGGGCCATGAATAACAGCAGCACGATTGCCGCTATTGCAACAGCGGTAGCGGCGGGAGAGGGCAGTATTGCGATTGTGCGCATCAGTGGCTCTGAAGCAGAAAAGATTGGACGCAAATTATTTGTTAGCGCTGGCCAGCAGCAATGGGATAGCCACAGGGTGCTTTATGGCCATGTGTGCGATCCCGCTACTGGAGAACGCATTGATGAAGCCCTGCTGCTTTTGATGCGGGCACCCCGCAGCTTCACCCGTGAAACCGTAGTGGAACTCCATTGCCATGGCGGTGTAGTGGTGGTGCAGCGGGTGCTGGATCTTGTGCTAGCCGCTGGCGCCGAACGGGCCAAGGCAGGGGAATTTAGCCAAAGAGCTTTTCTGAATGGTCGCTTAGATCTCACTCGCGCAGAAGCGCTAATTGATCTGATCACGGCCCGCAGTGGGCGCGCTGCCCAACTAGCAATGGCGGGCCTTGCCGGTGGCGTGCAAGAAAAAATAGAAGCGCTTAGGCAACGGCTTCTGGATCAATTAGCTGAATTAGAGGCGCGGGTTGATTTTGAAGAAGATCTACCAGCCCTAAATCCTCAGGCGGTTGCAACAGAGCTAAAAAATGTTGCAGAAGAATTGCAATTACTAATTGCAGCAGCCAGCCAGGGGCAGTTGCTGCGGGAGGGCCTGCGGGTGGCAATTGTGGGCCGTCCCAATGTGGGGAAGAGCAGTTTGCTTAATCACCTATGTGGAAATGAAAGGGCAATAGTTACGGATCAAGCCGGCACCACCCGCGATCTACTTGATGTTGATTTAGTTATTGATGGGGTGCCGATCAGCTTGGTTGATACAGCGGGGATTCGCTCAAGTGAAGATATAGTTGAACAACTGGGTATTGAACGCAGCCGCAAAGCCCTTGCAAGCGCAGATGTAGTAATTTTGGTTTACAATATCCACATCGGCTGGACTCCTAATGATGAAAGCCTAAAAATTGAAATTCCAAAGGAAATACATCTGCTAATTGTGGGAAATAAACTAGATTTAGGTGAAGCAAAAGAAGCCGGGCCGGCAAATGTAAAAATAAGTGCCCAAACAGGTGAGGGCATGAAACAATTCAAATCAGAATTATTAACAACCTGCGGCTATTGCGGAGAGGGAATAGGGTTAGAAGTTGCCTTAAATCATCGGCAAAAGGATTTAGCAGCTTCTGCAAAACATGCGTTAGCGCGTTGTTTAGATGCAGCTGCTAATGGGCTGCCGTGGGATTTTTGGACCATTGATCTGCGCGA
This sequence comes from Synechococcus sp. Cruz CV12-2-Slac-r, assembly GCF_024346075.1. Lineage (GTDB taxonomy): Bacteria > Cyanobacteriota > Cyanobacteriia > PCC-6307 > Cyanobiaceae > Synechococcus_D. The sequence continues at coordinate 31,861 of NZ_JAGQEK010000006.1, forward strand.
TGCCATAAGCCAATTAGGTGAAATAACTGGAGCGGAGATATCAGAAGCTGTTCTAGATCGCGTTTTCTCTAAATTCTGCATTGGCAAATAAAAACCTCCGCAAAATTACCGCTTTGGAGCTAAGCAAATCTGTGCGTTCCAATCGCAGGCAGCCAGAGCGGGCTTCTGCCATCTCAAGGGTATTTCAAGCAAATCGCGGGTACCTGTTATTCCTTGAATCACAAATAGCAATGCCACAAGGAGATTTGCGGCTACATGAATTCGCCGCCAGCGAAGTTGGCGCAGAATTTCTTGCCGTGCCCCAAGTGAAAACAACATCAATCCCACCACCGCCACCCCAGCCCAGTAATGGGATTGCCAGAATTCAATTTTCAATGGGTTATCACTTAAACGCCACACTTCCGGTTGGGCACCTAAACCAAGCACCCCAGCCCAGGTGATGAAAGCAAAGATGAGGCGTAGTGGCTTGCTGCTGGAGCGCCAAAGAGCCAGTAAACAAATACTTGTTCCTACTAGTACCAATAGCAATTCAATAGCGCGGGCCACTCCACCTTTGAATTCAGCAACAGGGTTAGCTGTGGCGATTACCACCGTGAGAGAAATTAAGCAAATTGCCACAACGCCAAGGGAAAGCCACTGGCCAAGATCACTGTGGTCGCGGCCGGTGCTCACAGGAAGGTTTGCTCCTGCCACTCGCCTCTGGCGGGCTTGCACCCCTAGCCTCACCACCACACCAATCAATGGATAGATGAGTACCACTGCTAAAACAGGATGTATTAACCAAAGCCAATCAATGCTTCCCAAAATAAATCGATCGATCCACTACAACCAGCATTAACGCTGTAAGGCTGGGGGGTTGCTAAGAACAGAAAAATTTAAGAAACTAGCTAAAATTTATAAAGACCTAACTCAGATTATAATCTGAGCATAAAATTAGCAAAATGCCCCATCACTTAAATAGGCCAACCAAGATTTGCAAAGTTTGCGGTTTAGCTTTTCAATGGCGCAAAAAATGGGAAAATGTATGGGATGAAGTGCTCTATTGCTCCGAAAAATGCCGTAGAAAACGCAACCAAACAAAACCCTCTGCACCCTAACTATTTGGCTCACCTTGCAATCACTCCAGCTTTGCAGCAACAAATGCAGCAGTGGCTTAATGAAGATCTTGGCCGCGGTGATCTCAGCGCTGCCGCCCTGGTTGGTTGCAGTGGTGAGGCCCATTGGCTTGCAAAACAAGCCGGGGTGTTTTGCGGAGGCAGTTTGGCAAAAACAATCTTTCATTGTTTAGATCCAAGCTTAAAAATTCAGTTGCTAGTTAATGATGGAGATGCAATTACTGCAGGCCAACGGGTTCTAGAAATTGAAGGTGCTGCTACTGCGATGGTGGCGGCGGAACGCACTGCCCTAAATCTGGCGATGCGGCTCTCCGGTATTGCTACAGCTACTGCCGCACTGGTGAAGCAGCTGGAGGGTACGGGGGTACGCCT
>NZ_JAGQEK010000060.1 GCF_024346075.1 Synechococcus sp. Cruz CV12-2-Slac-r
TTCGTAGATGAAATAGGAGCTATGAAAGCAATGTTTTGCTGCCCGCAGGGAGGGGCACCATGACACAAACGCTATTTTGAAATGTTCTTGTCAAAAGACTTCTCATCGTCCTAGCGCTGAAAATAGGCGTCCACCCCAACATCCGGCATGGCAGCCAGTAATTCCGCCAGTAGTAACCAGCACCCCCTGGCCATTTGCGTTTGCCCCCTTAACTTGGTTTTGTTTGCAATAGGTGGTTTTGAGTAGCTGGAACCATCGCCATGTGTTGGATCTAGCGGTTTTTTCGCTTGATAACTACGCCACAGTGTTAAGCCTGGCCCAACGCTTTCGTTCCTTGCCGATGGCTGGCCCCAGGCGCCTACCCGCCTTGCAGGGTCGTTTAGTAACAACATTATTTTTTGAACCCAGCACCCGCACCCGCAGCAGTTTTGAACTGGCAGCGCGTCGCCTTTCGGCTGATGTTCAAAGTTTTGCTCCTGCCACAAGTGCCTTAAGCAAAGGCGAAAGTTTGCTTGATACCGCCCGCACCTATGTAGCGATGGGGTCTGATGTGTTGGTGGTACGCCACAGCTGCGCCGGTGTGCCAGCTGCCCTTGCGCGCGACCTAGATCAAGCCGGTGAAAAGGTGGCAGTGCTTAATGGCGGCGATGGTTTACATAGTCACCCAAGCCAGGCATTGCTTGATCTATTTAGCCTTGCCCGTTATTTCGCGCCGGAAGCCCCAACCCCTGCAGCATTACAAGGAAAGCGCATCGTGATCGTTGGAGATGTGCTCCATTCCCGTGTTGCCCGTTCCAATCTTTGGGCGCTAACCGCTTGTGGTGCTGATGTGGTGTTGTGCGCCCCCGCCACGTTGTTACCAGATGCATTTAGCGAATTTGTTGCAGCCCCCCCCTCCGGTATAACCCACGACCCAGTGGCAATTCGTGGTGCTGTGCAGATTGAACGCAATCTCGATAAAGCTCTAGAGGGGGCTGATGCCGTGATGGCATTGCGTTTACAAAAGGAACGTATGCGCGAAAATCAAATCACAAGCCTTGATGCATATCACCGCAGTTTTGGTATTACCCATAAACGTTTAGAAGTTTGCGGTAAAAAAGTGCCATTGCTGCACCCTGGGCCAGTAAATCGTGGGGTGGAATTAAGTGGTGAATTAGTAGAAGATATAAATATCAGTTTAATTGATGAACAGGTGCGCAATGGTATTCCCGTGCGGATGGCCCTGCTTTATTTAATGGCTGCTAGCCATGATCTTTAAGCGTTGATCTTTAAGCGTTATTGCCGCGGAAATTATCTATTGCGTTTTTCATTGTTACATCCATATCAGATATTGATGTTTCCCCTGCAATACCCATTGGAAATGGCGAGCCACTCCCTTCAAGGCCCACGTGTTGGCTTGGCATACCAGTAATTAAAAGATCACCCCGTTGTTGGGTAACAACAGCCCATAGCCACTTAACAAGTAGCGATACGCGATTTTCATCATCTGGCATAAATGCCAAGTGAGCAGCGGCCCATAGGCCCCAGCCAGGGCTGCCCACCAGTTTTAAACCGCGCAAATCAGCAACAGCGCTTACGCGACCCAGCACCGCCATGGTGCCGAAATCAAAAAAGGAGAAGGGTTTCATTACGCGATTTTGTAATTTCGCTTGGATATCTTTTGCTACCCAGCCACCCATTTGCGTTGCTGGCCCCGCCATGCCGGGTAATGGTTTGCCGTCGTTTGTGTGGCTGTAGCTGCATAGATCACCCACCACTCGTATTTCGGGATGGCTTGGGATTGAAAAATCAGCATTCACCACCACCCTGCCGCCCCGATCCACCTCACAACCGGTGGAAGCTGCGAGGGTTTTACCCAAGTGGGATGCCCTCACTCCAGCGGTCCAAAAAACGTTTGCAGCCTTGATCCGCACATCACCATTGGGAGTGCCCACCAGCACTTCCCCAGGCACGATCGATTGCACCCGGCCTTGGAATAAAAATTCCACACCCACCGCTTTCAAATGCTTGCCAGCTGCTTCCGAAAGCAATGGATCCATTGCCCGCAATACCCGATCGCCTGGATCCACCAGCACGATGCGGGTGCGGCTGATATCAATCTGTTTGAAATCTTTCGCCATCGCATTACGCATTAGCTCAGATACAGCACCTGCCAACTCGCAACCTGCAGGGCCTCCGCCAACGATCACAACGGTTTGTAGAAATTCTCTTTCTTTTGGATTTGTTGTTTGTTCTGCTTGCTCAAGGGCCATCAGCAGGCGCCGCCGTATTTCTGCTGCGTGCTCAAGGATCTTCATCGGTGGCGCGATGTTGCGCCAATCCTCATGGCCGAAATAGGTGCTGCCCGATCCCGCCGCCAGGATCAGATAGTCGTAGCTGAAGGATTTGCCATTAAAAATAATTTCCTTTGCATCGGCTTGGATATCGCTCACCTCTCCCAATAACACCTGCACATTGCGTTGGGCTCCCACCAGTAAGCGCAAAGGGGTTGCCACGTCGCTTGCGCCCACCAGCCCGGTGGCCACTTGATAAAGCAAAGGTTGAAACAGATTAAAATTGCGTTTATCAATCAGGGTTACGCGCACATCTGCCCCTTTAAAGGCTTTGCAAGCCTTTACGCCAGCAAAGCCCCCCCCCACGATCACCACATGGGGCTTATCGCGTAGTTCTTCCGTTGGCGGCTCAAGTTCAAGGAAAAATCGCTCTTTAGTGGAAGTCATTAGCGCAGTAGAGAGGATCTATCTAAAAGGTATGCCTTTGTTTTGTTAAATGCCGGTTTAGTGCTCACACGCTGGCTTTAAATCCTTCTAACAGCAGCCCGTAAACCAGCCCCATCCGGGCCATATCCATTAATCCAAGCAGTAATTTATCGCCACCTTTACGCAGTAACGGTTTACGCGCACGAATCGCTAGTTCAGCAAGCACTACAAATAAAAGGGCAGCAAGGGGGTCTAAAAAACTCATTGCACCGGCAAGAGCGCCCACACTTGCTCCGATGCTGAAACCACCAAAAAAAATAATTGCTAGTAACGATGCTCTTCTCCAGGGGTTTTGAGTCCAGCTTTCAAGCTGTAGCAGCGCTTTCCCACCAAAAATATGTAAACGAGTGTTTTGCACTGTTTCCTAAAATCAAATAACAGACGAAGCAAGCTAGTGATCCCCATCACCTGGCCAGTTGCTTCGCCAATTTATTTATACACCAAATGTGAGGGTTAAGCAGTTACTCACGCTACATCTGGTGGATTTAATAAATAAATTTATGAATCAACCTCTTTTGGTTTGCGGCTTGTTTTGCCTTCGAGGAGTTCCAGTAGCGCCTCCATCTGGGCCATTACTCCCCGCACCTCTCCAGCTTCTGGCAATAGGCCATCATCCATAACCCCCTGGTGCATTTCACGCAGTTCCTGGCGGATGTAACGAAGGTGGCTCACCACCTGCTCGCGCTTTGACTGCGACATGCGTTGAGGTTTGTTGATTAATGACCCTTTGTACCCCATTGCGGGGCCGCCGCCGCGATAACCTCAGCCGCTTTTGCGGCAAACCCGCTCCAGCAGAGTCTTTGCAAGGGTAAAAGGCATTGCGTTAAACCAATCACCCGCTTCCCCTTGCGGCGCCTCTATCGGGCCAGAAAATAAACCAGGCATCGGTTGCCCCAATCGCCTTACCTTCCCATCGCGGCAGTTCAATTCGTATGGCACAAACCAATTCTGCCCATCGGCTTTGTTTTGCCGCTGCGTGTAGATAACTAAGCCGCTTTCTCTACTTATTGGCGGAAGCGGCGCAAGGATAATTATTTCCCGTTCGGTTTCCAATAACGGTGTTACCGCAATTAAAGTTGCCAGCCATTTAGTTATTAAACTCGGCAGAAAGGCCAAAACTCACCTCAATGCCATTAGCGGTTGAATTAATACTATAAAAAGTGGAGAATAGGGGATTCGAACCCCTGACCTCTGCGGTGCGATCGCAGCGCTCTACCAGCTGAGCTAACTCCCCAAGGGATTGATTTGAAATTACCACCCATGTCTGAACCCGTCGCAATTTCTGAAACTACGTTGGCTGCCCACACTGAGGATTCAGTGGCGGCTCTAGCTAAACGACTAGACGCAGACGACTACCCCAATCCTTTCGATAGCCTCTCCGATTGGCATCTGATGCGAGCTCTGGCGATACATCGCCCAGATTTGGCGCGCCCTTACGTGCATCTTGTGGATCAGGAACCGTTCGACGAGGAATAGCAATGCTGGCTGCTGCGGCTGATCCCCTGGCTAACAAACGAATCTTGTTAGCCGTTAGCGGCAGCATCGCAGCGGTGAAGGTGCCCCAACTTGTTAGCGCCCTTGTGCAACGTGGCGCTTTAGTGCGCTGCGTACTCACCCCCAGCGCCGCCCAATTGGTTAGCCCCGCAGCCTTGGCGAGTCTTTCCCGGCATCACTGCCACCTTGAGGCCGATCAGTGGTTAGCAAGCCAGCCCAGGCCGCTGCACATTGAATTAGCTGAATGGGCGGAACTTTTATTACTAGTACCCCTCAGCGCCAGCAGCATGGCCCGCTTGGCCCATGGCCTTGCAGACAACCTCGTGGCTTCCATATTCCTGGCTGCTGAAGCACCCCGCTTACTAGCGGCTGCCATGAACACCAGCATGTGGCAAGCCGCGGCAGTTCAACGCAATTGGCAAGTGCTGCGAGATGAGCCCCAAACATTGGCTCTGCCCCCAGCTGGCGATGGTTTGTTGGCTTGTGATCGCCGAGGCGCTGGTCGTATGCGGGAGCCGGCCCAGCTGCTGCTGGCGGCTGAATCCCTTGCAATTCGTGGCGCCACGCAAGATCTCAAAGGCTTGCGCCTCTTAATTACTGCCGGCCCCAGCCGTGAAGAGCTTGATCCGGCCCGTTATCTTTCGAATCCATCCACCGGCAGGATGGGAGTAATGCTTGCCCTTGCGGCCCAATGGCGCGGCGCTGAGGTGAAACTGCTGCACGGCCCCTTAGAGCTGGAGCCTGCTCTGTTGGAAGGTTTGCAATGTTTCCCTTTCATCAATGCAGCCCAACTTCAGCTTTCACTCAGCCAGCATCAATCCTGGGCCGATGGGGTGGTGATGGCTGCTGCGGTGGCAGATCAACGCCTACGTAAAACCAATGGCGAAAAACTTAGTAAGGCTGAATTGCAACATCAATTGCTACAGCCCGATACCTGGGAGCTGGTGCCCGATTTGTTGCAAGAAATGGTTGCAAATCGCCCACGGGGGCAAGTGTTGATGGGCTTTTGCGCCCATAGCGGCAATGGTTTAACAATTGCAAAGCAAAAATTGCAGAAGAAAGGCTGCGATCTGCTCTTTGCAAATCCCATTGATCTAGATGGGGCTGGATTTGGAGCGATCAACAATCAAGGCTGGTTGTTGCAACAGGGCGGGGAACCCCAGCAGCTAGGCCCCTGCAGCAAATTGGCCCTTGCCCATCAATTACTCGATAATTGGCATAAGTGCTGGCAATAAGGCTGGCATTAGGCCTCGCTCTGATCTCGAGGATTAAGCATTTCGAGGAAGGTTTGGATCTGAAGCCTTGGGATATACGGCCAGCCACCGCTTTGCTCGATCGATTGCAATAAGGCAAATAAACGGCGCCGATCAGCAGGCAGGCTGTTGCGCAATGGCCCGTCTTGGAGGCTGCGGTGCAGCTTCTCCAGCTCTCTTAATACCGCCAGCAGGGCAATTGGGTTGCCCTCAGCCTCGCTTGCAAGGGCTTCCGCCTCTTTGCTCCATTTTGAGAAGCGCTGGCTCCAGTCGGGTTCGGCTGTGGCCATCTAAATGTATGAAGGCGTGGCATCCTATCCGGCACATGTGGTTTTCGGTTGTACGATCAGTCATATGCCTTCTTTGCATCCCATGCGCAGCCTGCGGAAATTGTTTCAAGCAGCCATCGCCCTTTGTCTGGCGGCTTGTTTGACCCTTTTAACCGCCTGCAGTGGAGGCGCTAAAGCTATAGATCGAGCTGATCTCACCTACGAAGACATTCACAACACAGGGTTGGCAAATGATTGCGCCACCTTGCCGGAATCCGCCCGTGGCACTATCAGCCTCGAAGCAGGCAGCCGCTATCAGCTCAAAGAAATGTGCTTCCACCCCAGCACGGTGGCAGTGAAGGGAGAGCCGGCGAACAAACGTCAGGAAGCTCAATTTGTAGACGGGCGCATCCTCACCCGTTACACCTCCAGCCTTGATTCCGTTTTTGGCGATCTCACCGTTGAAGAAACAGGCTTACGTTTTAAGGAGTTAGGCGGCATTGATTTCCAGCCAATCACTGTTTTGCTGCCCGGCGGCGAAGAGGTGCCGTTCACTTTCTCCAGCAAGTTGCTCGATGCCACAGCTGAGGGCACAAACCTTTCCACGAGCACCGATTTTGAAGGTCCATATCGCACCCCTAGCTACCGCACCAGTAATTTCCTTGATCCCAAAGGTCGTGGTCTCACCACCGGCTACAGCAGCGCCATGGGCTTAGTGCCCGCTGGCGACGACGTAGAGCTGCGCAAAGAAAATGTGAAGCGCTATGTGGATGGCTCCGGCACGATGAATTTCTCGATCACTCGCCTTGATGCCCAAACCGGTGAATTTGCTGGCGTATTTACAGCGATTCAACCCTCTGATACAGACATGGGCACAAAGAAAGTGGTTGATGTAAAAGTGAGCGGTGAGCTTTATGGCCGCCTTGAGAAAGCTTGAACTCTGTGATCGCTCCTTACGGGGGCAGCTTGGTGGACCTGATGGTTCCCGCCGAGCAGCAAGCTCAGCTGCTGGCTTCTGTAACCACAAGCATTGAATGCTCCGATCGCAATGCCTGTGATGTAGAGCTTCTTGTGGTGGGGGGTTTTTCTCCAGAACGGGGCTTTATGCATCAGGAGAATTACAACTCCGTGGTGGCAACTCATCGCACCAGTTCCGGCTATCTATTTGGTTTGCCGCTTGTTTTTGATACCAGCCGGGATGATTTGCAGCTTGGTGATCGGGTTTTACTCACCTATAAGGGGCAAAATCTTGCGGTTTTAACCGTTCAAGATCAATGGCTACCCGATAAAACAATCGAGGCAAAAGGTTGCTACGGCACCACCTCCCTGGAACATCCAGCGGTGCGAATGATCGCGATGGAACGCAAACATCGCTACTTAGGCGGATCACTCCAAGGCCTTGAGTTGCCCAAGCGGGTATTCCCCTGCAAAACCCCTGCCCAGGTGCGGCAATCTTTGCCTTCAGGCGAAGACGTAGTGGCTTTTCAGTGCCGTAATCCCATTCATCGCGCTCACTACGAATTATTTACCAGGGCGCTTCATGCCAGCAATGTGAGCGCTGCTGCAGTGGTGCTTGTGCATCCCACCTGCGGACCCACCCAGGAAGACGACATCCCCGGCACTGTGCGGTTCCAAACCTATGAAAAGCTCGCAGCTGAAGTTGATAACCCCCGCATCCGTTGGGCTTACCTCCCATACGCAATGCATATGGCCGGCCCGCGGGAAGCATTGCAGCACATGATTATTCGCCGCAATTACGGTTGCACCCATTTCATCATCGGCCGCGATATGGCCGGCTGTAAGTCGTCTATTAGCGGTGAAGATTTTTATACCCCATACGAAGCGCAGGATTTTGCTACGGCCTGTGCACCGGAACTGGCAATGGAAACAGTGCCTTCCTTGAATCTTGTTTACACCCAGGAGGAGGGTTATGTAACCGCTGAGCATGCCGAGGCCCGCGGTTTACATGTTCAAAAACTAAGCGGCACCCAATTCCGCCAGATGTTGCGTAGCGGTGAGGAAATACCCGAGTGGTTTGCCTTCCGCAGCGTGGTTGAAGTGCTCCGCACTCCCTGAAACTCAGGATCGGTTAACATTCCTTCATTAATGAGGTTGGCTAAGTGGCAGGTAAGAAAGGTTGGCGTAATGCAGGTTTATACGTATTACTCGTAGTTGTTTTGATCGCCCTGGGCACCGCTTTTATGGGCGGCAGACCCGCCCCTGCTAACGCTCCAAGGAGCCTGCGATATAGCGATTTCATCGAAGCAGTACAGGCAAATCAGATTTCTAGAGTGTTGATCTCCCCTGATCGCGGCACCGCCCTTGTGGTGGAAAGCGATGGCCGCCGGGCTGAGGTGAACCTCGCACCAGATAAAGATCTGCTCAAAATTCTCACAGATAACAAAGTTGATATTGCTGTTCAACCCACTCGCCAAACTCCGGCCTGGCAGCAGGCTGCCAGCAGCTTGATCTTCCCAATATTGCTGCTTGGTGGATTGTTCTTTCTTTTACGTCGCGCCCAAGGTGGCGGCGGCGGTAATCAAGCGATGAGTTTTGGTAAAAGTAAAGCGAGGGTACAAATGGAACCTCAAACTCAAGTTACTTTTAATGATGTTGCTGGTATCGAAGGCGCAAAACTTGAGCTAACAGAGGTGGTTGATTTTCTTAAAAATCCAGACCGTTTCACAGCAGTTGGTGCAAAGATTCCAAAAGGTGTTTTATTAGTTGGCCCTCCAGGTACAGGTAAAACCTTGCTTGCTAAGGCTGTTGCAGGCGAAGCTGGCGTACCTTTCTTTTCAATTTCAGGTTCTGAATTTGTTGAAATGTTTGTTGGTGTTGGTGCCAGCAGAGTAAGAGATCTTTTTGAGCAAGCTAAAAAGAATGCCCCATGCATAGTTTTTATTGATGAGATTGATGCTGTTGGTAGGCAGCGGGGTGCAGGCCTCGGTGGCGGCAACGATGAACGTGAGCAAACTCTTAACCAGCTACTTACAGAGATGGATGGTTTTGAAGGTAATACAGGCATCATCATTGTTGCTGCAACAAACCGCCCTGATGTATTGGATTCAGCCTTAATGCGTCCAGGCCGTTTTGATCGCCAGGTAGTTGTTGATAGGCCTGATTACAGCGGCCGGCTTCAAATCCTCGGAGTTCATGCAAGAGGTAAAACCCTTAGCAAAGATGTAGACCTTGACCGGGTGGCCCGCCGCACCCCTGGATTTACTGGTGCCGATCTAGCAAATCTATTAAATGAGGCTGCAATCATGGCAGCTCGCCGTCAATTAAGTGAAATATCAATGGATGAGGTAAATGATGCAATCGAACGGGTAATGGCAGGCCCTGAAAAGAAAGATCGTGTTATGAGCGAAAGGCGCAAACGCCTTGTTGCTTATCACGAGGCAGGCCACGCTCTAGTTGGAGCGCTGATGCCTGATTATGATTCAGTTCAAAAAATCAGCATTATTCCCCGTGGTAATGCAGGCGGCCTCACTTTCTTTACCCCCAGTGAAGAAAGGATGGAATCGGGGCTTTATTCACGTTCCTATTTGCAAAATCAAATGGCTGTTGCCCTAGGCGGCCGTGTTGCAGAAGAAATTGTTTATGGGGAAGATGAAGTTACAACTGGAGCTTCCAATGATCTTCAGCAAGTTGCCCGGGTTGCACGCCAAATGGTTACCCGTTTTGGCATGAGCGATAAGCTTGGCCCGATCGCACTTGGTAGATCCCAAGGTGGAATGTTCCTTGGCCGTGATATCGGTGCGGAAAGAGATTTCTCAGAAGACACTGCCGCCACAATTGATGCTGAAGTTTCAGATTTAGTTGCGGTTGCCTACAAGCGTGCCACCGGTGTTCTTGTTGCAAATCGTGCTGTTCTTGATGAATTAGCTGATCTCTTGGTTGAACAAGAAACCGTTGATGCAGAACAGCTACAAGAACTATTACTGCTCCGTGATGTTGAGGTTGCAAACTACGTTTAAAGCTGATCCAGCTGCTCTTAAGGCATCTCTAAGTAATAGCCCATTGCTGGCTGTTTTACGCCCAAATAGCAGCAAACAAGCTCAGATACAGGTGGCGGCAGTTGCAGAAGCTGGCTTCATACACGTGGAATTGTCTTGGAATTCAGCTCCCTGGTGGGCTGAATTGCTTTTAGATCTTCAGAAACAATGGCCGCATGTGCGATTTGGTGCTGCAGGCATAAGCAATCAAGAACAGCTTCCTTTGATTTCTAAAATTGGTATTAGCTATGCAATGGCACCCGTTGCATCTGCTGAATTGCTAATTACGGCGGCAGATCTTGGGATTACTTTGGTGCCAGGGGTGTTTAGC
>NZ_JAGQEK010000061.1 GCF_024346075.1 Synechococcus sp. Cruz CV12-2-Slac-r
TGCCATCGAGAGTGCGGCTGGTGAGCACTTGATCAGCCCATAAAAACACCACCTGGCCGCGATCGCAGAACAAGCTGATCGATTCTTCACTTGGGCGAGCTGATAACAAACGTTCCAGTTCCCGTAAAGAACGGGCTGGCACAGTTACAGCAAAGGGTTCAGCCCCCTGTTCCCCTCCGGCTTGATTACGCCTAACCGCTAAACGATGGCCATCGGTGGCAGCAAATTCCAAGCCGCCTTCCTCCACCTTGAGGTGAATGCCGGTGAGGATCTGCTTTGCTTCATCGCTGCTGCTTGCAAAAAGAGTGCTCCGCAAGCCCTCCACTAAAGCGGCACCACTCAATAAAATCGGCCTGCCATTTTGGGCAAGTGGTAGTTCAGGAAAATCTTCAGCGGTCATACCGCGCATCTGATAACTGCCAGAAAGGGCAGTGAGTTCCACCTGTTCTTCCCCTTCAGGGCAGGAGAGGGTGATGGGGCCATCAGGCGGCAAGCGGCTAACGATATCGGCGAGCAACTTTGCGGGCAGGGTGATGGCGCCACTGCCCTCTACCACCGCTGCAAAGCTGGTTTGGATCCCAAGGCTTAAATCAAATCCGGTGAGGCTGATCCGCCCTGCAGCTGCATCGGCTGTAACCAGCACATTTGCAAGTACCGGATGGGTGGGTCTACCAGCAATTGCGCGGCTTACCAATTGCAGGCTGCTGTTGAGCTCTGTTTGGCTGCAAACCAACTTCATCCCTTTGGGACCGATTGAATTGCTACCAAGCTTCCACACCAATTGCCAAATCGCAACGCGTAATTTCCCTCCTCTATCAAAAGGATTAATAAATTAAAAGAAAAGAAATAACCAGTAGTAGTAGGGGCTGGGGAAAGCCTGGAAAAGCTTTAAAAGCATTGAAAATAAAGGGTTTTATCAAATAATTAGCTGTGGAACTTAATTGGCTGAATGGGGAAATAAAGAGGTTTTCCACTTTTTCCAATGCTTGTGCAAAACCGCCCAAGAAAATTCGCGCTCAATAGCCCCAGGTTTTCCCCAGTTAATTTGAGCTTCTTCCCCAGACAGTTTGCGGCCCGGTTAATTAAAAACCCAGAACTTTTGCCACTGTTTCAGTGCTGGGATCTAGGTCGCCATGGAATGTGGCTTCACTGTGATCAATTGCTGTAGTTGGATCTTTGAGGCCATTACCGGTGAGTACACACACCACCCGAGCCCCAGAAGGAACCTCTTCAGCCCTTTGCAGTAACCCCGCCACAGAAGCTGCACTGGCTGGTTCGCAAAACACGCCTTCTTCGCGGCCAAGGAAGCGATAAGCGCTGAGAATTTCTTGATCGCTTACAGCTGAAAAACCACCATTACTTTCTTCCCTCACCTTCAGTGCTTTTTCGCGGTTAGCTGGGTTTCCGATCCGGATTGCAGTGGCAATCGTGTCTGGTTGCTCAACAGTGGTGCCATGCACTAGTGGAGCTGATCCGGCTGCTTGAAAGCCCATCATTCGCGGCAAGGTGCGGCATCTACCAGCATTTTTATATTCTTTAAATCCCATCCAGTAAGCGCTGATGTTGCCGGCATTACCCATGGGGATACAAAGCCAATCGGGGGCATCCCCCAACACATCAACCACCTCAAATGCAGCTGTTTTTTGCCCCTGCAAGCGATAGGGATTTAAAGAATTAACCAGTGTTACGGGGTATTTATCAGCCACCTCTCTAACGATGGTGAGGGCGCGATCAAAATTTCCGCGCACCGCCAGCACCTCAGCTCCGTAAAGCAAAGCTTGGGCTAATTTCCCTTGGGCTACATACCCATCGGGAATCAACACAAAGGCCCTCATACCGCCGCGGCGGGCATAGGCAGCAGCAGCAGCAGAGGTGTTGCCAGTGCTGGCACAAATCACAGCTGTGGCGCCAGCTTCCTTTGCTTTGCTAACCGCCATCGTCATGCCACGGTCTTTAAAACTACCGGTGGGGTTAAGACCATCCACCTTTAAATGCACCTGAATACCCCTACCAAGCCGTGCTGATAAAGCAGGTGCAGCTACTAAAGGGGTAGAGCCTTCGCAAAGGCTGATTACAGGGGTGCGATCGCTAACGGGTAGCCAACGGTTGTAGGCATGGATAAGCCCCTGCCAGTTCTGTGTGGTGGGCCTTTGGAATAGGCCGCGAACGGAACTGGGAAAAGGCACGGAATGGCTTAAAAGAACATTTTAGCTGGGCGGTTACTTCAAGCCGTCTAAGGGAGCTTCCGAGAAAAAACGCACCAGCTCGCTTATGGAAGAAGCTTTTTTCAATATCCCTAATAGCTGGGGAATATCTACTGCCATTTCTTCGGCTGGATAGGCCCTAAGAAAACTGAGGGGGCTGAGCTTGCCATTGTTTTCAGCAACGCCTAGCACCAAAGCAGAACGCAAAGCTTGGATACCAAACTGCGGAGCTCGTAGGGGATGCATCACTGCAGTAGCCCTCGCCAAAATCGCCTCACCGATGCGGGTGTAGAGCAAACGACTAGTAAGAACAACCGGAACAGGGAGTTCAGTGTTAATCATTCCCTGAACGGATTTTGGATTCTGCTTCGAAAATTTCAGCAGATCAGCCAGCAAACCAACGGGAACCCCTGTTTTTGCAAAAGATTCCAGATCGGATACATAAATCGTGCGTCGAAAGGCACCGCTCACGAAAACTATGTTTTCAGTGGCCAGCACCGGTGGGATATGAAGCACGGCAACTGGAAAAAAATTTTCGTCTTAAATCTAGGCTGCTGCGTTTAGTTGAAGTTTCAGCTTGGGGTCTGTAAGCACATCCCTCACCAAACGCACCACACTGCGTTCGGCTAAACCTTTTGCAAGCTCAAAACCCATCTCCCTGAGATCCGGTTCATTAAGAAGCCGTGGTAAGCGTTTTGTGAGCAGCTGCGCTTCAAACCCAGGAAGTTTATTGAGAATGCTCAGCAATTCACGAATTGGCTCGATACTTAGCAAATGATTACTGTTAACTACTGCAGCTGAATTCTGTAATCCAGGGGGGCGCAGCTGTTTAGGAAGGCGCCTACCAATCCTTTGAAACAACTGCCATCCTGCTGCATCGAGTTGATCGGCGGCGGCGTTAACCAACTGCATACGCAACACACCGGCTTTTGGAGAAAATAGAAAATCCAAAGTTTGGTCAATTAAACTGTTAAGATCTAGTTGTTGCTGTTTAGCAGCACTAAGTATTAAGTTTTCTAAACGAGACCACTTAAATACTTCTCCTTCAAATAACATTTCTTTAAGTGATTTTCTTAAATCAGGATCGGAATCTTCTAATAATCTGCGGGCAAAATATGGGTAGGCAGCACCGAGGATTTTAAAGTCTCTATCAACTGTTAAAGCAATACCTTCCAAGGTGATAAGCGAACGGATTATCAAGGCATAGTATGGGGGTACTTGGAAAGGAAATTTATACATAACTCCGGATAAATCATCGGTAACTGCTTTGAAATCCATGCGGCTTACACCTTTTTCTAGCGCTTGGCTAAACACCTGCTCAAAGGCGGGAACAATCGGAGCTAGATTTACTTCTTGCGCTAGGAAACCAAGGCTAACAAAATCTTTTGAGAGGGCATCGAAATTCTTATTTACTAAATGCACCACAGCCCTAATTAAACCAGTTCGCGATTCTCGAGTTACCTCGCTCATCATGCCAAAATCAAGATAAGCCAAACGGCCATCCGGCAGAGCTAAGAGGTTGCCAGGATGGGGATCAGCATGAAAAAAACCATGCTCCAGGAGTTGCTGCAAGCTGCAATTAACACCAATTTCCACCAACTCTTCAGGGTCTACACCCATCGCTTGAACCGCATCTAAACGGGTTAATTTGATTCCCTCCATCCACTCCATGGTGAGCACCCGCCTGCTGGTGAGTTCGCGATAGATGGCAGGAACCGCAATACGGGCATTGTGGGCATGTAACTTAGCAAAATTCTCAGCATTACTAGCTTCGTTGTAATAATCCATCTCTTCGAAAACCCGCTTGCCTAATTCATCTATTAAGGCAACTAAATCACTACGTATTAAACCAATATTAGTTTTAAGCCAAGCGGCAATATTGCGAACAATATATAAATCAAGGGTAATTTGTTCTCTCAGCCCCGGTCTTTGTACCTTCACCGCCACCGCCCTACCGTCTTTAAGGGTGCCTCGATAAACCTGACCTAAAGATGCAGCTGAAATTGGCTCCGGTTCAAGGCTTCCAAATAACTCATGAACCGGAGCGCCAAGATCTTCAGCGATACAGGCCCTAGCAAGATCGCTAGAAAATGCTGGTAATTGATCCTGAAGCCTCGATAATTCCTCAAGTAACACCGGTGGAACAATGTCTGGCCGGGTGGAAAGGGCCTGCCCAGCTTTGATAAAAGCCGGGCCTAATTCAGCTAATAAATTCGAGGCTTGCTTTGCTCGCTGCCGCGCAACAACAGCATTTTTCAACCTGCCGCTGATTTTGTCGCTTAATACCCCAAGCAGCAGCAGGGCGATCGGCACCAAGGTTTGCCAAAGCCGCCGCAATAATCTTTGCGGATGGCCGGCATAAATCCTGGTGATCGTTGCAGGGTCGTAGCTGTTGAGCCCAGCAACCTCAAGAAAATCGCTCAGTTCCCTTGATTTGAGCGTTTCCACTGCTTTTTGCTGCTTTTCAGTTGATTCTGATAGGCGATTGGTTCAGCTGTGCTTTAACCCCTTATGAAACGGCCTCGCCTTAGCTACGGTTTGCATAACTTTTAGCTGTTTATCGGAGGCTGGGGTGCTCACAACTCTGCGCCTCGAAAATATTGCTTTGATCGAAGCGTTGGAACTTAGCTTCTCTGCTGGTTTCACAGTGTTAACAGGTGAAACTGGCGCAGGGAAATCAATCCTGCTTGATGCGCTCGATGCAGTAACTGGCGGCGGCCAACCAGCGCGCCTTATAAGAACCGGTGCCAATCGCGGCGAAATCGAAGCGGCCTTTTCTTTCAGCCCTGCTCTGCGCCAGTGGTGCGCTCACCAACAGTTAAATCTTGAGGCTGAAGATGAACTACTGCTCAGCCGTGAATTACGACGCCAAGACGACAAATTAATCAGCCGCAGCCGCCTAAACGGGGTGGTTTTAAACAAAACGCTGTTGGCTGAATTGCGGCCGCTCCTCCTTGATCTCACCGGCCAGGGGATCACCCAACACCTAGGCCGCCCTGGGGAGCAACGCCGCTGGCTTGATCGCTGTGGTGGAAGTGCCTTACAAAGTTGCCTAAGCCCGGTGCGCCAAGCCCAAAAGGGTTGGAAGCAGGCCCTACAAGCACTGGAGCAGGCGCAACAGGCGCTAAATCAGAGCGAACAAGAGCGGCAGCGGCAAGAGCAGTTGTTGTATGAACTGGAGGCAGCACAACTGGAGGATCCCCATGAGCGGCAGCGGTTGGAGCAGGAGCAGGACCGCCTTTGCCATGGGGTGAGGCTGCAGCAAGGTTGCTCTGAATTACAGGGCCGGCTGCAGGAGGGGGCCGAGGCGGCGCCAGCGGTGTTGGAACATTTGGCGGCCTGTGATCAGGAATTACAGGTGATGCTTGGCCTTGATGCCAGCTTGCTGGTGTTTCAGCAGCGCTGGCTAGAGGCCCACAGCAATTTTCAGGAGTTGGCAAAAGACCTTGATGCTTATGCAAGCGGGCTGGAAGCAGATCCAGAACATCTGGCGACTCTCCAGGATCGAATTGCATTACTAAAAGGTTTGGAGCGGCGCCATGGTTTGGAGCTCAGCGGGCTAATCCAGCGGCGCGACCAATTGCGCCTGCAATTGCTTGAAGCTGGAATGCAAGCTCGATTGGCAGCGCTGGAACAGGCGGAATTAACAGGCCGCTTAAAACGAGATCAGGCCTGCGCAGCCCTTAGCGCTGAACGCCAAAGAGCAGCTCGCAGCCTTGAAGAGCAGTTGATGCAGGCGTTGCGACCCATGGCTTTGCCGGCGGTGCGCTTTGCAATTGCGCTTGATCCATGTTCGCCCGGAGAAGAAGGCGCTGAAACAGTGCAGTTTCAATTTTCCGCTAATCCAGGCGAACCCTTGGCACCTTTGCAAGAGGTGGCATCCGGTGGGGAGATGAGTCGATTTTTACTGGCCTTAAAAACCTGTTTAGCCGAAGCTGATACTGGGGTAACGCTGGTATTTGATGAGATCGATAGTGGCGTGAGTGGCAAGGTAAGTGTGGCTATGGCGGATCTGTTGCGGCGTTTAGCCAAACACCGACAGGTTTTTTGTGTTACCCATCAAGCGGTGGTGGCAGCAGCAGCAGATCAGCATCTGCTGGTGCAAAAAGAAGTGCAAAACGGTGTAACCCGCACCCTGGTGCGGCCATTGCTGAACCCCCAGGATCGTGAAAAGGAGTTAGCTGAATTAGCTGGTGGTGATAGTGGTGAGGCCAGACGCTTTGCAGCGAGCCTTTTGCAGCAAAGGCTCGCTTGAACGGGGCGCACTTGCCTAGAATCGCGAATTGTTGAACCTCTCCGATGGCTCGCGCCAAGGCCATTTCAGGCGAGGTAATCCGGGTGCGGGGCGCCCGCCAGCACAACCTCAAAAACGTAGATCTCACCCTGCCTCGCAACCGCTTGGTGGTTTTTACGGGCGTGAGCGGTAGCGGTAAAAGCTCTCTTGCCTTCGATACTATTTTTGCTGAAGGGCAAAGACGCTATGTGGAAAGCCTTTCCACCTATGCCCGGCAATTTTTGGGGCAGGTAGATAAGCCTGATGTTGATGCGATTGAAGGTTTATCACCTGCGATTTCGATCGATCAAAAATCCACCAGCCACAACCCCCGTTCCACCGTTGGCACGGTTACGGAAATTCAAGACTATCTGCGCTTGTTATTTGGTAGGGCCGGTGAACCCCATTGCCCCCAGTGCGATCTTTCAATCCAGCCGCAGTCGATCGATGAAATGGTCGATCAGATATTGCTGCTACCTGATGATTGCAGATATCAAATATTAGCTCCTGTTGTGCGGGGTAAAAAAGGTACCCACAACAAATTATTAAGCGGTTTAGTTGCAGAGGGTTTTGCCCGAGTGCGTATTAATGGTGAGGTGAGGGAACTTTCAGATAATATTGAATTAGATAAAAACCACTCCCATAACATTGAGGTGGTGGTAGATCGTTTAGTAGCCCGTGAAGGGGTGCAAGAACGTTTAACCGATTCTTTGCGTACCGCTTTGAAACGGGGTGACGGGCTGGCCTTGGTGGAAGTGGTTCCTAAAAAGAGTGAAGCCTTAGCTGATGGGGTGGAGCGAGAAAGACTTTATTCAGAAAACTATGCCTGCCCGGTGCATGGGGCGGTGATGGAAGAGTTATCACCACGGCTGTTTTCTTTTAATAGCCCCTATGGCGCCTGTCCCGATTGCCATGGTATCGGCTTTCTACGTAAATTTACTGAACAAAGGGTGGTGCCTGATCCAAGCCAACCTGTGTATTCAGCTATTGCACCTTGGAGTGAAAAAGATAGTAGTTATTATTTTTCTTTGCTTTATAGTGTGGGGTTGGCTTATAAGTTTGAATTAAAAACTGCTTGGAAAGATCTAAGCCGCACCCAACAGGAAGCTTTGTTATTTGGCACCGTAGAACCTATAATGATAGAAGCTGATAGTAGATATAGTAAAAATAAAGGATACGAACGTAGATTTGAAGGGGTCTTAACAATTTTAGATCGGCAATTAACAGATGCGGGTGGAGAATCGGCGCGTCAAAAGTTAGAAAAATTTCAAGATTTAGTTCCATGCGTCAGCTGCGCTGGTAAAAGACTTCGAGCAGAAGCCCTCGCAGTGCGAATTGGCCCCTTTGGTATCACCGATCTAACAGCTGTGAGCGTTGGTGAGTGCCTGAGGCGTATCGAGGCCTTGATGGGCATAGATAGCACTGGTGAAGCATTAATGAGCAGCAGACAAATACAAATTGCTGATCTGGTATTAAGGGAAATTCGCATGAGATTGCGCTTCCTAATTGATGTGGGCTTGGATTATTTAAGCCTTGATCGCCCCGCCATGACCCTATCGGGGGGGGAGGCGCAACGTATTCGTTTAGCTACCCAGATTGGAGCTGGCCTCACTGGCGTTTTGTATGTGCTCGATGAACCCAGTATTGGTTTGCATCAAAGAGATAATGATCGATTGCTAGCTACTTTGATTAAGTTGCGGGATTTGGGTAATACTTTAATTGTTGTGGAGCACGATGAAGATACGATGCGGGCTGCGGATTACATAGTTGATATTGGCCCCGGGGCTGGTGTGCATGGCGGGCGAATAGTTGCAGAAGGTGGCATGGATGATTTAATGGCGGCAGAAGATTCGATTACCGGTGCATATCTAAGCGGCAGGCTTTCAATCCCCACCCCATTTGAGCGGCGTACTAGTAATACGCGCCGTATAACTTTGCACGATTGCCATCGAAATAATTTAAATCATTTAGATGTGGAAATTCCCCTTGGCCGCTTGGTGGCAGTAACTGGGGTAAGCGGGAGTGGTAAAAGCACATTAGTGAATGAATTACTTCATCCAGCCCTTGAACATCAACTCGGCATGAAAGTGCCATTTCCGAGTGGCTTAGCTGAAATGCGTGGCATTAGCGCCATTGATAAAGTAATTATTATTGATCAATCTCCGATTGGCCGTACGCCGAGGTCTAATCCTGCTACTTATACAGGTGCATTTGATCCAATTCGCCAGGTATTTGCAGCAACAGTAGAAGCCAAGGCGCGTGGTTATCAAGTGGGTCAGTTTAGTTTCAACGTTAAAGGTGGGCGTTGTGAATCCTGCAGCGGTCAAGGGGTAAATGTTATTGAAATGAACTTCTTGCCCGATGTATATGTGCAATGTGATGTGTGTAAAGGCGCTCGTTATAACCGAGAAACCCTACAGGTGAAATACCGGGGCCACACGATTGCAGATGTTCTACAGATGACGGTGGAACAGGCGGCTGACGTTTTTACTGCCATTCCCCAGGCAGCCGATCGATTACGCACCCTGGTGGATGTGGGGCTTGGTTATGTGAAGCTTGGCCAACCGGCACCAACCCTTTCTGGTGGCGAGGCACAAAGAGTGAAGTTGGCAACCGAACTATCAAAAAGAGCAACTGGAAAAACACTTTATTTAATTGATGAACCAACTACTGGCTTAAGTTTCTATGATGTGCATAAATTGATGGAAGTGATGCAAAGATTAGTAGATAAAGGTAATTCAATTCTTGTAATTGAACACAATCTCGATGTGATTCGCTGTGCAGATTGGATTATTGATCTAGGCCCAGAAGGTGGTGATAAAGGTGGTGAAATTGTTGTGTGTGGCACCCCAGAGCAAGTGGCGGAGCATCCCACTAGCCACACCGCCCTTTATCTCAAGCAGGTTTTGATCCAGCATCCAGCGTTGCCGCTAGCGTTCTAGTGTGATAAATTTAGATATTTAATGATCCATTTTTCAAATGCCCTCCTTTCGCTTGCAACTATCTTCACTGATGTTGCCATTTATTGTATTGCAGGCTGCAGCTGTAATAGCTAAACCTCAATATGGGTATAAAGGCGATGTGTCACCAGAAAAATGGGGCCAACTCAGTCCTGCCTATCAAAAGTGCGCGGATGGCAAAGAGCAAGCACCTGTTAATATTGTAACTTCTAATGTTCAAAAAAAATCTCTACCGGTTCCTTTAAAGCCTGATTACCCCGCAACATCTGGTGATGTAGTTGTTAATACAGGAACCACAATTCAAGTTAATACCTCTGGTGGTTTAAAAATTGGCAATCAAGCTTACAAATTACTTCAGTATCATTTCCATACACCCAGTGAAGAAGCAATTAATGGCGTTCATTTCAAAATGAACGTACATTTGGTGCATCAGAATGCGGCCGGCAAGCTCGCTGTTATTGGTGTGAACTTTAAGGAAGGTGCTAAAAATGCTTATCTAGATTCTTTCTGGAGTAAACTTCCTCGAACAAAAGGCGCTAAGGTAGAACTAAATTTACCGTCCCTTTCAGGAATTTTACCAGTTAATCTTGACTATTATACCTACGCTGGGTCTTTAACTACTCCCCCTTGCAGCGAAGGAGTTCAGTTTTATATTCTGAA
>NZ_JAGQEK010000062.1 GCF_024346075.1 Synechococcus sp. Cruz CV12-2-Slac-r
GTGCGCGATGGACTTTTAAATCGATTGGCTCCCCATCCAGACCTTGATCTTGTGGTGCCAGCAGGGGCGATTCCATTAGCTCGCCAGCTAGCGCAAGCCCATGGAGGTGTGGTGGTGGTGCTTGATGCGGAAAGAGATATGGCCCGTGTGGTGCTTGGCCCATACACCGTTGATCTTGCTGCCTGTAGCGGCGCCAACCTTGAAGAAGACCTAGCTCGACGCGATTACCGGATCAATGCCATGGCATTACCACTAGATGGCAATGGCCCCCTGCTTGATCCGCAAGGGGGGTTAGCTGATCTGGCAAAGGGGCTAATTACTGCCATCAGCGAACAAAATTTGCAGGCTGATCCCCTGCGGCTGCTGCGGGGGCCGCGGCTGGCGGCAGAGCTTAATTTTCAGCTGGAATCGGCCAGCTGCAAACTGCTGCAACGCCATGGGGCTTTATTGGGCCAAGTGGCCCCTGAACGGGTGCTGGCGGAACTAGAAAAATTGGCGCGCTGTTCCCATGGCTCAAAGGGCTTAGAGCAGGCCATTGAGCTTGGCTTGCTGCAGCCATGGCTAGAGCCGCTGCAATTTTGCCGTAACCAAAAATTAATAAACCCAAAAAACATAAATCTCGATTCCGCTTGCCCCTTAAGCAGCGAGGAGGCCGCCACAGCCTTACCCCTAGCGCGGCTGGCCCAGTTGTTTAGCGCCCGCAGCTTGGGGCGTTTGAAAGCCAGCAAGAAATTGCAGCAACGCTGCCAGATATTGCGCCACTGGTGGCAAACCATCCTGCAAAATCCAGTGCTGCTTGAGGAGGAACAACTCAGGCTCTGCCTGGATTTAGAGGCAGATTTAGGCGCCTTGGTGCTGCTGATTCCCGGGGCTACAGAGGGCTGGCTGGAGCGATGGCGAAACCCAGAAGACCGCCTATTTCATCCCCGCAGCCCCATCGATGGAGCCCAGTTGCAGCAACAGCTGGGGTTATCACCCGGGCCGGCCATTGGCGCATTGCTGTGGCAACTCACCAAAGCTCGCGCTTTCGGTAAGCCCCACAACCTTGAAGCGGCCAAGCATTTTCTTGATCAACTCCCCCGGCCGCATGATTAACTGCATTGATACGGCCCGAGCTTCCAGCAATTCTGGTTAAAACCAAGGCCCCACGTTTTCTTCTTTTCCCATGAGCATCCGCCTCTACGTTGGCAATCTGCCCCAGTCTTTCGATCAAAAAGAACTGGAGAATATGTTTGCTGCCGTTGGCGCTGGAGTGAGGTTTAAAGCGGTTTTAGATCGCGAAACCGGCGGTTGCCGTGGATTTGGGTTTGTCAATGTGGACGACGCCAAACTCACCGATGAAGTAATTGCCCAGTTCAACGGCCTTGAATATGGCGGCAGCCAAATGAAAGTAGAGGTTTCTGAAAAGAAAGAAAGCCGTGGCAATGAGCGTGGTGGTAATAACGATCGGCGCCCCGGTTCCGCCGGACCCACTCCATCGCGTAAATCTGTGGATAAGGTTGTTCATAGTGACGCTCCCGCCGCTGCTGCCCCAGATCCCCGTTGGGCTGGAGAACTTTCAAAATTGAAAGATCTTTTGGAAAATCAAAAAACAACTGCCTAGAAATAGTTTTTTCAAGCAACCAATTAACTAATGCCTTTAACCCCCTTACGTTTTTGGTTATGGCAAGGGGAAGCTGGCCCTCAGGAAATTGCTTATCGGCAGCAGGGGGATAGCGCTAACGGTGCACCTGTGGTGTTGGTGCATGGCTTTGGCGCTTCTAGTGGCCATTGGCGTTTCAATATTGAGGAATTAAGCAAAAACCGACCTGTTTTTGCTATCGATTTACTTGGTTTTGGTGCCAGCGCAAAACCACGCTCGCAATTGCCTAAAGAAGCAAAAAGCCCTGGGTCGGTGATTTACTGCTTCAACCTATGGGCCAGCTTGCTACGGGATTTCATAAACCAAGTGGTGCAGCCAGTGCCCGGCGCTGAAGTGCACCTGGTGGGCAATTCAATTGGTGCGATGGTGGCCCTTACCACTGCCTGCTTGATGCAAGAGGAAGGGTACGCACCAGCCCAGGTAATCCTGATCGATTGCGCCCAGCGCACCCTCGACGACAAACGCTCAGCCCAGCTGCCCGGTTTAGAAAAACTCAGTCGCCCTTTGATAAAGCAATTAGTAAAACAACGCTGGGTAATTGCACCGTTATTTCGTTTACTAGCCAGGCCCGCTTTTATTCGTAGCGTGCTGTTGCGGGCCTATCCAAGCGGCGCAAATATTGATCAAGAGCTGATCAGCTTGCTGCACCTGCCCAGCTGCGCTCCCGGCGCCACTGAAAGTTTCCGCGGTTTCATAAATCTCTTCAACGACCACCTCGCCCCCGAGCTGCTGGAGGTATTAAATGTGCCGGTGCGTTTGCTTTGGGGCGCAGCAGATCCCTGGGAAGCCCCCCTCGAGGCCGCCCGCTGGCGGGATCAATTCAGTTGCATTAAAGAGCTGCGCTTATTACCTGGCCTCGGCCATTGCCCCCACGATGAAGCACCAGAAATAGTGAATCCAATTTTGCAAGAATGGTTAGCTCAACGGGCTTGAGCTATCACATAGGAAACGGGTAGATCTAGAAATTTCCCCACCCTTGGCACATAAGCCCTGTGGTTAAAAACGTCGTAGTTGAGTTTTTCGATTGCATCAAGAATGCCGCGATACAAGCGCAACGAAGCCCATACAGGCCAACGGGCATCTGCTGCTAACCAGCGCACCCCAGATTCAGAGCGAGCAAACCATTGGCGGGCCCGTTGCAATTGAAAAGCCATCAAGGCATTCCAATTTGCGTTGAGAGTGCCGGCGAGTAGATCAGCTTCTGAATAACCAAAGCGCAGCAGATCTTCCTGAGGTAGATAAATTCGGCCGCGGGCGCGATCCTCTCCCACATCACGCAGGATATTTGTGAGTTGATTAGCGATCCCTAAAGCCACAGCTGCATCACTGGTATTTGGTTTGCTGCTCCAAGGGGCACTGATATAAGCAGGATCAAGGCCCATAACCTCCTGGGTCATTAAGCCAACGGTGCCTGCAACCCGATAGCAGTAGCACTCCAAATCCGCAAAAGTGGCATATCGATGCTGATTAAGGTCCATCCGTTGCCCCTCAATCATTTCAAGGTATGGCTCTAAAGGTTGGGGATAACGCTGGATCACATCCGCCATCACCAGATCAAGGCCATCAAACACAACACCTTTGAACAAACATCTAGTGCGTTCCTCCCAAATGTTTAAACGTTCGCTGAGTTCTTCCACCGGTAATTTTTGGGCTTCCTCGCTATCCATTAATTCATCGGTGCGCCGGCACCACACATAAATGGCCCAGATCGCCCGCCTCTTTGGAGGGGGCATCAAAAGAGTGCCGAGATAAAAAGTTTTAGCCCAGCGTTCAGTTTCTACCCGGCAGCTTTCGTAAGCCTCTTCTAAGGAGGGGAGCACCGCAATAGATCGCACAGGGCAAAAAACCATTTGTTAGCCCGCCACCGCCGCCGCGCAGAGCTTACCGCTCAACACGGCCCCTTCCATCGAAGCGAGGTAGCGCTGCATTGTGTAGTCGCCAGCGAGGTAAAAATTACTAATCGGTGTGGTTTGGCTGGGGCGCAGAGCTTGGCAGCCAGGCACTGTTTTATAAACGGATAAAGGGGTTTTTACAACTTTACTTTTTCGCAACTTAGCTGGCTCAGTGCCACCAAAATGTTGAGGGAATAGGCGCTCTAATTCGCCCAAAGTGGCAGCGATAATTTCGTTATCAGGCTTGCCGATCCAATCATGGGCGGGTGCAAAAACCAATTCGAGCATAGAGCGATCCGGATCTGCATATTCGCGGCAGGTATTACTCATATCGGCATACACACTGAGCAGAGGTGATCTACTAAAAAGCAGATGATCTATATCAGTGAGTTTGCGATCAAACCACAAATGGATGTTAATAACTGGCACTCCCTTCAGCCCCTCAAGGCGGCTAAAAAATGGCATCTCTTGCCAGGATTTAGGCAAAAGTAATTTAAATGGATCTACAGGCAAAGCACTCACGTAGGCATCAGCTTCCGCCACAAAGCCCTCCTTGCCATTGATCCCACCAATCCGAAAACCAGTAACAGCTCCATTCTCGCCGAGCTGGATTTCTCTTAGGGGAGTTTCCAGATGTACTTCACCTCCGCTGGCTTGAATATGTTCAACCATTGGTTGGCAGAGCCGCTCGGGAGGATTTCCATCGAGGAAAGCCATTTTAGACCCATTCTTTTCTTGCAAAAAACGATTTAATGCTGTGAGTAATACGGTGCTGGAAATCTGATCGGGATCAATAAAATTAAGCGCTTTACTCATCGCGATAAATACTTCATCATTAACCCGTTCGGGAATATTATGCAAACGCAACCATTCAGTCCATGAATATTTATCGCACTTCTCAACATATTCTTGACCCCGCAACATTGCAGGAACCAACCCCAAACCAAAGGCAATCTTTTCCGGCCAGGTGAGTAGATCGTTATTGCCAAGAATTGCCGCAACACCATTTAGTGGTGCTGGCAGATCAGGGAAATCAAAGCGGCTGTAGGAACCGGGCACCTCCCGCTGGTTAAAAACCATCGAGTGGCTTTTCCACTGCAGCCGCTCTTCTATGCCAAGTTCAGCAAACAGCTGCAGCATGTTTGGGTAGGCGCCAAAAAAGATGTGTAAACCGGTTTCATACCAATCTCCATCTTCATCTTGCCAAGCAGCTACCTTGCCGCCGAGCACATCGCGGGCTTCATAAACAACCGCTGTATGGCCGGCATCACTGAGGTATTTGGCGCAGGCCAATCCCGCCAACCCGGCCCCGGCAATCGCCACCCTCATCACCACACCTATTTGAATTGAGCGCCCACCATAGAGTTAGAAAACCTTCTGCTGTTTACCGCTGGTGTCTGATACGCCACTTAAGTGCACCACCCGCCATGTGCGCATTTTCGCAGCCACCGTTGGCAGCAACGGCATCCTTACGGCCGCGGCAGATCAACTAACGCTGGATTTAGATCCAGATAGCGAATTTGAATGGGATGAAAGCCCCCTCGCCAAGGTGCAACAGCGATTTGCTGAATTAGTGGATGCCGCTGCCGGAACCCCCATGAACGATTACAACCTGCGGGGAATCGGCTCAGCTTTAGAGGGTTATATCCGTGAGCTACTGCAGGCTGGTGAATTGCGTTACAACTTAAAAAGCAGGGTGCTCAATTACTCCATGGGTTTACCCCGTAGCCCCGAAACTCTCTAAATGGCCCCACGCCGCCCCCCCTCTCCCTACGGCAACAGGAATAACGAGCGCGATAATGAGCGCGCCTACGAACAGGAGCGTTCCCGAGAGCGCAACCGCAATGCACCGCCTCAGCCGGGGCAGGGTTTAGCTGGCTTGAAATTCAATACGGCCACCATCGCCTTGATGGCTGGTGTGATGATTCTTGGCATTGGTATCGGCACCGCTCTAAGTAGCAACACCGCTGGCAACCAAGGCAACATCGCCAGTAGCCAGCAATTGGATATGGCGGTGCCAGATCCTGAATTTTGTAAGCAATGGGGCGCTAGTGCCTTTGTGATGGATGTGGAGACCTACACCACGATGAATCCATCCTCCAGTTTTGTTACCCAGCCCACCTTGCAACCAGGTTGTGTGATCCGCCGCGAGAATTGGTCTGTATTGCAAAAAGAAGGGGCGGTTACCAATGAACAAATGCGGGAATGCAAACAACGCATGAATACTTTTGCCTATATCGGCTCAATTCGCGACAAGCCAGTGGTGCGTTGCGTTTATCAAAATGATTCATCCCAGAACAAGTTCCAAACCAAAGGGGTAGCTGGTGCCGCCGCAGACGACACCGTGGGGATCACTCCAGAAGCAGATCAATTCTGAACTCGGCTTCAGCTTTGATCTGGATTTTGGCGTAAGGGGCTATCTGGGCTGGCAAACACCGGCAGGATCTCTTTTCGGAATGCAGCAGAAGCGCGCGAGCAGTAGCGGGCAGGGTGGGTGATTAAACGCAATTGACGCCGCACACTTAGATCGCTTAATGCCGCCCGATGCAAACCACCGGTGGCCAGCTCCCGTTCAATCGACACCACTGGCAGAAAAGCAGCGCCCAAGCCACTTTGCACCGCATTTTTTATTGCCTCTAACGAATTGAGTTCCATTTCAATTCGTAATCGCTGCACATCAAGCCCGCCCCTGGAAAGCAGCTGATCCACCACCTTGCGGGTGGTGGATTGGGAATCAAGGCAGATAAAAGAAAGCCTGTAGAGATCTTCTTTTTGTAATTCCTGGATGCGGGCCATTGGATGCTTGATCGGCAAAACCAGGGCCAATTCCTCGCTGGCATAGGCCACCACCTGCAGCTGCTCGGCTAGCTCATTTGGCACTTCGCCGCCAATGATTGCGAGATCCACTTGGCCGTTAGCCACACTCCAGCTGGTGCGCCTGGTGCTGTGCACTTGCAATTGCACGGAAACATCTGGATATTTCTGGCGAAATAAACCGATCATGCGGGGCATCAAATAGGTGCCCGTGGTTTGGCTTGCCCCCACCACAAGGGAACCCCCCTTGAGGTTGTGGAGATCATCAAGGGCGCGGCAAGCCTCCTGGCATTGGCTCAAGATGCGCTCGGAATAGGTAAGAAGCAAATGGCCTGCTTCTGTGAGCTGCGCTTTACGGCC
Organism: Synechococcus sp. Cruz CV12-2-Slac-r; assembly: GCF_024346075.1. Lineage (GTDB taxonomy): Bacteria > Cyanobacteriota > Cyanobacteriia > PCC-6307 > Cyanobiaceae > Synechococcus_D. The sequence continues at coordinate 6,709 of NZ_JAGQEK010000062.1, forward strand.
GCCGCGATCAAATAACGACACATCGAGTTGCTTCTCCAGGTTTTGGATCTGCAAACTCACCGCTGGCTGAGTTACGTAGAGGCTATCGGCGGCTTTTTTAAAGCTGCCTTCGCTGGCGATGGCCCGCAGGATGCGCAGCTGATCAATAGTGAACGGAAGGTCCGCCATGGTTTGAACTCTAGGGTGCCATTTCCAGCCGTTTTCTTTGGTGGCCCCTTCCACACTGCACCAAAACAGCCTGCATAGCAGCAGCCTCGTGATGTTGGCCTTGCTGCTGGTGTTTGCGCTGCTCCACAGCGGCGGAGCTTCTTTGCGTACGTGGGGGGCCGCCCGCATTGGCGAACGGGCCTGGCGCCTACTGTTTGCCGCCATCAGCATCCCATCAGCGGTGGTTTTGGTGGGTTACTTTCTGGCCCATCGCTACGACGGCCTACGGCTTTGGGATTTCCAAGGGCAGAGCTGGATTGTGCCCTTTGTGTGGGTGGGCACTGCCATCAGTTTTTTCTTTCTTTATCCCGCCACTTACAACCTGCTGGAGATTCCAGCTTTGTTGCAGCCAAAAGTGCGGCTTTATGCCAGCGGCGTTATCCGCATCAGCCGCCATCCCCAAGCGGTGGGGCAGGTGCTTTGGTGCCTCACCCATCTGCTTTGGATCGGCAGCAGTTTCATGGTGGTTACCAGTGCGGGGCTTATCGCCCACCATCTTTTTGCCGTTTGGAATGGCGACAGACGGCTCAGCGCCAGGTTTGGTGATGCGTTTGCTGAATTAAAGGCAAATACCTCGGTGCTGCCATTTCGAGCGGTGCTGGATGGGCGCCAAAAATTAGTACTGGCTGAATTCCTGCGGCCAGCTCAGCTTGGTATCGCAATTGCGATTGGTTTGTTCTGGTTAGCGCACCGTTGGATTGGTTTAGGGGCCACCAGCTTTGCTCGCTCTGGAATTGGCCACTGGCTTCACTAGCGGTGCTGCCTACACTTCACACATTCGCCTGCCGTTCAGATGCCTTCGGCTGCCGAAGTTGCCTGGTTAATCCCCGTTTTGCCATTGGCGGGAGCTGTGCTGGTGGGCCTAGGGCTGATCAGTTTCAACCGCACCGTTAATCGTTTGCGAAAACCGGTGGCGGTATTGCTGCTCAGCAGCGTTGGCGCTTCTGGAGTTTTAAGTTTTGCCGTTTTAGCTGAACAGTTGCGGGGAGCTGCCCCCTATGAAGCTCTGTTCAACTGGGCTAGCGCCGGTGATTTCAACCTGGAGATGGGCTTCAGGGTGGATCCCCTCGGCGCAGTGATGCTCGCTTTGGTAACCACCATCGCCGTTTTGGTGATGATTTATTCCCATGGCTACATGGCTCACGACAAAAGCTATGTACGTTTTTTCACATATCTCGCCTTATTTAGCAGCTCGATGCTGGCGCTAATAATCAGCCCAAACCTGCTGGAGATATATGTTTTTTGGGAATTAGTAGGGATGTGTTCATACCTTTTAGTGGGCTTCTGGTACGACAGAGATGGGGCAGCCCACGCAGCCCAAAAAGCTTTTGTGGTGAATCGGGTTGGAGATTTTGGCCTGTTACTAGGGATTCTTGGTTTGTTTTGGGCTACTGGCAGTTTTGATTTCGAGGGGATCGCCACTGGCTTGAGTGCCGCTATGGCTGATGGCAGGGTGTCTGGCTGGGCTGCAACAGCTCTTTGTTTATTTGTGTTTATGGGCCCGATGGCGAAATCGGCCCAGTTCCCTTTGCATGTGTGGTTGCCTGATGCGATGGAGGGTCCTACCCCTATCTCGGCCTTAATCCATGCCGCAACGATGGTGGCGGCAGGGGTGTTTTTGGTGGCGCGGCTTGAGCCCCTTTACAGCTTGTTTCCAGATGTGCAAACAGTTATTGCTGTTGTGGGCACGATCACATGCTTCCTTGGCGCAACGATTGCCCTTACCCAGATGGATCTCAAAAAGGGTTTGGCTTACAGCACTGTGAGTCAGTTGGGTTACATGATGCTGGCCATGGGTTGCGGTGCACCGATTGCGGGCATGTTTCACCTTGTAACCCACGCCTTTTTTAAGGCGATGTTGTTTCTGGGTTCCGGTTCTGTAATCCATGCGATGGAAGAAGTGGTGGGCCACGAACCGGCGTTAGCTCAAGACATGCGCCTGATGGGGGGCTTAAGACGCACGATGCCGATCACAGCGATCACCTTTTTGATCGGTTGCGTTGCCATTAGTGGTATCCCACCTTTGGCTGGTTTTTGGAGCAAAGACGAAATCCTGGGCCAAGCCTTTAACAGCTATCCCCTGTTGTGGGCAGTGGGTTTATTAACTGCCGGCATGACTGCTTTTTATATGTTTCGGCTCTATTTCCTCACCTTTGAGGGGCCTTTCCGCGGTGGCGATCTGCAGTTGCGCCAAGAACTATTGCTGGCGTCAGGCAAACCAGCTGCTGCTGCTGCCGCTGGCCATCAAAGCAAAACCCATGAATCGGCCTGGCCGATGACCCTGCCTTTGGTGGTGCTGGCGGTGCCTTCCATCCTGATCGGCTTACTTGGCACCCCGTGGCATAGCCGCTTTGCCGCTCTACTTGATCCAAAGGAAGCAGCGGAAATGGCTGCCAACTTCAACTGGCCCGAATTTTTACCCTTAGCTGGAGCTTCTGTAGCAATTTCAGCAACCGGTATCGCTATCGCTGTGTTTGCCTATGCACTACACAAAATTGATCTAGCAACTGTTGTTGCGGCTCGATTCCCTCGCATCAATGCCTTCCTTGCCAATAAGTGGTATTTGGATGCCATCAACGAAAAGCTTTTTGTAAGAGGCAGCCGCAAGCTGGCAAAACAGGTGCTGGAGGTGGATGCCAAGGTGGTGGATGGGGTGGTGAATCTCACTGGTTTGTTAACCCTTGGCAGCGGAGAAGGGCTCAAATATTTCGAAACCGGCCGGGCTCAGTTTTATGCGCTGATTGTTTTTGGTGGTGTTATCGGCCTTGTGGTGATCTTTGGTTCCCTTGGCTAGAGCGCTAAAAAGCGGAGCTCTGTGTGTGTCAAACCCAACCGGTGAATGCCAGGTTGGCACTTAATTTCTACACTCTCTCAAGACGCTGCCAAGGATCTGGACGCCTTTCCCTGGCTAACAACAGCCATTCTTTTGCCGATAACGGCCTCCCTGCTGATCTTTTTCATACCTGATCCAGGCGACGGCAAAGTTGTGCGCTGGTATGCCCTTGGGGTAACGCTCACAACCTTTCTGATCACAGTTGCCGCCTATCTGCGGGGCTACGACCCCGATATCGCTGGCTTACAGCTTTACCAGCGGGTTTCCTGGTTGCCCCAGCTGGGCTTGGGTTGGTCTGTGGGGGCAGACGGCCTTTCGATGCCGCTGATTCTGCTCACCAGCTT
>NZ_JAGQEK010000063.1 GCF_024346075.1 Synechococcus sp. Cruz CV12-2-Slac-r
GAGGACCTTGATAGTTCTAATATGATTCAACAATATAAGAATTTACTTGCAGATATTGATTGCTTGAGTATTTTCCAGGCGCCTATTATTAAGGGAAGTATTTATTTTTGTATTTATACCTGTAAAGATGATGGGCTTAGTAAAGAAGAATTAATAGATGATCCATCTGGGCTGGAGGCTGCGAGCAGTTGCACTGGGATAGACATAAATTATCAAGACAAACACCATCGCTGGATAGCTAAACTGCCTCAATCGTTGCTAATTTTAGAATATGCCACAACACATCTTAATTTTAAGAATACATCTTCTCTCGGCAATAATGGTGTTAATGCGGAGCTGAAATGGTTCAATGAACTAGATCAGGAAGTTATAGTCCATCTTTCTAAGAATAAATTTAATATTAATTGGCAAGCTGCAAGATATATTAATTGAATTGCGAATTTAATTAAAGATAAAAATCACCGGGGGTGCATTGAGTCATCCATTGCTCTAAAACTTCTTCTGGTGTTTCCAGATCTTGATGCTCATCGATTAAATCCCATATTTCCCAGTAGATCTGCTCCACTTGTAGTGGTAAACCCTCATAGCCTTCTAAAGGATTTGCATCTGTTATTTTTTCGTGGATTAATAGCAATGATTTGAGTACTAAACCGGTTTTTCCTTGTATGGTGGGCATCTCATCCCATCTTTTTTTAATTAGGTAGGTCCATTGCTTTATAGCTTTTGGATCCTTCTCCTTTTGCTCAATTTGATTTTCTACTAGTGCAATGATCGGATCAGCGCCTGTTTCTGTTTTATTTGGATCAGTTAATACCCATAGCAAGCTTTTTTTCAGCAGTTTTCTTATGGGCATGGTGCGCATTTTCAATAAGATCACTTTAGGCAGTTACCACCCCAATTGCGCTCATCCACAGGCATTAGTGCATTTGAATTACTATTAATACCGAATGGAACAAGCTACAAGGGCTCTTCTGCAGGAATATTGCGAAAATTATTGGGATTTTGGCTTGGGTTTAAGCAGTGATTACCTTGAATTTTCAGATGAAAAATTTGATATTCTTTTAAATGTTGCTTCAAATCACGATCAAGCGATTAAGAAATGCACTCAAGAGCAACTCGCTCGTTTTCCATTGGAAATTGATTTTGAAGTAATTGTTGCACATGTTGTGTTGCAACTTAGTGATGATAGAATTATTGATTTTAAGCGTTTAGCGCTTGCTTTATGGGATCCACATAAAAAAGATTGCCCATTTAATGATCTCGAAAATTGCCAAAATTTGGCGTTTAATTTTATCGGGAAATATGCAGAATATGAATATTTGGGAAGCTTAGTTGCTCAAAATCTAGCAGATAGCAATTCAATAATTACTTCAAATATGCTGAAAGCTAACTCTATTTCGATAAAAGATCTGCTTAAAGATATTTAGTGTAAATAAGCGTTTATGCTTGCTGCTTGCCCTCCCAGAGCGGCGCCAAGCCAAGATTACGAGTAATTCCCGCGATTATCAGGAATCGGTGCTAGATTTGTAACAGATTCTTAAGCGCCAATGTTTTTGAGCTTGTTTGGTTTTTTATTTGCTGCACTGTCTTTTGTGCAAGTGCCTCAGTGGGATAACGACTGGACCAAATGTTCAGTAAACGTGCCCGATACCGCTTGCCATTGGTACGTGGTAAATCCGGATAATACTTTTGGCAAAGGTTTTAGTTGGATCACTGCCCCGGAATACGATGTTACGGCTTTACGTGATATCGGTTCCCAGCATGAACTAACAGTTGCCCAGGGTTTTAAAACTACTGTTGAATTAATGAATGCTGATACTTCAGTGAAGTATGGCGACGATTACTAAACTCATTTAGGTATCTAAACATGGCTCATGATTGGAATGCTTTATTTACTTCTTTGCCTAGTGACGAACTAGATAAGGTTGCTCTGCTTAGAATGATTGAGTGCACCAACGGTGTAATTCAACACCTTTTTAGAGACGAGGCTGAAGACGCTTTGTCTGTTGAAGAAACACGTATTGCAATGAAATTCTCGATGGGTTGCATCAAAAATATGAGTATCCCTTTGGGAGATGAGATGATTACTTTTGCACCCGCCACAGCAGATGCAATTGGATTATTGAGGCAACTATATGTAAGTGGCGTAAAAAACGGCAATCAAGCAGCTTTAGCTGAATTCTTTGTTGCATCAGAGGCCAATTTACGCGCTGTAGGAATTGAAAGAATCGAAGCAGCTAAAAGACAGATTTTTTATCATATTTATGAACTTCCCCCCCATACTCTCGATTGGGGTTTAGATTATATTCGTGGTTTTGTTGGCGCCTCTAAATAACTACTTTTTAGCTGTTGTTTAACTTTAGTTTAGTTATTGTTTGCTTGCAATCGTCCAAAAGCCAGTTGCTAATACCGCAAGTAAGCCCATGCTGGCTGCCCAGCTAGGGCTTAAGGCCCAACTCAATATCAGCTGAAAAACTATCCCCACACCTATGGCTAGAGCAACGCTGCTAATAATCAGCAAGAGCTGCCTTTGAACTTCCCCAAGTCCAGCTGTGATTAATTCTGCTTCAAACCTTGAGAGCGGTCCGCTTAGGGGCACATAAAATGCCAGCGCCCACAGGGCACTACCACTAAACAACACACTTAAATCAGCACTGGCTAGGGGCATTGCTATCCGTTGCTCGCTTTGCATCTTTAGCATCCATGAATCAATCTGAATTGGCTGTGTCGGAACCCTGGAGCTTTCGCGGCCACTCAATCCATTGCCTAGAGCGCAATGCCTCCGGCTCTGGAGTGCCGGTTCTACTAGTTCATGGTTTTGGCGCTTCTACAGACCACTGGCGCTTCAATATTCCTGCGCTACAAGCCCATCATCCGGTGCATGCGCTAGATCTTCTTGGCTTTGGCCGTAGTGCGAAACCATCTGGAGAGGCCTATGGCGGTGAGCTCTGGCGTGATCAGCTTTGCAGCTACGTAACTGAGCGCATCGGCAAGCCCACCGTTGTTGTTGGCAATTCCCTTGGCGGTTATGCCGCCCTTGCAGCCGGTGCTGCCTTGAAGCAGCAGTGCGCCGGAGTGGTGCTGCTAAATGCAGCCGGCCCTTTTAGCAGTGAGCAAAAGCCCCCTCAAGGCTTTGCAGCAATAGCCCGCAAAACAATTGGTTCCGCCTTACTGCAAAGCCCAGTTTTGCAACGTTTGATCTTTGAAAACCTGCGCCGGCCCGCCACGATTAAACGCACCCTCAATCAGGTTTATGTAGATAAAACCAACGTAGACGACTTTTTGATCGAAGCAATTCGGCGGCCATCGCTTGATCCAGGCGCTTTTGGTGTTTTTCGCACTGTTTTTGATTTCCCTAAAGGTGAACCGCTCGATCATTTATTTGCCGAGTTGCAGGCTCCTTTGTTGTTGCTCTGGGGCATCCGCGATCCATGGATCAATGCTGTAGGCCGTAGGGCTTTATTTCAAAGCTATGCCCCAAGCGCCACCACTGAAGTTGTATTAGAGGCGGGGCATTGCCCCCACGACGAACAACCAGCAGTTGTTAACAAAGAACTGCTGCAATGGCTTCAAACCCTCAACTGATTTTTTCTAATGGCCCTGCAACAGCTCACCAGCCCCTATCCCCATTGGTTATTTACAGACGCCAGCAGTGGCGATCAAATCCGTTTGGTGCCTGAGCGGGGTGGATTGCTTACCGGTTGGTGTTGCGGCGGCACTGAAATTGTTTATCTAGATGAGGCGCGTTTTCTAGATCCGAGCCAGTCGATCCGGGGTGGTGCACCGGTGCTATTCCCAATCTGTGGCAATTTGCCAAACGACCAGTTGCCCCTTGGCGATGGCCGTGTTGCCAGCCTTAAGCAACATGGTTTTGCCCGCACCATGCCGTGGCAGCTTTCTGCTTTGGAAGATGGTTGTGGTGTGAGGCTTGAACTCACCCACACCGCCACCACCATGGCGGAGTTCCCATTTGAATTCCTGCTGCAACTTGATTACCGCCTAGCTCCTGGTGCTCTAGAGGTGTTGCTCACGCTTCACAACCGCTCCAGCCAATCGCTGCCTTTTAGTTTTGGTTTGCATCCTTATTTCAATGTTTCCGATCTAACTGGCCTCAAATTTGAAGGAATGCCTGAGCAGTGCTTAAACCATCTGCAAATGGCCCCTGCCGCCACAGCCGAACAATTGCAAAATCTTGAACAGGGCATTGATCTACTGGTGCGGCCAGAAGCGTCTGTATCTCTTGTTGATATTGCGGCGAAACAACGTTTGCGGATGGAATTGAGCAAGCCCTGGAATCTGGCGGTGTTTTGGACTGACCCCCCCCGCAAGATGATTTGCATGGAACCCTGGACGGGCCCTCGCCAAAGCCTGATTAGTGGCGATAGCAAGCTTGAATTAGCGGCAGGCGCAAGCCAGGAATTGCAGTGCCGCTACGTGGTGGAAGGCCTGTAGCTGGAAAAGCACTGATAAATTTGCCAGTAATTAAGTGGTGGCGTTTGGGTGAGTGAAGCAAAACGGCGGATTAGCTATCGGCCCGATATCGACGCAATGCGTGGCATCGCTGTTTTAGCAGTATTTATTTATCACTTAAATGAAGCCTGGCTCCCCGGTGGCTTTGCCGGGGTAGATATTTTCTTTGTGATTTCTGGATATGTAGTAACAGGATCAATAATTGGCCATAGCACCGAAACGCCTTGGCAACAGCTAAGTGGTTTTTACCTGCGGCGTATCCGGCGGATACTGCCAAATTTGCTGGCATCTGTTGGGGTAACAAGCCTTGGTATTGCCCTATTGGTGCCGCCAACTGAAACTCGCAGCCTGTTTGGTGATGCCGTAAAAGCTTTATACGGTTGGTCTAACAATCGCTTTGCTGCCAAAGCAACCGATTATTTCGGCTTGGATTCAAATTTGAATCCTTTATCCCACACCTGGTCTTTAGGGGTGGAGGAACAGTTTTATCTGATCTTTCCGCTGCTGCTTTTACTGATTGGCATTGGCCGCAGGAGGGCTATACCGATATTGCTAGGGCTTGTAATTGCTTCGTTGCTGCTGAGTTTGTGGTGGACGCGGGAAGCACCGATTTTGGCTTTTTTCTTGATGCCAAGCCGGTTTTGGGAATTAAGCGCAGGTTCAGTGCTGCTGCTTGCCCAATTGCAAGGTTTCAAAGCGGGGAGCGGGAAAGCTTGGCTCAGGGGTATTGGTTATGGCCTGCTGCTGTTGGCACTATTTAAAACATCAGCGCAGCAGGGATTCCCTGCCCCTGGCGCACTTACGGCGGTATTAGCCACGCTGCTGCTGTTGCAGGCAGGTTTTCTTGCTGCCTCGCAACGCTTCTTGCCTTGGCGCTGGCTGGAGCGGGTATTGGTTGCCTGCGGTTTGCTTTCTTACTCGCTGTATTTATGGCACTGGCCGGTGCTGATCTTTTTACGTTGGACCTACGGCATCGATCGGGTTTGGTTGTATCTGCTGGCGATTGGTTTGTCTTTTGGCTTTGCCTGGTTGGCCTATGTGCTGATTGAGCAACCGGTGCGGCGTAAACCATTGGCGGGTCCGTGGCAGTGGGGCTTAGCACTGGCAGCAATTGGTTTTACCTGGACGGGTATCGATGCTTTGGCTCATCCATTTAGGGGCAAGCTTTTTCTTGGTAGTGGCCTTGATCCAGTGCCAAAACTAGAAAAGATTGCAGAACATCGCCCGGTGATTGTGGGCACTGAAATTAGTGATGCCAGCTGCAGTGTGGCGAACTGGACGCCTTACAGCACTGCAAGCCGCACCGATTTCAAGCGCTGCATAAAGGCGGGCCGCCCTGGCGCTGCAGAAATCTTTCTGCTCGGTGATTCCCATGCCCATCATCTGCTGCCAATGCTTGATGAGGTAACAAATAAGAGCAAGCAAGCAATTACTTTTACATTTAAAAGTAGTTGTTTGATAAGCCCTGATATCACGATAAGTTTTGACAACAAACCCTATGAGCCTTGCCGGCAATTTGCGGCCGGCGAAATAAATAGGGCAGTAGAAAGGCTCCAACCCGGCGACATAGTTTTGATTTCTACTTGGTTAAATAAGCAATTAGCTGATATTGATGGCCGCGGACGCCCCAATGATTTTCCGGTATATGTGGATGGCCGCAAGTTAAGCCCAGCTAAGGTGCGAGATGCTTACATAGCCAGCACCCGTAAGATTGCTAAACAACTGGCAGAAAAAGATATTCAACTAGTGCTTGTTGTCGATGTGCCTATCTTGGCAAGGGAGCCGGTTGTATGCGAAGCCTGGGCTAAGTTGCTTCCTAATCGTGAGGGGGGCACTTTCTGCTCTCCATCTGCTGCAATTACAGCTGAAATGCAAACCACCCTGCGCCGCAGCTTGGCCCAGGTAGCAAAAGGTTTACCAAATGTGCATATTTTTGATCCCACCGATTATTTATTATTTGCTGGCCGTGTGCAGCATCGCCGCATTAATGGCACCTTGCAGTATGCAGATAGCCATCATCTTAGTTATTCCGGTAGTAAAGATTTAGCAGCACCATTTCAACGTTTTCTTGAGGCTCAAGGTTTAGTTGCTGCAAACCCCAGGTAAACGGCCGCGGCATAGTTGTTGTAATGGATCAAATTGATATTTTACAGCTTCAATTACGCGCCGAGATGGTGCATCTTCCCAAGCGGCAATTGGGTGCTGGCTGGGCCCCTGCAGCACTGTTAAATAACCGCCAAATTGCTTGCAGGCCCGCCGCAAAGTTTCCACCTTGTAAGGGGCCATTTCGCTGAGTTTTGCTAAGCCAAGCCCGATGCCACTGGCAGCCCCCAGCTGTAGCTGCCAGCCCGTGGCGGCAGCTGATTGCAGCAAGCTGTGCACCTGAACAGGTTCAAGCCCCAGCCGCAGCAACCATTGATCTGCCGCTACCGGCTGTTCTGCTTCTGCGTTGCGGTGATCCAGCTCCAGGCCTAAAGGCAAAAGCTGCAGCAGCTGTTGCTGTTGATGTTGCAACTCAGTGTTATCAAGGCTCACCAGCCCAAGCATTAGTGCAGCTGCCCCTGGCCCCTGGCGCCACTGGATGAATTCCAAGGCCAAGGGGCTACGTAGCAACAAATGTTGGCGTAATTCTTGTAATTGCAACAGCGGCCCAGATACACGCAATAAACGGCGCGCTTGCGGCAAAGGCATTGTGCGTAGCGTGATTTCGCTGATCAGCCCAAGGCTGCCCCAGCTTCCTGTAAACAAACGCATGAGGTCGTAGCCGGCCACATTTTTCACCACTCGGCCCCCTGCTTTTGCTGCAGTGCCATCACTGCGCAGCAGGCTTAGCCCCAGCAATTGATCGCGCAGGCCGCGGTAGTGATGTTGCAAGCGGCCACTTAAACCCCGTGCCACCAGCCCGCCGATGCTGCTGGGCCCCGCCACCGGCGGATCTAATGGCAACCACTGCCCCTGTTCAGCTAATACCTGCTGCAATTGCTCTAGAGGCAATCCTGCTTCCACCGTTACGGTGAAATCATCCACCGCATGCTGCAATACCCGATTGATGCGGGCCATGCTCAGTGTTGGGCCGGCATCTGGCTGCAGCGCCGCACCCCAATGCAGATGATTACCAAAGCCACTAGGCACCCAGGGGCTGGCGCTGGCATGCAATTGCTGCACCAGTTGCATTAACTCATTGCGCTCTGGCGTTACAACTGGAACTTGATCCGGCATGCCGGCAGATGGAGCACAACCTCAAGATCATCGTCTTCGACGACGACCCCACTGGATCTCAAACCGTTCATGGTTGTTCGTTGTTGTTGGATTTCAGCAGCAACAACCTGAAGGCTGGCCTTGCGGATTCAGGGCCTTTGCTGTTTTTAATCACCAATAGCCGCGCTTTAGAGCCAGCCCAGGTGGTGGAGTTGTTTACAACGATCAGCAAACGCTTAAAACCACTTCTTGCTGAATTGGATCGGCCTTGGCTGGTGGTGAGCCGTGGTGATTCCACCTTGCGGGGCCACACCCCCTTGGAGCAGGAGCTGATCTGCAGCTTGCTGGGGCCATTCCACGCCAATTTATTGGTGCCAGCTTTCCCGCAAGGGGGCCGCACAACGCTTGCGGGGCAACACCTATTGCATGGCGAGCCGGTGCATCTGAGCCCCTTTGGCAAAGATCGCCGTTTTGCTTACAGCAGCAGTGATCTAGGCCAATGGCTGGAATTTAAAAGTGGCGGCCGGCTTAAGGCTGCTCGCATTAAAAATTTGCACGCCGCTGATTCATTGGCGGATTTAGCAGCTGGGGAATGGGCGGTTGTTGATGCCCAAACCCCCCAAGATCTTGATGATTTAGGAAAATCGCTGCGGCAGGAATTGCTTGAGGCCGGTAAACGACATTTCTGCCAAAGCGCCGCCAGCTTGTTAAACGGCTTGGCCCAAATTCCTGCCATACAGTTTTCGCTGGCTCAATTGCCCCCCCGCCAAGGCCCAGGCCTGGTGCTGGTGGGATCCTATGTACCCCTTTCGGATCAACAGCTGGAGTTGCTGCTAGCTGAACCAAGTTGCCGGGGTGTGGAATTTCCAGTGGATCAATGGCTTGCAAATCCTGCAAGCGAACCCCTAGAGCTGGGGCTGCGGCAGCAATTGAGCGCAATTGCTACCGCAGGCCTCACGCCGGTTTTATTCAGCAGCCGCGGCGAACGCCAGGCCATCAGCGCTGATCAGCAAAACCAGCTCGCCCTTGCCATGGCCGAATTGGCCTTGAGCTTGCCACCACCACTGGCTTATCTGATCGCCAAAGGTGGCACCACCAGCTTCACCTTGTTGCGTGATGGCCTTGGTTTGGAGCGGTTGAGGCTTTTGGGGCAGTTGCTGCCAGGGTTGTCTTTGCTGCAAGCCCAACCGGCCCATTCGATTTGGGGTGAAATGCCGATCGTTACCTTTCCCGGCAATCTCGGTGATGCCAGCAGCCTTAAGAAATGTTGGCAACTATTCGAGCAGTGGCGGCTGGGTGCCTGATTACTGCAATAAACCCGCACTGCGGGCTAGTAATTCCATCGGATGGGCCACGGGCAAGGGATCTTTTTGCTTTTGCATGTGTTGGCGTATCTGCAGGCTGCAGCCGATATTGGCGCTCGCAACGATTGCGGCGCCGCTGGCCCTTAGATCAGTGGCCTTTATTTCACCCAGCGCAGCAGCTTCTTCTGGTTGCACCAAGTTGTAGATGCCGGCACTACCGCAGCAAACTCCTGCTTCCACAGCTTCTTTTAAAATCAAGCCAGGAATTGCTTTTAGTAATTCCCGCGGTTGTTCAGTTATTCCTTGGCCGTGGATCATGTGGCAAGCATCGTGAAATACCACCACCGGTTCGGCTAAAGGTGTAAGCCGCGCTTTGAACTCTGCACTTAAGCCCAGTTGCATAAGGAATTCGTGCACATCCAGAACAGGAGCTGTGAAGCCTTCTTGCCCGGCTAGTAATTGCGGATAGCGCTTAAGGGTGTGGCCGCAGCCGGAAGCGGCCACAAGAATTGCATCCAGCGCTTCTGTGGCGGCCGCGGCATTAAAGATCCGCACCAAATCAATGGCCAGGCTTTGGGTTTGGAGCAGTTCCCCTTGATGATCACTCACTGCGCCGCAACAGCCCTGGCCTGGCGGCAGCAACACCTCCACCCCATTGGCTGCGAGCACCGCCAAGGTGGCTGCATTAACGGCTGGATCAAATACCCGCTGCACGCAACCAAGCACCAAACCAACCCTGGCGCGGCGGGGCCCATCAGCAGGAATCAGCCCCGCAGGATCAGGCCCAAATGCCCCAGCTGGCAAGGGGGGCAACAATTTTTCTATCGCTGCAAATTCGGCTCCAAATAGGCGGGTAATGCCAGTGCGGCGGGCCAACTTTTGAAGTGCTGAATCGCTGTAGGCGCGCAGTGGCGAAAGTATTGCCCGCAGCCTTTGCGGATAGGGCAGCAAATTCAAGAGCAAATGGCGCAGCTGCCGTTGAAAGGGGCTACGAAGAGCTGGGTTATTCAGTTTGGGTCGCACTTCCGCTAGTAATTCGTCGTATCGAACCCCAGCGGGGCAAGCGGTAACGCAGGCAAAACAACCAAGGCAGCTATCAAAATGACCCGCAACCG
>NZ_JAGQEK010000064.1 GCF_024346075.1 Synechococcus sp. Cruz CV12-2-Slac-r
AATTACCTATGGAGTTCTTGCTGGAAGTACCCGTTTCATCGAAAACACAGGGCTTATAGGGGCTAGAGAGATGTACAACAGCCTTGGCGTGCCCATGCAGGGAATGGTGGAAGCGATGCGTTGCATGAAGGTTGCATCGGTATCGCTTGTTTCAGCAGAAGATTCAAAATTATTGGAGCCCTATTTCAACTACTTGATCCAAGGCATGCAAACCAGCACCTAGGCTACAAAAATATCTGATCTAGTTAATCTCAAATAATTCACATTTAAAGACCTACGGCAAGACTTAGATGAGATTCGCAAGCCTTGGCTCAGCGGGTCTGCGGGCTTCTTGGCGTTATTTGCCTAAAATCTTGATTCCATGCATCCCATTTAAGAATCAATACAAGAATTAGAATAAGTCTTGGTTGCGATATATGAGATAACATTTAGATATTTTTGAGTACCTGTGATAAACACAGATACTCTGCAGAATTTTTGTAAGAAATACCCACTATTTGCAGTTGGTATTCACTGCGATCAAAGCTTTTTCCGAAGGCGCTGGACAAAAGATTGGACAGAAGACGTAGGGGGCAGAAAGCAATCAATTACTTAAAGGGATCAATCCCATAAAGAGGACAAATAAAAAATTCAAAAAAAATCAAATCGCAAGTTGAAAATAAATAGTATTAGCAGTATTGGATGAGTCTTACTCTAAGTCTTATCTCAATTCCAGCTTGAGATCTATACGACAATGCAAGCGTTTTACGATGAAGTTGTTATTTTACAGATTTTATAAAGGTTTTAGATATCTTTGCTTGAGAAGTTGATATGCCTCATTAAGTCTTCTCATTTCCTCAGGGTCGCCCCCAGCATCGGGATGAGCGGCAACCGCTTGATGTCGATAGGCTTCCCGAATATCCTGCAACGTAAGACTGCAACCAGCACTAGTGGGAAGTTTTAGAAGTTGCAGTGCTCCTTGGGTTGTCATCGTTGCTTGAAGATCAAGAAACGGAGTGCCACGCCGCCGCCGCCTCAGCCGCTGAGTCATCCGGCCAACCAATGATGGAATTCTTATTTTTAGAGCTAACCCACCAAATGGATCTTCCAGCAAACCGGCAGCAATAATTACACGATCAACTGATGGATCCCGTAATTCCCAGCTGGGCGCATAGCCAATCATCACCTGCTGAAGCGCATTCCATGTGAACATATTTCCCTCACTGGCATCAGATAGGGGCCATATGTCGTGGCTCAACCAATGCATACCAGCTTCTAGTACAGCTTGATTTGGTTCGCTTCCGTAAAGATTCATCCAATGGGTTTGTACCGCCTGAATACACTCATCTAACTGGCGCGAATCTATTAAGGTAATCCCAACACTGGTTGGCGGATCAATAACAGGTGTTCGCAAACTTCTCCTTAATTGCTGTGTGCGCTTTGATACGAATCCTGGTAGATCAATTGCTGAAGGGCGCTGATCAGATTCATCAACTTGCCAATCTGGAATTTCCTCATTCTCACCAGCTAGAGAGATCAGCACGAGCGCCCCTTGAACGTGCTGAACTAATGAATTTTCATAGTTTTCACTAGCTTCCTGCTCCTTTTCGAGCTCTGATTCATCTTTTGAAATAATCTCAAGTAAGCGCTCAATCGCTGGGCCGCGACTTCTCATTCCCCACTGCTTACGCAAACGGTCTAGCTGCTCAATGGCAGCACACTGGAGAACCAGTGTTACTTTTCGTTCGTCTGGGCTGTTTGCCAAGGGGACTTTGTAGATGTGGAACTAGCGGTTAAGCCAGTTTCTAATTAATTTATGCGGCCTATTGGTATCAAGCATCGCTGGTGATGAGGGAGGCCAACCACCTATCGGTAATATTGCCGGAGAAAGTGCTGGCAGTTGAGGTGGAGGTATACGTACCTGCCGCTTAACGGGGCTGAGCTGAGCTTCGCGAGGAACAAGCTTTAGCTCAGCCGTAGCTGGAGGTTCCATAACAAACATTGGAATAGCTTCTGATTGTTTGCGTGCTTTTTCCAAGGCCTCCTCTTTACTCCGCAACATAGCCAATTGCGTATCTGGAACAATACTAAGCAGATGGCCTGGCGTTGCATCAGCTGGATATACCAAGCTCAAACGAATGTTCTGAGGCTGATTTGGCGTGAGATCAAGAGATTTAAGCACTAAACTTTGCCCAGATCTCATTCCAACATGTAGCTCTTCATAGCCATTTATTGTTTTTAAACCGATGCTTCCTCGAAATGATACGAATTGACGACCTGGCAGGGTTGGATGACTCAAAACCAATTTATATGGCCCATTACCAACCAAACTCATGTCTAAATCAAACCTAACTCCGTAAGTACCAATATTATCTAAAGAGGAATCAAGCATTCTTGTTGCTAATGGATTTACCTGATTCTCTCCGGTGCCAAAATTGTGGCGATTTGTTGTAGTAAGCGGAACATGTAAAGGCATCTCAAGAAGGTTGTGCATAACACTTGCTTGATACGTATCTCCTATTGCTACTCCTGCCACTCTTGAAAATACACTTCTATCCTCAATCTTATCTATTTTATTTAAATATGTTCGGCCTGGTGCAAATTGATCAGAATCAAGAATGTTAAGAATTTCCTGATCAGACTTAGGCATTTTGGCAGCAACTACTGCCAATTGAAAAGCTCCATCGCTACGACCTTTTATTAATGCATTTGCAATGCCGTTTGAGGGCAAATCCGTACTAAAAATTACCGTGCGGCTGCGAGGTGGGATCCGGATTGCTTCAGGTAATTTTCTATCAAGGGTTCCGCGCATCATTTGAGCGGCGGTAGCAGCCCCTGGGCCTGTATTCCAGGGCCGATGACCTTGAGGAATCACACCGAGTAAATTGTTTGCTTGATAAGGAGCTTCAAAACTATTTTTAACGGAACCGCGTTCAAATTTGAGAACAACATCTCGATCGCCAGGATTTATAGCGATCGCAGCGAGTGTAAGTTGGCCGCGTCTTGTTCCGTATTTGCCCCTATCTTGAGCTGAGGGATGATATTTGTGGTGGGCATGAACGCCAAATTCGCCATTAAACGTATAAGTGGCATGGTTTAGCCTCCGGCCATTTTCAGCAAGGGCGTCCCCCGAGGTGGTGCTCACGAGAATCCCTGGGCCGGCCACCTCCTCAGGTTGGTTGGAATGCAGCACAGGCACATTATTGAAGGTGCCATTTAATGGCCTGGCTTGTTGACCGGCCATCAAGGACACCTCTGATCTTGCAACAGGCGCCAAAAAGGGCAATACAAGTAAAGCCAAATATTTCTGGCGCATAAGACCGGTGGGGCCTACTTGTCTCAATATGAGATTAGCTCTATGCAAATGGGTGATTTTAAATGCAATTTTAAAAATCTTTGGCAGGCCAAATGCTGATGGAGCCTTGCTGTCCTGTGATGTCACGGAATTCAGGCAAGGGGACAGCACAAGCCGCAGAAGGTTGGCTAGAACCTACCCGGTTTGATTATTTTCCCATGTTTCCGATGCCAGATTGCTGCTGGAACGATACCGACCTCAAATCCTCAAGGGCCAGGCACCAGCGCCGTAAGCTCCACATGCTCAAAGGCTGGCGCGATGCAGTGGAAAGGCAGCTAGCGGCTGTAAACGCGGCTATTGGCACCCTTGAGGCTCAGATGGAGCGCGATCAAACTAATGATTAGGAATGGCTGCTTCTGCTAGTAGCTTGGCAGGGCCATTTTGATGCAGCCAAGCAAGGTTTGATTCAGCTGTAGCCAGCAAAAAACCAGCGTATCCAAGGGCATTAAGGCTGAAACCCTTATGCCCTTCTTTTGATCTCGGAATTAAGACAAACCACTTATTACTTATTAGTAAATTATAAGGAAGAAGCGGGATTTTATCCCTCTTTGGGTTGCCAACTCCATAGTTTTCTGCAAGCTCAGCATAAGTTCTAATCAGAAAGTCTAAGCTTGGCAACTCATTATTTGGTGTTGCTTTTAAGCCAACTTGCCACGGCCAAGCAGACTTATTTGCAACAGCATTTGCCTCAAATTTCTCTGCTTCTGGACATATAACTTCCCCCATAGCTCGAGGTAGGAGTTGCAAGTGTCTATGGGGCTGACTTGCTCCTGCCTCTGGAGCACTATTGAAAAACCATAGGCCCCCTTGCTTTTGCCAAACCTCTCTTAATGCCTGCCAATCACATTCACTTAGCCAACCTGTTTGGGGTTTCCAATCCTTTGTGATCAACAGTAAATGGCCTGGTTCAACAGGATATTTATTTAGCAAAAGTATATGTTGATCAAGTTTATTAAGTTCTAAATTTCGATCCCAAGGGGAGAAAGGATTTTGTTTTGGTCCAACCTCTTTTAATTGCTTTGGAGTGTAGCCCTGTAGTTTGCGGAGTATGAACGGATCCCAGGATGCAGACCTTAAAATTTCTGTTTGTAAAGGTACCAAAGCACCAAGAGAAATAGCTTTTCTTTGGCAGGCCAGAGATTGTTCTGCTAAAGAATTCATGCCGACCTCTTCAATCGAGCTAAATTTGCACCCCTATAGTATCTAGCTAATATTTGTGAGAATCGATATCCTTGTTGAGCCAACTCTTTTGCCCCATGTTGACTCATACTTGCGCCCAGATGGCCATGGGCTTCAATAGTTATCTTTTTATCGGCGGCATAAAGACTTTCAACAATACCGCCTCTGTAACTAAGTACTAGGCCCATCGTGGAGCTGCCTGCTACTCGCGAAGCTTCACTCTCACTTTCCAAACCATCGTATGCCTGCCAGCGAGTTGTGGCGCCAAGGTTCCAGTGGGGATCTGCGGGCCTTGCCATGTGGGCCAAGGCATAGGAACGGGCTGCAACCGCTTGAGCCCGCAAAGCCTCCTCCGGCCAATCGCTTGGCATTTCAGCTCCTACTACTGATGCTATGTATTCCTCAAGTTGTAGATGATTCACGATTACAGGACCTGCACGATCGCAATAAAATCTAAGTTCACCGCGGTAACTCTTAGCATCAAGTGCAACTATTCCTCCATTTTTAGGCCTAAGCCATAGTTCATTAGGTCCTTTATCACCGCCGATCTGCAGCCGGCCCTCACTGCAACTTAGGGGGAGCATTCCTTGGCCAGTTCTCCAGGTGCTGCCATTGCGCAACTGCAATTGCCACGGACCGTTTGCACCAACATTTGAAGTGCTTTTTGTTTCCTGAAGCATCACCCTTATCTCCAGCGAAGGAGCTGGTTGATCAGCATTAGGAACTTTTAAATCAAGGCGCTGGGTATCTAGGGATCTCTTATTTTGCTTTGATATAATTTCATTATTCTCATTTTTTATTGGATCTTCTAATAAAGCCTCGAGCATTGCTGGATCGAGTTGTGTTTGCTGAGGCTTTAATATTGGAGAAATAAGTGCTACAACCAGCGCCGCAAAAAATAAAGGCGCGGAGCACAAAAAAAGGCTGCCACTATGGCGCTTTAGAAATAGCTTTAGGCGTTCTACTTTTCCCATGCCTCCCCATCACTGTTAGTTGAAATCCAGGGCAGCTCCCCTTTCCAAAGCAGTGTGCCACTGCCTTTAATTCTAATTTGACTGTTTTTCTGCGGAATGCAAAGCATTCCTCCTGGTCGCTGGGAGGGCTGCCAGCCGCTCACTTGAGAAAGATTTAGCTGCTCACACCACCAAGGCGCTACTAAAGCGTGAGCTGAACCTGTAACTGGATCTTCGCTAATACCCAAACCAGGGGCAAAAAATCGCAGTTGGTATTGGTGAGGTGTCTCTGCTGCTTGCATAACCAGCCATGCTTTTTCTGGGCCATTGCGCCAAACTGGATTATGAGGATCAAGTTTGCCTAGGGGAAAGTTTGTTGACACAAGCAAAACCCCATAGGCAAGCCCGGAGCTCCATTGATTAAGAAGACTTGTACCCAGCAGCTCTGCCATCCAAGGCTCTTGAATTCGGGAAGTCAAACCTGTGGTTGGTAAATCTAAGCTGGCAAGTTTTGCTGAATGTACTTCGATTCTGAGATTTCCACTGCTGGTTGAAAAGAAATACTCTTCACCTAGATCAATCTTTCCCCATTGATACAAGGCAAGGCCCGCGGCAAGGCTCGCATGGCCACACAGGGGTACCTCGCAGCTTGGTGTAAACCAGCGCAGGCACCATTGTTGTTTGTTATGCCATAAAAAGGCAGTTTCTGATTGTGCTAATTCTCTAGCAAGATTCTGCATCCAGTTTGTGCATGCAGGTTTGTCAAGTAAAACAACCGTAGCCCCATTGCCACCTAGTGGGACTTCACTAAATGCATCAATGGCGCAGATTGCTATGCCTTGGTGTGTGCTGCTGATCATTCGTGGCGTAATTCCCTTTCCATTAACTTTTGAAGCGCCCTGCGGGGATCGCAACGACCCTCTACAAGTTGTTGCACTTCGGTTGCTATTGGCAAACTCAAATGTTTTTTAGCAGCAAGGGCTAATACCGCATCGCAGGTGGGCACACCTTCAACAATCGCCCCAATTCGCTCAAGGGCAGCGCTGGTTGTTAATCCCTCTGCTAATGCATTGCCAAATCGATAATTACGACTCAGCGCACTGGTTGCAGTAGCTAAAAGATCACCAAGACCAGCGAGGCCGTAAAGAGTTTCCGCTTTACCTCCGAGGGCTTGAATCACGAGGCCCATCTCCGCTAAACCTCGCGTGAGGAGAGATGCTCTGGCATTTGCACCGAGGCAAAGACCATCGCACACTCCAGCGGCAATCGCGATCACATTTTTTAATGCCCCTGCCACCTCTGTTCCCACGGGATCATTGTTTCGATAAAGCCTGAGGCAGTCGCTACT
Organism: Synechococcus sp. Cruz CV12-2-Slac-r; assembly: GCF_024346075.1. Lineage (GTDB taxonomy): Bacteria > Cyanobacteriota > Cyanobacteriia > PCC-6307 > Cyanobiaceae > Synechococcus_D. Next base: position 6,815 of record NZ_JAGQEK010000064.1, read on the forward strand.
TAACTCCTTCTGCAGCTTTGCCAATAAAAGTTGATCAGTGCCTGCCAGCACACTGGCGGCAGGTAAGCCGTTGGCCAATTCCTTTGCCAAGTTTGGGCCGCTCAACACAAACAACGGCCGCTGCGGACAATACTTTTGCCAAATCTGGCTGGCGGTAGAGCCAGTTAGGGGATCCAACCCTTTTGAACAGCTCAGCAGAGGCGCATGGCAATTCCAGCTTGAAAGTTGCTGGGCAAGGCTCTCAACACCAGCAAAAGCAACTGCACACACCACCAGATCGGAATGTTGCAAAGTTGCAAGTGCATCAAAACCATTGGATCGACGCCAGAGCTCAACTCGATGGCCCGACTGCCCAAAAAGATGCTTCAAGGTGCTGCCCCAAGCACCACCACCAAGCAGGGAAATCGACAAGACCAAACGCTTAACCCCCTTCAGTTGCCATCATGCGCCCCTTAGTGGTGTTAGCCATGGCTCGCAACCTCAATTGGGATCAGCTGGAGGGTACTGCCCTTGTGGTGGGCCAAGGGGGCATCGGTAGAGCTATTGGTGTGGTTCTAGAGCGAGAAGCTCCAAAACTGAAGCTATTAAGGGCCGGTAGGGGTGGACCATTGCCGCTAAATATTTGCTCAGAGCAATCCCTAAACGATTTAAAAACTGAATTGCAGCAGCATGGCCCCTTAAGGCTGGTGATCAACACCGCTGGATGGCTTCATAGTGGCGGGATTGGGCCTGAAAAGCGGCTGCAGGCAGTAAGCCGGGCTGGTTTAGAAGAATCATTTGCAGTTAACGCCTTTGGAGCAATCCTGCTTGCTAAAGCCGTGGATGAGGCATTTGGGCATGGCGAGCAGGCTTGGTTTGCAAGCCTTTCCGCCAGGGTTGGCAGCATTGGCGACAACCAACTTGGCGGTTGGTATTCCTACCGCGCTGCAAAAGCCGCGCAGAATCAACTGCTTCGCACCCTTGCAATTGAATGGCAACGGAGAAGACCTGCTGTAGCGGTAACTTTGCTGCATCCAGGCACCACTGCCACAGCGCTTTCTGAGCCCTTTAGAACCGCTGTTGCTCCAGAAAAACTTTTTAGTGCTGAGCGGGCAGCCGAGCAACTGGTTTCGCTGATAGCTAAGCAGACCCCTCTCGAATCAGGCAGGTTCCTTGCCTGGGACGGGCAAAGCATCCCCTGGTAGGGCTTTTTCTTGCAGCAATTCGAGTGGAATTACCTCGAGCGTTGAAAATTCACAGGCTTCAAGCACTACCTGGGGGGCCATGCCATCCCAGTAGGCCTCAAGCCAGCGAGGCGCGCAAAGACACCACCGATCACCAGGTTTCAAACCTGGAAAAGCATTTGCTTCGTTGGGGCTTGAGAGATCGTTGCCTTGGGCCTTGCTGTAACTCAAGAAGGATTCACTCATCACGGCACATACGCTGTGGCGTCCAAGGTCTGCAGCGTTGGTACGGCAGCTGCCATCGCGAAACCAACCTGTGAGGGGCTGGCATCCGCAGGTCTTCAGGCTTGTACCAAGCACGTTAAAAATCGATGTTGATGTGGTCATAAGTCTGATAAATCGGAACAAACACTTGACGGAATCGGGGGGGGAGGCGCTATGGGTCTTGGGGTGGCCAGGTTTTACTGGTTACAAAACACCCAAATTCTCCAACCTGCAAGCACCCGATGAGCTGGGATTTCACCGAAGATGCGGCATTCCATGCCTTAGTGGATGCCTTTGCCGAGAGCGGCGAAACATCAGCTATGGAGTTTTTAGCCAATGGTGAGGGGGCCTTCCATTTTCAGGAACTCACCCAAAATGCCGCAGGAGAGGGTTTCGACCTCTCCGATTCCAGCAGCTTGGAAGCGTTTCAGCAAGAAGTTATTGATGCTCTTGAGGGGCGTAGACCCGAATAGAGCTAGCTGAAATAAAAGGCAATTTCCTTGGGTTTGAGGCCCTCCCAGCCGGCCAAAATGAGGCGATTATTGAGAATTTCTCGATCTAAATGTTTTGCGCCTGTTCGAACAATTCTGTTGCGCATTGACTTTGTAACGCCGCTGCGGGCTCGGGCACTCTCTAGATCCATTACTTCTCGATAGAGGGCCAGCATTTCCGCGGGGATTGCTGAGCCATCGAGATCTATACCAGCTGCGATTGCAGCATCAACGCCATCAGGCCCTGAAATTGCCATGAAAACAATGAGATCAACCGTCAGGCTGTCATGCCAGCGTCACGCGCTGAAATAACGGGCTTGGCTGTGTAGAGCCACCAGCGCTGTGGTGCTCTGTTCTGGATCAAGTTGATCACTTTCATCCATTGTTAAACCAATCCGATCGGCCCCTAACCAGTCCAATTGAGGCCGGGAATCTGCAACATTCGGGCAGGCTGGATAACCAAACGAATAGCGGCTACCGCGATAACGCTGGGCAAGGACATCCTTCAGGGTTTTCGGCTCCACATTTTCAAAACCCATTTCTTTGCGGATACGCGCATGAACCAACTCGGCAAGCGCTTCAGCTAATTGAACACCAAGACCATGAAAATAGAGATAATCAGTATATTTATTGTCTTCAAATAATTGTTTAGCAAACGCGGTAGCAGCTGCTCCCATAGTTACAGCTTGCATTGGTATAACGTCTGTGGGTTTCTCATTTTCCAAATCTCTATAAAAATCTGCAATGCAATAGCGATTTCCAGATTTCTGACGAGGCAATTCAAACTTTCCAAGACATTTAACTGAATTTAAAGGGTCAAATACAACAACACTGTTTGCGTTTCTACCACAAGGAAAATATCCGTAAATAACCCGAGGTGACAAGAGTTTTTCTTCACAAATTCTCTGCATCCATTCAGTTAGCACAGGTTCAGCTTTTTCTTGCAACATAATTTCGTATTCAGGGCGTGATTGCTTTTGATTTTTCCTAAGTTGCCATTGGCCAGCAAACAGTGCCTGTTTGTCTAAATAAGCAAAAATTTGATCGATTGGTAATTCTTCTTCCAACAAAACCCTAGTGCCCCAAAATGGGGGTTCGATAAAAACTTCTTCCGGTACTGCATCAGAGCGATCGCTTGATACAACTAAATCAATCAAATTAGGATCACTAGGATCGGGGGTTTCAGTAGGGTCTAACTTACTTTCGGCGGGTAAAGATACAACTTCAACACCAAATCCTTCAGGTACAATACCAAGAAAACCAGATTTATTATCCCATTGTTCAGCTTTTTTTGCCGCAACTAAAGCAT
>NZ_JAGQEK010000065.1 GCF_024346075.1 Synechococcus sp. Cruz CV12-2-Slac-r
TCACATTATCTGGATCATTGGGGCAAGCAAGAATTGGTTCAGTGATTTGATCTAGGTTGATTTCAAGCACCGCTGCATATTCAGCATCCTCATCTGCCTCTAGCAGCACTGGATTTGCTAGCCATGCCTCCATCGCCTTAATCCGCCGCAATAAACTACGGCTATCGCCATAACCATTGCTAATCATATTATTAAGCAGAGCAATATTACTACGTAAGTATTCACTAACAGTTGCAATACTCAGCTTGATTGTGCTGCCGGCGCAGCTGCGTTCCGCGGTGGCATCAGTTAACTCAAATGCCTGTTCTAATTTTAAATCTGGTAGCCCTTCAATTTCCATAATGCGGCCAGAAAAAACATTTAGTTTGTTTGTTTTATCTACTGTTAGCAGCCCCTGCTTGATTGCCATATAGGGAATTGCATTCACCACATCCCGCAGGGTTACACCTGGTTGCAATGAGCCGCTGAATTTCACCAGCACCGATTCCGGCATATCCAATGGCATCGCCCCAATCGCTGCTGCAAAAGCCACCAGGCCTGAACCGGCTGGAAATGAAATTCCCAGAGGGAAACGGGTGTGGCTATCGCCGCCGGTTCCAACAGAATCGGGCAGCAACATGCGATTTAACCAGCTGTGGATGATGCCATCACCTGGGCGTAGGGCTACACCACCACGAGATTCAATGAAATCTGGCAATTCGGCGTGGGTTTTGAGATCTACCGGTTTTGGATATGCAGCTGTGTGGCAAAAGCTTTGCAATACAAAATCAGCGGAAAACCCCAGACACGCCAACTCTTTTAATTCATCACGGGTCATCGGGCCTGTGGTGTCTTGGCTGCCAACGGTGCTCATCAACGGTTCGCAGCTGCTGCCAGGCCGCACGCCAACTAGCCCGCAGGCTTTACCCACCATTTTTTGGGCTAAAGTAAAACCCTTAATACTTTCAATAGTAGAATTTGGGCGTATAAAAACATCAGATATTGGCATGGCAAGTTGCATCCTTACCTTATCCGTTAAGGCGCGACCAATTAATAGTGGTATGCGCCCACCCGCCTGCACCTCATCACATAATGTTGTTGGTTTTAATGTAAATCTTGCGATTATCTCCCCGCATTTTTCTTCTCCAATCGCTCGCTCTATCGTTCCTTCATAGGGCCGTATTGTGATCAAATCACCTGTATTCAATTGGCTAACATCACATTCAATAGGTAATGCCCCTGAATCTTCAGCGGTGTTAAAAAATATCGGTGCAATTTTATTCGCTAAAATCACCCCACCGCTACGTTTATTTGGAACATGGGGAATGTTGTTGCCAATGTGCCACAACACCGAATTAATTGCTGATTTTCGTGAACTTCCAGTGCCTACTACATCTCCCACATAGCAAATCGGATAACCCATTGCTTTTAATTTAGTTAATTCCTCTAAACCTCCTGGCATACGCGTTTCCAGCATTGCTTGGGCATGTAATGGAATATCTGGGCGTGTAGTGGCATGGGTGGCAGGTGATAAATCATCGGTGTTTGTTTCTCCTGCAACCTTGAATACCCGAACGGTTATTTCCTTTGCTAGGGGCACCTTTTTGTTAAACCATTCAGCTGCCGCCCAGCTATCAACTACCTGCTTTGCATATCGATTACTAATTGCTAATTCCATTACATCGTGATACGCCTCATAAACAAGAACCGTGCTGCTCAACGCTTCTGCTGCAGCTGCCGCAATCGTTTGCTTTTGGTTTGATAGCAATTCAATTAGAGCTGCCACGTTGTAGCCGCCGATCATTGTGGCGAGCAGCTGCACCGCCCTCTCTCCACTCACCAGGGGGCTGGCTAGTTCTTCTTTTGCTACCGCTGCCAACCAGCTGGCCTTCACATAGGCCGCCTCATCCACCCCAGGGGGGATTCGTTCACTCAGCAGCTGGAGCAAGAAGGTGCCTTCCCCCTCGGGTGGTTGCTGCAATAACTCAGTAAGCGCTTGGGTTTGGGCGGCATCAAGTGGCAGTGCTGGCACACCGAGGGCTTCACGGGCACTAGCGGCAGCGCGATAGGCGATGAGCATCTGCTATTCAAATTATTTGTTCCTATTCTTCACCCTTTAGGGTGCAAAGGAGCTGGCACCTGTGCCCCGTTATGCAGCCCACCTCTGATCTGCATGTGGTGGAGACCCGCCCACTGGTGGCTCCCGTTATTTTGCAGAGCGACATGCCCCTCACCGAAAGGGCTGCCCTCACTGTGCGTAATACGCGAGCGAGGATCAAACGCATCCTCGCGGGAGAAGACCATCGCTTACTGGTGATCGTTGGCCCCTGTTCTGTTCACGACCTTGGTGCTGCGGAAGAATATGCAGGCGCCCTGGTGCAAATCCGTGAGCGGTTGCAGGCGAGTTTAGAAATTGTGATGCGGGTTTATTTCGAAAAGCCGCGAACCACCGTTGGTTGGAAAGGATTGATTAATGATCCCCATCTCGATGGCAGCTACGACATCAATACAGGTTTGCGGCGAGCGCGCAATTTGTTATTGCAGTTTGCTGAACGTGGTTTACCTGCTGCCACTGAACTGCTTGATCCAGTGGTGCCCCAATACATCGCTGATCTAATCAGCTGGACCGCCATTGGCGCCCGCACTACTGAAAGCCAAACTCACCGTGAGATGGCTTCTGGTTTATCGATGCCAATCGGCTATAAAAATGGCACTGATGGCAGCCTCACTGTTGCAATTAACGCAATGGAAGCCGCTTCTCGCCCTCATCACTTTCTTGGCATCAACCGCCAAGGCCATGCAGCCATTGTTTCCACCACCGGTAATCCGGATGGTCATTTGGTGTTAAGGGGTGGTGGCAGTGGCACCAACTACCACCCAGAGGCGATCTCTGCAGCTGAAAATCAGTTGCAGGCAGCAGGTTTGCCCCACCGGGTGATGGTGGATTGCAGCCATGGCAATTCAAATAAGGATTACCGCCGCCAAGGGGAGGTGTTAGAAGCGGTGGCAGCCCAGGTAAAGCAAGGCGGCAGTGCAGTAATGGGAGTGATGTTGGAAAGTCATTTGGTGGCTGGCAGCCAGAAAATTCCGGCTGATCTATCCAAACTCACCTACGGGCAAAGCATTACCGATGCCTGCATCGATCTGGATACCACCGAAGCCCTATTGGATCAATTAGCAGAGGCTGTTGGTTAGTTATTCATTGGCTTTTATTGCAATAAGATTGATTAATTTATTGCTTAGATAATATCCTTTATTTTGCATTTCTAACAATAATGGCACGCATTTATTGATTAGCGCATATTCTTTGGCTATCAACAGCAAGCCCGCTGTTCCGATTACTTCAATATTCTGTTGACGCGCCTCAGCGCGCCCACAGCGATCATCAATTAAGATTGCTAATTCTAGGTTTGCTTCTTGCATAGATATAGCAAGGCTGATGGCACTTGCTTCCCCTGGATCAACGCCTGGATTAGTTGGATAATAGTGTCTTTTTGAGGTTGATTGATCAACATTTATTTTCAGCCAGTTAGCTTGAATTGCATCTATAAGCGCATCGCTACCATCGAATTGGAAAGAGCTTTTTTTATTTGTTATGCCTAATTCATCGCTAATTAAATCTGTGATTATAATCGTGCTAAATAGCTCAGGCAGTAGTTTGAGTTGTTGAATCTTGGTTAAGGCAATTAATGGTCCTGCATCAGCAATAAGAATTTTTTGAAAAACTGACATTAATTTCGGAGCCAGCGTTTTGCTTGGCTGAGTTCAAGATCTATTTCTTCAGATTCCATTTCAGCCACTGAGATTTGTAAAGCCGAGAGGATTTCTAAAAATCGAGGTAGTGGCAACCCTGCAATTTTTGCGGCTGAACCAACAGAAATTGAGCCATCACGAAATAGAGATAGCGCTAGACCAGAGCGCACCGCAGCTGTGCTTGGTAAACCAAGGCGATCTATGGCAACAACTACCGCTGTGGGTTGCTGATGATTCGTTATCAAGGCCATCGCGTCAGTTTCGGCAGCTTTCAGAACCGTGGAAGGGTTGCTTTTCAGCTCTCGCATTGAAAAAGCTTGCATAATGTTCCCGCAATATGTAGGAACATTTTAGCCCCTTAGCCAGGCGCCCATTAAGCCCACGAGTAAGGGCACAGTGAGATTATCAAGGCCGGCCCAACTGAATTGCTCTAATAAAGTTGCACTGGTGGCAATTGCAATCACTGCATACCACTGCAAATTGGGTAGGAGTAGGGCTAACACCAGCAGTGTTACTAGAGCCATGGTGGCAGTGCCAATGATCGATTTTGTTTGCCCAAATATTTGCCAGCGGCGCGAGGAGAGGTTTGCCCCAAGCAAGCCGGCTAAACCATCAGCTAGGGCCATGGTTAATACGGCAGCACATACAAGGTCTGCCTGCTGGGGCCAAAAAAATGCAAGCAATATGGTTATTGAAACGCCGTAGGCAACAGTGCCGTAGCTAAATCGTCCTACATCTTCAATGGAAGCTAAAAGCCGCCATCGATGATTTATTAGAGCTAAAGCGCTAGCAAGCGTTGCAGCAGCAAGAGCAATCGATACTGGAATCTCAGTAGCCCAAGCAATAGGTAAAGCAAAACCTGCACCGATATGCACAACTTTTCGGCTTAATTCTTGCTGCTGTGGCCAGCGCTTACTTATTAAACTGGCAACAATAAAAACAGCTCCTAACCAAACGCTGATCAGTGCTAAACCTATAAGCACCTAATTATTAGGCTGCTTGTTGTTGGTTGGTAATCAATCGCAATTTAAGTATTGCTTTTGCTTCTAATTGCCGCACTCGTTCCCGAGATACATTGATCTGGCGACCAATTTCAGCCAGGGTAAGGGGTTCGCTTCCCTCTAGGCCAAAGCGTAATTTGAGAATTTTTTGCTCCCTTTCGTTTAATTGGGTAATCCAGGTGCCGAGATGTTCTTTTTGGATGCGGCGATCCATTCCCTCCATCGGCTCACCACTGGCTGGATCTGGAATTAATTCACCGAGGGTGCTGCGATCTTCCTCTCCTCTGGCATGGGCATCAAGGGAAGCGCAAGGGGCGCTTTGGCTAAGCAGCTCCTCCAGCTCCTCCGGTTGCATACCCATGGCATGGGCCATTTCAAGCCGGTTTGGTTGGCGGCCAAAGCGATGGGAAAGTTCCCTTGTAATACGCCGTAGTTTGGAGAGCTTTTCGCTGATATGAATTGGTAAGCGAATGGTGCGGGCACTGTTATCAATGGCGCGGGTCATCCCTTGGCGAATCCACCAGTAGGCATAGGTGGAGAATTTATATCCCATCGCCGGATCAAATTTATCAACGGCCCGCTCTAAACCAATCGCACCCTCTTGAACTAGATCAAGCAATTCAAGGCCTTGATTCTGATATTTTTTAGCAACACTTACAACCAAACGTAAGTTGGCTGCCATCATCCGATCCCTTGCGCGGCAGCCCATCCGCACTTGATGGCGTTGCCTTGGAGTGCGCTCTGCTTCTTCTGTTTCCAGCAGCCGCTTCATCTGCTGCACTTGATGGGCAAGTTCGATTTCTTCAGCAGCAGTAAGCAGAGGAACCCTTCCAATATTGCTTAAATACCAACCGATTGAATCCGTGCTCAATCTGCCAGTTGATTTAGAGCTGCTGCGTAATTGTGCAGGGCGAACCGAAGGTTTTTCACCCTCAGCGCGAGCCCCCAGTGGTGTCCCCATCACCCTGGCCTCTCAAATTAAATTTGGCCAGAACATAGCACTGTTATCAGCTGATTTGTGTGTGATTTGGTGCAACAATCCGCAAATCAACGCTAAATAAAATCTACCGATTTGTTGCTGCTGCTCCTAAAGCTAGGGCACCACTGATTAACCGTCTTGAAATAGCTAATAGGGGTCGGTTTGGGGAGTGGTTTTTTGTTTGGTTTTTGCTCATAGTTCTTAACTTTTATCTACAAAAAATATCAGTTATTTGAGCTCTATCAATTTGATTAGCTGTTTTGTCCTTGAACTGCATTCCAGTTTTCCATGAGCTCAAGTTGAGAGTTGTGCTCGTTTTCATTGCATAGGCGCTGCAGGAAATGGCCATCTGGTTGCATATCCCAGGCACCGCGGTTGTCAGCTAGGTAGATGTGCAGTAACTTCTCCAAACTGCTACGTAGTTCAGGGTCTTCCACTGGAGTTATCGCTTCCACCCTGCGATCAAGATTGCGGCCCATCCAATCGGCGCTACCAATAAAAGCTTGAGCATCACCGCCATTGTTAAACCAAAAGATCCGCGAATGCTCAAGAAAGCGTCCGATAATACTTATTACTGAAATGTTGCTACTGTGGCCCTCTATGCCTGGAAGCAAGCTGCATACACCTCTGATAATTAGTTCAATCTTCACTCCAGCTCTGGAAGCCTCATAAAGCAGTGAAATGATGCGAGGATCCACCAATGAATTCATTTTTACAATGATGTGAGCTTCGGTGCCGGCCTTGGCATGCTCGATTTCCCTTTTTATTAGAGATTCCATACCGGCACGCAAGGTAACGGGGGCCACCAACAGTTTTCGGAAACTTTGTTGTTTTGAAAAGCCGGTTAGATAATTAAAAAGTTCCACTAGATCCTGCCCCAATTCAGGCCTGGCGCTAAGCAACCCCACGTCGGTGTAGAGCCTGGAGGTTTTGGAGTTGTAGTTACCAGTGCCCACATGCACGTAGGAACGCAGTTCCTCGCGTTCGAGCCTCAACACCAGAGTTACCTTGGTGTGGGTTTTAAGGCCGATAACGCCATAAACCACGTGCACGCCAGCGTTTTCAAGCTGCCGAGCCCATTGAATATTATTTTCTTCATCAAACCTGGCCTTTAATTCTACTAATGCCATCACTTGTTTGCCATTTTCAGCTGCAGTTATCAAAGAACTAATAACTTTTGAATCTTTAGATACACGATATAATGTCATTTTTATTGCCAATACATCGGGATCATCTGCCGCTTGGCCAATAAATTCCTCCACCGATGAACTAAATAGGTCGTAGGGATGATGCAGAAGTACATCGCCGCGCTTTAAAACATCAAAGACGCTTTCAAATTCCTCGGCTTTGATCGAACCATCAGCAAGCAATGCTTTTTGGGCCCGTGCTAACGGTGCAGCGATGCGTGCCACTTGAGCAGCGTCTTTTAATTGCGGCAGCGCTACGCCTGTAAGAGCAAATAAATCATCTAAGCCGAGGGGGCCATTAATGCGATATAGATCCTCCGCTTCTACCGCCATTCCTTCCATCAGTAGATCAACCACATCCTGTGGCATTTCATCTGTTACTTCCAAACGCACCACCTCTCCACCCATGCGTCTTTTACGTAGCCCCTCCTGTAATGCCACCATTAAGTCGTCTGCTTCCAGTTCCCTTAATTCCAAATCTGCATCGCGAGTAACGCGGAAGAAATAGTGCCCTTCAATTGCCATGCCAGGGAAGAGCAGCCCGAGATTGAAGGCCACCACCTGTTCTAGTGGCACGGCGCTATAGAGAACGGGACCTGCTTGATCAGCAAGTTCTGTTGGTATTTTGATAAATCTAGGTATATTTTTCTGAGGAACTTTAACCCGCGCAAATTGTTGCTCTCCTGTTTCTGGATCGCGAATTAAAGCTGCGATATTAAGGCTTAAATTACTAATGAACGGGAATGGGTGAGCTGGATCAACGGCAAGAGGTGTTAAAACTGGAAAAATTGCAGCTCGGAAATGGTTGTTAATCCATTCTTTTTGCTTATTATTTAGCTGAGGGTAGTCTAATACAAATACGCCATGTTCGGTTAGTTTTGGTTTTAGCTCACCGCGATAGTGCTGCTGTTGTTGTTCTAAAACTGGCCGTAATTTTGATTGAATTGCTATTAGTTGTTGCAATGGCGTGAGCCCATCCACACTCAAGCTGGTAACACCAGCTTCCACTTGTGATTTCAGAGATGCCACCCGCACCATAAAAAATTCATCAAGATTGTTGCTAAAAATTGCGCTGAACTTTGCTTGCTCAAGCAACGGTGTTCGGCCGTCCATCGCCTGAGCTAGCACCCGTTCATTGAAATCAATCCAACCCAATTCACGATTTAGGTAGAGCTCTGGAGCTAGTGCAACGGCGGCCATGGATTTAAGTGCCAATCACAAAACACTAATTGGCTTGTTTAAAGGTTCCGTTAGCAGTGAGCAAACTCACCCCCAGCAGCAAGGCTGCAGCCAACAAGAACGGACTGCTATACCCCAGTTGTTCAAAGGCCAACCCCATCAAAGGCGGGCCAAGAAAACTGCCCAGGCTTTGCAAACCCTGCAGGCTGCCAAGGGCAGCTCCCTGGCCATCGCTATCAAGGCGCCTAGATACCAAACTGCGCAAGCAAGGTGTAACAAGCCCTGTGCCTAGGGCCAATATGGCAACGGCGCTAAAAACTACCGGTTGGGCATTGCCAATTGGGGCGGCAGGAATCAAGAGGCAACCAACTAACACCAGGCCAAGGCCAAATAATGTGAGCCTTTGTTCACCAAATTTTGAAACTAGGGGCCCGATTAATGCCCCTTGCACCACGGTTGCTACCACGCCAACGATCAGAAATGCGCTAGTGGCAGGGCCTGGCCCCCAATTAAATACCTGCTTAAAAAACAGCACCAGCACTGCGGTAAAACCGTTGAAGGCAAGAAAGAACAGAAAAAATGCCAGGCAGAGGCTGCCCACTTTTGGATTTTTAAACACCTTCAGCAGTTGAGTAAAAGGATTGAGTGCTCGTTTGCGAGGCAGGGCCCGCCTTTGATCGGCTGGATGGGTTTCTGGCAGCAAAAGCAACACCAGCAGCAGATTTATTGCTGCAATGGCCACTGCAATCCACACCGGCAAAGTAACGCTCCAGCGGCTCAATATCCCAGCTAGTGCAGGCCCAAGAATGAAGCCCAGCCCAAAGGCCACCCCGATCAAACCAAATGCTTTGGCGCGATTTTCAGGGCTGCTGATATCAGCGAGCACAGCCCCAGCGCTTGCGGCAGTACCGCCACTGAACCCGTCTAATAACCGTCCGCAAAATAAAAGCGCCAGGGGCCAGGCACTGGCAATAGGCCAATCAATTTCTAAGGTAATTGCAAATAAACCAAGCCCCAGCACTGTGCCTGCAACGCAGCAAGCGATCACTGGGCGGCGCCCAAAGCGATCACTTAATGCACCAATCAATGGCGTTGCTAAAAATTGAGCCAGGGCATAACTACCAGCCAGCAAACCCAAGGTGGTGCCACTGCTGGTGAAACCAGCTAAGAGAAATGGCAGCAGCGGAAATACAAGGCTTTCTCCCACCCGATCGTTCAGCAGCGTCACAAACACGCATAAAAGCGTGGACGGACGTTTCATTTGGTTTAGAGCCGGCGGGTATCAAAACTAGTGTTCAGCACCATCCACCCAAAAACTAAATAAATGCGCTTGATCGCCTCCTATCGCAATGCTGGCTATGAAGCCTTGGCTGATGCTGTAATCAGCTTTTTTGATCGCCGCTGCGATTTACAAGCCCCTGGTGTTGCCTTTGGTGTGGGTGCCGGCTCCCAAATGGAAGCGACCAAACGCTCCACTGATATCAGCTTGGTGGCGATTGATCGCAGTGATCCAGAAGCTTTTGCTTTGGCAGATGTAATTGTGCGAGGCGTTAGAGCCGGGCTGAATCGATATTTAGAAGAAAGGCCCCTGCTGTTGCAATGCAGCCCTGAGCAGCAGCTATTTGTGAATCCAATTTTTAATTTGCAGCGTTATGCGCCGGGTGAGGGTTTTAAAGCTTGGCATTGTGATTGGACCATCAGCCCAGAGGCCACGGAACCGGTGCATCGGTTGCTGGCCTGGATTCTTTATTGCAATGATCTACCTCAAGGGGGAACAGAATTTCATTGGCAGGATCATCACGAGGAGGCAGAACGGGGCGAATTATTGATATTTCCGGCCGGTATATCTCACATCCATCGCGGCAGGATTAGTAATGATCACACCAAAACCATCGCTACTGGTTGGATAAATGCTGGAACGGAGGCTTTGTATCTCAAGCGTTTGGCAAACG
>NZ_JAGQEK010000066.1 GCF_024346075.1 Synechococcus sp. Cruz CV12-2-Slac-r
GGGTGGTAATGCCACGGCTTGAATCGATAACCAGCAAATCTTTGTTATCGGCGGAAGCAATTAGCTTGCCCAGGAATCCTTCCATCCCCAAACCATTTTTAACTAAAACTTTCGCCTGGCGCAGGGCGTTCAAATCTGCCGGTTTTGCTTGAAAATCGTGGGGTCCACTATTAGCTGGGATGAGGGCTTGCACCTCAGCGCAATTGCCTGCTACCGCCTTGGTAAACAAGGTAATCGGCAAAAAGGTTGTAAGAACCTTGAATGGTTTTGCGCTTTTATTTGCATCGTTGCAGGCCCCGAGGCTTAAAACTAAAACAATTGCCAGCCCAGCGGCATAACGTAAAAAAGCAAATAAGCCCATGGGAGGCTGAGAATGATTCTTATTCTAGCAAGAATCCCCGCCTAATTCAAAACCGTGAGTTGTTTCAGGTTGAGGGCCTTCACCCAGCGAGCTAAAGCCTCTGTATCTGCTTTATCCGGCAAGCAAATGCAACCCACCCCCGGCAGGCAGGTGTGGATGCCCAGGGCGCTGCGGGTGGTGGGGAAATTTGGCAGCAGATCTAACCAGTAACTGTTATCCCAAGGCTCCGGCTCCCCTAAGCGATAACTACCCGGCGGCAGGGGTGCTGCGTTGCCAGGGCTCCAAAAGCGGTCTGCCTTCTGTTTTTCAGGAGCGCCGCTAGCTGCGCGCCAACGGGCCACCACCCCGCCATTACGTTTGAGCTCCAAGTACCAGAGCTGATCACCTCTTTCGTGGCGGCCAGGCACCCTTCTGAATACCAATTCCGTTGCCCCTGGTTTGAGCAGAGCAGGCGTTGGGCCCCGATCACCGGGCAGGTTTGCCAGAGAAGGAGGGGCACCCAGCAAAAAACCCAGCATTAATAGTGATCCACGCCAACTGAATCCCGCCATAAAGCCCCCCAGAGCTGCAACACAACTATTTTGAGGTGTTGTCGTTAAAAGGTTTCAAAGTGATGCCAAATCAATTTCAATACGAACCGATTGAAAAATTTGGGGAGGGGCTCACCACCCGGCGCCCCTGGAATAACAAAGCCCTTGCAGCAGTTGAACTTCTCAACGGCCGGGCTGCCATGGTGGGTTTTGCCGCAGCGCTTATTGGTGAATTGCTCAGCGGCCACGGTGCTGCTGGCCAGGTGTTATCAATTGTGCGTTGGTACTTGCAACTATGAATCCAAAAATAAAATTAGCGGCTTATGTGAGCGTTTGGGTGTTGATTTGGGGCATCGCCGCTTCCCTTGCCGATCTTGTTTTGCTGAATCGCGATATTTACAGCAGCGGTAGCCTCGGCCAAGTAATCACATTCAGCTCCTACGGAGCAGCGTCGGTTGTGTTGGCATTCAAATTAGCTAAGCGTTTTTTGAATTTATAGATTTAGCTCAATATTTCCTGCCACCAACAACATCAAGCTGCGGCTTTCCATAGGAGCAGATGGCGGTCGCCAAATTTGTGGCACGGCTGGTAGATCTTCATCGGCGGGTAAAGCCGTATCGATAACTCTTTTCCAGCCGCTGGAGGAATTGGGAATATCGAAATGCAACGCTTTGAAGTAAGCATTAATCCCACACCAATAACGAGGCCCTTCTGCTGCTGTTTGCACACTCCAAGCAAACCCATGCGACCAGCTAGCCCAATCGGGTTTTCCTAATTCCACTCCATGCCATTGCCGCCAAGGAAATTGCGTATTCTCGATCTCTTCAAGGGGCACATCAGGATTAATAAATGCACGCAATAGTTGCCGCACACGCAACAATCTTTTAACAAAAGTGCGTAGATTTTCGGCCTCGGAATCAACCTCCCAATTCATCCAACCCAAGGGATTATCTTGACACCAACAATTGTTATTTCCCCCTTGGCTGCGGTGCTGCTCATCGCCCATAAGCAGCATTGGCACGCCGGGAGAAAGTAGCAAAGTTGTAAGCATATTTCGTGCCTGGCGGTTGCGCAAGTTGCTTATGCCGCGATCTGTACTCGGGCCTTCTACCCCGTGATTCCAGCTGTTGTTATGGGAATCACCATCGCGATTATCTTCTCCATTAGCTAAATTGTGTTTATCATTATAGCTAACTAAATCATGTAATGTAAATCCATCATGGGCGGTGATGAAATTAATACTTCTGCCGGCTGGAGCAGCCTTACCATTGAATAAATCAGGGCTTCCACTTAAGCGCTCTGCCATATTCCAAGCGGTATTTTCATCCCCTTTCCAAAATCTTCTTAGATCATCCCGATACTTACCATTCCAAGTGCCAACCCTTTTGGCAGGAAAATCGCCAAGGCGATATAAACCGCCGCAATCCCAAGGCTCCCCCACTAATTTCAAATCAGCGAGTTCAGGATCCGCCTCCATTTCTTCAAATAGAGGGGGATGATCAAGGGGGGTGAGATTTTCACCACGGGTTAATGCCGCACCAAGATCAAATCGGAAACCATCTACCCCTAATTCCAATGCCCAGCAGCGCATTGATTCCAGGATCAACTGGCGCACTATGGGGCGATTTGCACCAATACTGTTACCACAACCAGAAACATCTTGATAACTACCAGTTTCCGATTGAAGGTAATAGGTTTGATCGGCAAAACCACGCCAACTCAAGGTGGGGCCCTTATCACTTCCTTCAGTGGTGTGGTTATAAACAACATCCACGATCACTTCAAGGCCCGCAGCATGGCAAGCCTCCACAAGCGCCCTCACCTGATGGCGACCTTCTTGTGGATCATCACCTGATATGTAGGCATGATGCGGCGCAAACCAACTCAATGGGCTGTAGCCCCAATAGTTCAAACGCCCGGAAGGGGCATCATGGGGATCAAAGGCCATCGGTGGCAACAACTCCACTGTTGTGATACCAAGGCTTAATAGATAAGGAATGCTATCGATTAAACCAAGGAAACTGCCACGGTGATTACTGCCTGCAGGGCTATTTTCGGCTTTTGTAAAACCGCCGGGGTGCAATTCATAAACAACAGATTGGCGCCAAGGGCGACGGGGTCTTGGAAAGCGCTGAAAATCAAACCGCTCCCGTTCAGTTACCACCGCTTTCAAACAATTAGCAGTGTTTAGTTGATCGCCAGTTGCAAGTTCTCTCTTATAAACATCCCAACCGGTAATCGCCCGAGCGCAGGGATCTAAAAGCACTTTTGCAGGATTAAATCCATGGCCAGTGGATAATTTGGGGCCAAATACTCGATAACCGTAACAACAACCAAATCCCAATCCCTCAACTTCCACATGCCAATAATCACCGCTGCGATGATTAGCATCAAGCGTTAGTACATTAAAAGGTTCAGGAGAATTGCCATTTTCAAATAACAATAATTCCACCTTGGTGGCCTGCGGCGCAGCCACCACAAAATTGACCCCTGCTTCAGTTTTGCTACTGCCTAGGGGCCAAGGCCTCCCGATTCCGAAAGCCATCGAACCTCTATTTCAATTTCACTTTAGCTGCATCAGGATTTAGTTTCTTTTTATGGGGATTTGCCAACTTAAAAACAACTTGTGGGTGTTTCCCCCAAGCCGAGATAGCGCAGGAGGTAGCGCCTGGCTACTACAAAGCGCCTTGGGATGTTCGGTGCTTGTGGATGTTCCGTTGCTGAATGATGCCAATAAAGCTTTTTTACAAGCCCAACCCCCCGGCTTGATCCTGCTTACCCACCGTGGAGGGCATGGCCAGTGCCAACGCTGGCAAGAGTTTTTGGGCTGGCCGGTGCTGCTGCAGGAACAGGAGGCTTATTTATTGCCAACATTGCAACAGCGCTTTTGCTTCAGCCGCAATCACAGCATCGAGCCTGGCTTGAATTTGCTCTGGACTCCTGGCCCAAGCCCTGGTTCCTGCTCGCTGCACTGGAGCCAAGGCAGCAACGATGTGTTGTTCTGCGGGCGCTTGCTTTGGCCTGCTGTGGGTGGCGGGGTAGTGCTTCGCCGCAGTAATAACAATTTCCACTGGCCCCGATTGCAACGCAGTGTTCAACAATTAGAAGCCTGGTTGCCACAGGGCTCACCGGCTCAAATCGCTTGCGCCGCAGGGCTTGGGGCCCTTCGCGGTAGCAAGCTTATCGAGCAAGGGGCCCAGGCACTGCAGCTGAGAACCACTGCGAATGCTGGAAATTAAGGTTGCGCACTCGTTGCAAGCTCAATACGATTGCGGAGTTCCACTCTCAACAAGAGCATTTCAACTACTTCGTTATGAACAAAGCTGATCTTGTTAATTTGGTAGCTGCCCGCACTGAGCTCACCAAAACCGATGTGTCTCAGGTAATTGATGCGGCAATCGAAACCATTGTTGATTCCGTAGTTGAAGGCAAAAAAGTTTCCATCCTTGGTTTTGGTTCCTTTGAATCAAGGGAACGCTCTGCTCGCCAGGGTTTGAACCCAAAAACCGGTGAAAAAATCGCTATCCCTGCCAAAAAGGTGCCTGCTTTCACTGCTGGCAAATTATTTAAAGAACGGGTTCAAGGCTGATCAACTTGCTAGAAGCGCTCCCCGCTCATTTGAGGGGGGAGCTTTTAAGCGCCAAGGCAACTAGGCAAAAGCATCAACGGGGCAGATTTGCCCCCACCCCCAGCGGCCCACTCCATCTGGGCAATTTGCACACAGCGTTGCTGTCTTGGTTGTTTAGCCGCTTGCAAGGGGGCGAATGGTTCATTCGTATAGATGATCTAGACACGCCGCGCATTCAATCCGGCGCCGAAGCACAGATTTTTGCAGATCTAGCCTGGCTTGGCCTCGATTGGGATCCCCCCATTTGGCGCCAAAGTGAGAGAAGAGGGCTTTATTCCAGTGTGCTTTCGGCTCTGAGGCGCACCGATTTGGTTTACCCATGTAGGTGTAGCAGGCGCATGCTTGCCCACCTTTCTGCTCCCCACGGGGCTTGGCCTATTTATCCAGGTACTTGCCTTAATAAACGCCACAGCTGGGGGGAAGTGCAAGGAAAGCTGCCTAGCTGGAGGTTTCGTTTAGAGGCAAAAGTTTTGAATTGGCAAGAATTAGGTGCTGAAACCTGCCAGCTGAATGGTGCAACTGATGTGGGAGATGTGGTGCTAAGACGCGCCGATGGTTATTTGGCTTATCACCTAGCCACCGCCGTTGATGAATTGTGGATGGGTATAGATAGCGTTGTTAGAGGAACAGACCTTTGGGTTTCAACTGGCCCGCAAGTGGCACTAATGCAACTGTTGCAACAGGATCCACCACAGTATTGGCATGTGCCCTTGCTTCAAGATGAACAGGGCCAAAAATTGTCTAAAGGGCAACAAGCGCCGGGCTTAGCTACCTGGAGAAGTGAGGGGGGCACAGCAGAACAACTTATTGGTAGCTGGGCAGCTAGCAACGGCTGGGTGCCACCTGGCAGCACACTTAGCCCCTCAGATTTACTAAAAGAGCTGAAAAATAACCCCCAAAAATGGCTGGCACAATTCAAAGTTATGGGGTTGTTTTAAATTAAAGCTTCGCTCGCTTTTGGCGCCAAATGAAAAAAGCAGCAGTAGCTACCACCACAGCAAGGGGAGCAGCTGTGAGAAGCAGCAGAATAACGGCGGTCCAATCGGTATACATCGGCGTGTTGAACAACAAGTTGGGTGCAACCATCATCGGTGCTGCCTTGCTGATTTCACCAGTTCAGGCGGGAGTTGTATTCGACAACTGCAGCACTGCCAGTGATGGCAGCATCACCTGCGATACGCGTCCCACCGGCAACACCGCCACCGATGCAGTGGATGCCCAGTTCGGCTTGATGGATCAAGCCAGCCCTGGCTGGAATGAATTCATGCCATATCAAGGTTTCGACGACGACTTTGGTGGCAACTGGACCTAAATAGCTTCAATAAAACCAAGCGGCTGCCTTTTGTAGTTCAGGTTTAGTTGCCACGTTGGCAATTGAGGTTGTTGCCATAGGGGCGCAAAACACTGTTCTACGGGCAAATGCTGGTAAAAAGATTGCACCATGGTCGCCACCAGCCTGGCCGGTAAAGCCCCTCCACCCTGTTGGCGCTGTTTTGCCTCCGCCTGCAAACGCCAGCGCATTACCCGCCCAAGGCTGGGGGGACGCAGCAATAAAAGGCCATCAAGCTGCTGCCAAACGGGCTGATATGGCTGAAGTGCTGGCACACCTCTTGCACCCACGCACCAACCCTCCAGCAATAGCAACTTCCCTGCCAATAGGCGTTGCCCTTGGCGATCACCGGCGCCTGCCGCCAATTCCTTTGCAAAACAAGGGGCGATTGCCTTGCCGTGCTGGCGAAAATCAGCCAACACCTGCTTGAGTAGTTGTAAATCATGGCTGCCGGGCAAACCGCGCTGATGCAGCTGTAATTGCGGTTGGGGCCAATAAAGATCGTCTAGGGAGAGGCAAGCCACATCGAGATTGGATTGCAATTGGCATGCCAACCAACTTTTGCCACTGCCAGGTGGTGCGCACAAACCCAATATTTTCTGGCCAGCTGCCGCGCGATCCACGCACCAGTGCTCAAGCAAGCAGAGCGTTGAAACCACTACTTCCCTCCTATTGGGGAATCATCATCGGCATGGGATCAAGGGCAACCCAGCCATTGCCTTGGCGTTCACGCCATTCGAAATGCAAATGCGGCCCGCTTGCTACGCCCGTTTGCCCCACTCTCCCCAATAGGGAAGTGGGTTCCACCTGATCGCCCGGTTTCACATCAACAGCTGAAAGATGGGCATACAAACTTTGATTTAACTCGCCATGGGCCACAACCACGGTGATGCCATAGCCGGAAATTGTGTCTACCAAAAGCACCCGGCCGTTTTTAACCGGCCGAACAGCTTCCCCCTCTGGTGCCATCAGATCAAGCCCAGCATGCATGCGCCAAGCTTTGCGGCTTTCTGAATAACGCCACTTAAAAGCACTTATATCCAGAGCTGGTTGATCAAGGGGATAAAACAACAGAGCCGTGGCTCCAGGCTGCTTTTTTAAAGCCATCCACACCAACGGCGGGGGCGGTGAAGGTAAAACACGAAAGTTTTCCTCCAGATGGGCGGGAAGCTTGGTGTTCGAGCCCAAATCCGCCACCGGTGTGGTTAATGGAATCGCAGGGGGAGGGCTTTCATTGGCTAGCCCCAAGGCGAGAAGGGCGCCAATTGGCAAACAAAACCAGCGAGCCAGTGAATATTTGCCAATCATTAGCAATTGCTTTTGCAACTGCTCTGTTGTAGCGGCCTTAGCAGATAACCACCAGGGGTTTAGGCAGGTCCGCCAACAGCCTTTTCCAAGCGATCCATTACACGCTCCAAAGAGAAACTTGCTGCCTTCTGCCTTGGCGGATAGGCCTTAAAAGTAGCAAGGAATTCTGCAACAAAAGCCTGAGCGGGCACAATCAAGAAAATATGATCAAAAATCCAATCCCAATATGTATTAGAAGTGATATCAGCTCTTTCATAGGGATCTGTAAGCAAATTAAAGATTTTGGGCACCCTTAGTTCGATAAATGGCTCTGCCCAAATTTGACAGGTGCCCTGCACTCGCTGCTCCCTAAATACAAATTTCCAATTGTCGTAACGCAAGCCAACTAGATCGCCATCGTCTGAGAAGTAGAAAAATTCCCGACGGGGACTTTTCTCTGCTTTACCGGTCCAAAAATCAAGCATATTATAACCATCAAGATGGATGCGGAAGTTTTTATTTCCAACTTGATAGCCAGTTAATAATTTCTCTTTAATATCCGGCTCGCCCGCTGCTGCAAGCAGGGTTGGCAGCCAATCAAGATGACTACAGATACCGGTAATGTTGCTTCCAGGTGCAACATGCCCAGGCCAACGAATCATTGCTGGAACGCGATAAGCCCCTTCCCAATTAGTATTTTTTTCACTACGAAACGGCGTCATCCCAGAATCTGGCCAACTATTCATATGGGGGCCATTATCAGTGCCATACATCACAATAGTATCGTTAGCAATGCCAAGTTCATCTACTAAATTAAGCATTTCGCCGATACATTCATCGTGATAGATCATTACATCGTGATATTCAGATTGCCAGCGCCCCGATCTGCCTACATCTTGGGCACGAGAGTAGGTGCGGAAATGCATATGAGTGGTATTAAACCAAACAAAGAAAGGTTCTCCAGAGGCAACAGCATCACGGATAAAACGCTTGGCCTCCGCTATAAATTCATCATCTGCTGTTTCCATCCGCTTACGGGTTAATGGCCCGGTGCTTTCGATGCGCTGGCTGCCATCGGGATTAGCCCAACAATGAAGCACACCCCTTGGGGCAAAGCGTTTGCGGAAATTAGGAAATTCTGGATCATCCTCCTTTGGATAATCTCTCAGTTCAGGCTCTTCCTCTGCATTTAAATGATATAAATTGCCAAAAAATTCATCAAAGCCATGCATAGTTGGCAAATGCTCATCGCGATCACCAAAGTGATTCTTACCAAATTGACCAGTGCGATAACCCTGGGGTTTAAGCAATTCAGCAATGGTTGGATCATCATGGTGATATCCGTTTTCAGCTCCCGGCAAACCTACTTTTGATAAACCGGTGCGATAAACACTCTGGCCGCTTATAAAAGCAGACCGGCCAGCAGTGCAACTTTGCTCGGCATAGTAATGAATAAATTTTGCACCCTCCTTAGCAACACGATCAATATTTGGTGTTTGATATCCCATCAAACCGTGGCTATAGCAACTTAAGTTGCTCTGACCAATATCATCGCCCCAAAGAATAAGAACGTTTGGCTTTCCGTTTGGCACGCTTAGGATTCATCGCCTTCTTAGCTTAATGCTGGTTGAACGATTTGGCTAGTTTAAGGAATAATGAAGAGGTGAAAATTGTAATTAAAATATAAGCAAAAATGCCTACGCTAGCATCATTGAGCTGTGGGCCATAGGTACCTACAAGTAGCAGTGCCAAGCCTGGATTACGCATTGCCGTAACTAATGCAGCGGTGAAGCGAATGCTGCTATGCCTTGATGCCAAGCCATAGCCAATCAGCAAACTAAAAAGCACTAGCAAGATCATCAGCAGCAGCGCAATTGCATTGCTTGTTGTAAATATAAGCAGTTTTGGAGCGGCCTTAGCTAACACCAGCAGCACAACTAATCCCAAAAGAATATTCGAAATTTTTTCAAGTGAAGGTTCAATCTGGCGTGCCATAACAGGCTTAAAATGTTGCACAGAGAAGCCAAGAAAGAGCGGTAGCAACTGGGCTGTAGCCACCTGAACCGCCACATCAGCAGGAATAATTTGCCAGCCTTCAATATTAAATACCGCTCGAAAAATACCTGCCAGCAGGGGCACTGAGGCAACCGATGTAATTGCGGCAAACATTTGAAGCACTGCCGCAAGCTGACGATCGCCCCCGGACTTAGCTGCCTTGCGCAGGATTAGCGGCGCGCTAGGGCAAAGGGCCATCAAGGCAATTGCAAAACGGGCCGATGGCGATACGGTTTCAGCTAAAGGGGATTGCAGCAGCAGCAAAGCCAGCAGGGGAACCAGAAAACAAGATCCAAACCAAATACGTAGCAATAAGGCTGGATGTTTAACCCATTTGATCAAATCCGTGCTTCTTAGGCTCACTCCGAGGGTGAACATAATTACAAAAAGTGTGCTGCTTATTAAAAAAGCGGGTGAAATACTCATCTACCAGCGCTACTGATAATGAGTAAAATTATTGCCACAATGCCAATTAAGGTGATCATCACAGCAATGGCAGCTGCAAGCGA
>NZ_JAGQEK010000067.1 GCF_024346075.1 Synechococcus sp. Cruz CV12-2-Slac-r
GCCTTTGAGATGGGGGCAGTTATTACCATCATAAATTGTATTGACTGGATACTTGGCAAATTTGGCCTTGTGGGAACTTTTGCCCTCGCTACAGGTTTGCGCCTTTTAGTACTGCTACTTCTAGCTAACACTCATAATTTCACACTTTGGTGTGTGAGTGTGTTCTGCTTCGGCATATGCACCTATATGTGTTTGATCTCTCTTCAAACATGGGTTAATGCTATCCCCGTGGGGCGTTTTCGAGGCTTGGTGAGCGGCTGCTATAGCTCTGCTCTATCACTCGGAACAGCCAGCGGCCCAATATTGTTCAACCAGTTGGGATCTTCAGGGGGAAGCCAAGCATTCCAGGGAAACATGGTCATTGTGCTGGTTGCCTTGATGGTAATCATTCCTTTGCTTACTCAACAGCCACGCTTTCTCAGCCAAGGCAGGTTGCGCATTCTTTATGCAATCCGTATGGCCAAAGTGCCGATGCTCTCCTCCTTTGTTGGAGGTGTTACGTTCTTCGGACTTCCCGCCTTCCTAACGCTTTATGGAATGATGAATGGTTTGTCTATTCAACGTGCATCCCTCCTTCTCACCGCCTTTATGCTTGGCTCAGTAAGCTTGGGTCTCTTGATATCAAGCCTTTCAAACCGAAACAATAGAACTTTCGTAACCATCCTTTGCGTACTGATTGGGGTACTTTGTGCTGTTTTCTTACCTCTTGCAATATACAACTACTTTATAGCTGTATGTCTTCTATTTGTTTGGGGAGGTGCCGCTGGAGGGATTTACGCTACAGGATTATCTGCAGTAGCTGAACTCTTTAGAAAGGAAGATCAAGTTTCCGCAAATGTTGCCTACTCTATCCTTGATAATGTAGGCGGAATTATTGCTGTACTTTCGATTGGTTTCCTGATGGGTTCAGGTATTTCAGATGGTATTGTATACGTAATTGTAGCAACTGCCTTGTGTTATTTTATTTACTGCCTTGCCAAACTAATTAACACAGAACACATGGCTTAACCTCCATAAATCAATAAACAAGTCATGAGTTCACATCAGCCTAAATCTAAATTTCGTCTTCCTCCAACCCTAAGGAAACCATGGAATATCTCAACGCTCATTATGGCAATTGTTGCTATTGCACTAATCCTAATGGGAGTGTTCTCAGTAGATAATATTAGCTATAAAACAGGTGATTACCTTGCCTTCACAGATAACAATAAGGCTGGCTTACTTGAACAAAAGAGTCACCTTGCTAAACTTTTGAAGCGCGATCGCAAGGGCTACGAACGTAGCGAAATTAAGACCATTGCAAAGGGTCAGCCTGATCCCATGAAGATTAGAATGGGTTTATATGCTATTAATAACTACAATATTAATCTACAAAGTCCTTCATTTGAAAGTTCGGGTTATTGGTGGCTCAAATGGGGAGATGATCTTCAGGCATACCTAACAGAAAATAATCTGAAAATATGGAAGGTATTAACACCTGTTAATCTTATTAATATTCCACAATATGCAGATTCAGTTTTTATACCCACCGGGAACGGTAAGCCAACTCTCATGCCGGATGGCAGCTGGTATCTAACTGGCGCCTACAGCGGTGAGTTTTTTATTGATCGAAGCGATTTTCGTCGCCACCCTTTTACTACCCTAAGCCTTCCGATCATGATCGAGGCAGATGATGTAATGTTGAATAGTAGTAAATTAGAAATATCACCAGACACACAAGGATCTGGAATAGGTCAGTTTATTGATTCTAATCTAGGTTGGATAAACCAAGGTTGGACATTGGCTTCATATAAACATCACTACGACTCTGATTTTGGCTTTGGCAAAGGAGCCTCCGACTTCAGTCAATTAATATTTGAGGTTAAATATAGTACAAGTTCATGGTTGTCATTCTGGAAAATATTAGTTCCTCTTATGATCGTTGTAGCAATGATCGCTGGTGCTACTAAGCTTGAGACAGCTCATTACGACGTGCGCCTCACACTACCGGTTACTGTTTTACTTACACTTGTTTTCATGCAACAGACGCATGATGCAAATTTACCGCAGCTGCCATACCTAACATTCTTAGATGAGGTTTACGTTGTTTCATATATTCTAACGCTTGGCTCTTTTGTTATGATGCTATGGGCATGCAGACGTTATTACGCAGCACTTAAGATAGAAGATTATGCTGTTCGGGAATTGGAATTAAAAAAACTCGATAAATCAGATGATTACTGGCCGACATATGTTATCGGAATAGGAATGATTGCTCTTGTAATTTGCTGGTTTACTGGTTGATATTAGTTTATTGAACATTTTGCATGCGCGTTACTGCTGAAATTAACACATCAAGTGAAACGTCTTCTACCGACATTGCATCCCCATGTCCGAATGGATTGTCCAGATCAGAAATTAAGCTAATAAGGAATATCATCATTAAGCTAATGACAACGATAAAAAATATTGCCTCATTGAGCCTTGTGTTTTCCATAAGTATTAACCCTCCACACAAAAGACCAATTGCCGCATAGGCCAGCCAATACACCAATTTCACAAAAGAGGTTTCCCGTATAGTTTCGATTCGATTAATCAGCTTCAAGATAGCCGCCATTTCCCCTAGCAATCTGGCTTTAAGGGGCGGATCAGTTTTGAGCAAAAAGGCCGCCTGAACTACGGTTTGATGGCAAGAATAAAAATGCTTTAGTAGCTCAGCCGTGGAAAGCCTATTTAACAACCATACAAAAATAGTTTCAGCGAGGAAAGTTACCTCGGCAACAGCGAATTGTGCATCGGCACCTGGAGAGAGCACTGAGATTGCTTGAATTTCTATGCTGAGCACTTCCAATCCAGTAGCTAGCTCACCAGGTAATTTCTCGCTCTCTTTATAATCAGCAAGCACACCGTTAAGCAAAAAGCCCAGTAAAAAAACTGTTGAGGCCACCAATGTTGTGAATAGGGGATTCAGCTGGATCACCTCCCAACCAAACCGATGGGCTGCCACCTTGCCTGCCGCTATGAGTGCCACCAGGGCAAGAACGCGTAGTAATAATTTGATGCGTTGAAGGCGTGCAATGCGGAGGCGATTAGAGCTGAAACGTTCGAGATTTTCTAATGCAAACATGCTCGGGCACTTGAATCCATATTTATAGTTTATTCCCTAAAGCCCCGGGCAGAAAAAACTTACAAAGGGTAAATCTTTTTGCCATTTACACGACTTTTGCCAGGCGCTTATGAACTTCTGGCAAGCTCAAATGATAGTAGGCTTGGAGGGGGCAACAAGATTTAACGGCGCACCGGCACCACCTGCATACCAATTGGCGCAAGTGCGATTATTGCAAGCTTTATATGTTGAATACCAAAAGGAATGCCAATTATTGATATAAAACAAGCCAATGCAGATGTGAGATGACCAATCGCAAGCCACCAGCCGGCTATTAGAAACCAAATAATGTTGCCAATTAAACCCAAAGGGCCGGTGCCAAAATCCAGTTCTCCGGTGAGCTCATGGCGGCTCACGGCCTCCTTGCCAAAAGGTGAAAACGAATAATTACCAATTACAAAACAGGCTCTTGCCCAGGGAATCCCAACGATTGTGACAGCAGCAATAATCCCCGCTAGCCACCAACCCAAACCCATCACAAGGCCACCCAGCACAAACCAAACTACATTCAATAAAAAGCTAATCAAGAGAAAAAACGCCTCTTTAGAAAAGCTAGGCCGAAACAAGCCCCAAAACCCGTAACAATCCGTTACAATGGTGAAAAGATGCCTTAATTTCTTTCATGAACGACTTTTTAGCCACCATTTACCTAGTTTGCTTCGCAGCAATTGCTGGTGGAGCTTTTGCTTTGATGAATCAAAATTTACGCCAAGCGGCAACGGTGCCAGTATCTAGTTCAAATAGGCAAGGAAGACGGATGCATCCAGAAGCCCCGGCGCCAGGGGAAGAAGTTATGTATGTGGATCTTAGCCGCGAAAGATTAGAAGCTCTATACAAGCAAGCATCAAACAATTGATTAGGCAGTTAACTTAATTTATAATTACTTTTTAAAGCTTCTATCAATCAACTGAGTCAATAAATATACCCCTATAAACATAGGTAAATAAGCCACCCACATATTTGGCAGGTTAATTTCCGAATTGTTGATCAAAATCAACCCTAAATAACTAAAAACACTATATATACCTACACGTCTTGCAATTGCCAAATTTCCCTTCACGGAAGCAAATCCAAATCACCTGCTTTTATTGTAACCAATTTTTTTGCATTCATCTGTAGGTCCAATCAGAAGGTCTATTTTTATAACAATCTCCAGATGCAAGATCGCCTTTAGCGCAAAGCTTTTTGATCAATTCAATACGAGCCTCTGGCGTTTTAGCACCTTGTTTATTTAACAAATCAAACATAAATGGTGATATCAAGCCATCTTTAAGAAGTTGCTCGTTTGTTTGAGCGATCGTTGCAATCGGAATCAACATAAAAAAAACAAGAATTAAAATCATTTTTTAAAATTGGGCCTTAGCAGCAAGCATAAATATACCAAAGCAACTAACACAGGCACTTCGATCAAAGGTCCGATAACACCAGCTAATGCCTGTTTTGAGCTAACACCCCACACGCTGATCGAAACAGCAATCGCTAACTCAAAATTATTACCTGCTGCTGTGAATGCAAGTGCGGATGTTTTTTCATAACTAAACCCTGAATTCTTACCAACAAAAAATGCAATTCCCCACATTACTACGAAATATATGAATAAAGGTAAGGCAACTTGCGACACTTGAAAAGGATTAGAGATTATTGCTTGCCCCTGAAGAGAAAACATAATAACAATAGTAAATAACAAGCCATACAAAGCCCATGGAGCAATCCGTGGTATGAATCTCTGCTCATACCATTTTATACCTTTAAAAGCAACGCCGATTCTTCTTGTAAAAAAACCAGCCACCAATGGGATGCCAAGAAAGATAAGTACTGCTTTTGCTATTTCAGAAAATGAGAAATTTATTGATTGAGCATCAAGCCCTAAAAAATTTGGTAATATTTTTAAATAAAAATTACCTAGCAGTGCATAGGCAAGCACTTGCACAATTGAATTAATTGCTACTAGCAAAGCAGCAACTTCACGATCCCCTTTAGCTAAATCGATCCAAATCAACACCATCGCAATACATGGCGCGATACCAATCATAATTAACCCAGTACGAAACTCCGCTTGATCTGGTAGAAATAACCAGGCCAAACAAAACATTAAAAAAGGCCCAAGCCCCCACACCAAAAGCAGAGAAGTAGTCAGTAAAGAACGATCACGGGCCACATAACCCAATTCGCCATAACGAACTTTTGCTAGCACCGGATACATCATCATCATTAAACCAAGGGCTATTGGTAACGACATATTCCCAAGCTCAGCGCCGCCAAGCAAAACCTGCATACCGGGCACCAAACGGCCAAGCGCTAAGCCAAAAGCCATCGCCAGCAAGATCCAAACGGGCAATAATCGATCAAGCCAACTTAATTTTTCAAGATGCATTTGTTAGCTACAGGAAAGGGCGGATAAATTACAACTAGCGGCCAATTGATCCAGCCAATTGCTTAACAAGGTCAAAGTTTGTGGTGCTAGGCGGTAGTAAGACCAACGTCCCTGCTGACGTGCCGTAATTAAACCGGCATCTTTCATTACTTTTAGATGGAAGGAGAGCTTGGATTGAGCTAATCCCAACTCACTGGTGAGTTCGCATACACAACGCTCACCACTGCCTAAACACTGCACCAATTGCAAACGAATTGGTTCCGCCAGCACCCGTAGTAGTTGCAGAGCTTGCTCACTGGCAATGCCGGTAAGAACCATGTGATCCAGCAAACAACACCCATCAACCATAATTGATTTAAGCTCAAATTTCTGTTGCTAATTCAATGAAAATCGGCATCAACGGCTTTGGGCGGATCGGGCGCTTGGTATTTCGCTCCCTATGGGACCGCCCAGATATCGAATTAGTACATGTGAACGATCCCGCAGGCGATGCCGCTGGCGCGGCCCATCTACTTGAATTTGATTCCGTCCACGGGCGCTGGCCGCATCCCGTAACAGCCCAAGGAAATAGTTTTGTTGTAGCAAATGCAACTCATAAACCGATTAACTACAGCAAAGCAACAGCACCAAGTGCTGTGCCTTGGGCTGATTCAGGCGTTGAAATAGTGCTGGAATGCAGTGGCAAGTTCAAAACAGCTGAAACCCTTGAGCCTTATTTTCTAAATAGTGCCATTAAAAGGGTTGTGGTGGCTTGCCCTGTTAAAGGGCAGATAGCCGGGGCTGAAGCATTAAATATTGTTTATGGCATCAATCATCAGCTCTACAACGAGAGCATACACAAATTGGTTACCGCAGCATCCTGCACCACAAATTGCCTTGCTCCTGTTGTGAAGGTAGTGCATGAAAATTTTGGAATATTGCATGGCTCAATAACTACTCTGCATGATGTTACTAATACTCAAGTTGTGGTAGATTGCTTCAAAAGTGATTTACGTAGAGCCCGTTCTTGCCTGCAAAACTTAATACCCACAACCACTGGTTCAGCCAAAGCTATCGGGATGATCTTTCCTGAACTACAAGGAAAACTAAACGGCCACGCAATACGGATACCTTTATTAAATGCCTCAATTACCGATGCGGTATTTGAATTAAAACGTGCTGTAACGGCTGAGGAAGTAAACGCTGCATTTGAAACTGCCGCCAATGGCGCACTCAAGGGTATTCTGGGTTATGAAACAAGACCATTAGTATCTGTTGATTATTTAAATGATTCCCGCAGCGCCATCATTGATGGACCCTCAACAATGGTTATTGATGGCACTCAACTAAAAGTTTATGCCTGGTACGACAATGAATGGGGCTACAGCTGCCGAATGGCAGACCTGGTTAGTTACATCGCAGCAGCGGAGAAACACTGATGCGGATGCTCACATCCCTTCAGCAATACGCAATTGTTACTGGCAATTACTGGGCATTTACGCTTACGGATGGCGCGCTGCGCATGCTGGTGGTGTTCCATTTTCATCAACTTGGCTACAGCACCCTTGAAATTGCATTCTTATTTCTTTTCTACGAATTTTTTGGCATAGTTACAAATTTATATGGCGGTTATTTAGGTGCCCGTTTTGGTTTACGCCTCACCCTATGGACGGGCACCTTAATGCAAGTGGCTGCCTTGCTAATGCTGATGCCAGTGGATGATGCCTGGCCCAAATGGTGGAGCGTTGCCTATGTGATGGTTGCTCAAGCCATCAGCGGTATTGCTAAAGATCTTAATAAAATGAGTGCCAAAAGTGCAATCAAAACAGTTGTACCTGAAACCCCAAATGATCAGAATAAAGGCGATAATCAATTATTTAAATGGGTGGCAATTCTCACGGGATCCAAAAATGCTTTAAAGGGTGTTGGTTTTTTTCTTGGCGGGATTCTGCTTACAACGATTGGATTTAATGCTGCAGTTGGGGCAATGGCTGCTGGTTTATTTATAGCTTTCCTTGTAACTCTTATATTGCCAGGAGATATTGGGAGGATGAAAGAAAAGCCAAACTTCTCTGCATTATTTTCTAAATCACAGGGCATAAACGTGCTTTCTCTAGCGCGATTCTTTCTATTTGGAGCCCGTGATGTGTGGTTTGTGGTGGCATTGCCGGTATTCCTCCAATCTGCATTGGGTTGGAAATTCTGGGAAGTGGGCGGTTTTATGGGCCTTTGGGTTATCGGTTACGGAATCGTGCAAGCTGCTGCGCCCACATTGAGGCGCGCCTGGGGGCAAAGCACAGCACCAAGCGTGGCGGCAGTTGAATTTTGGAGTGCCTGTTTAACAGCTATTCCAGCTTTGATTGCAATTGCCTTGTGGCGTGAAATGGCGCAACCGGGCATTGCGGTGGTGGTGGGATTAGCGGCATTTGGAGTGATATTTGCGATGAACTCCTCTATTCACAGTTATATGGTGCTTGCCTACACAGATGCTGAATCTGTGAGCCTAAATGTGGGCTTTTACTATATGGCTAATGCAGCTGGGCGCCTACTTGGCACTGTTTTATCTGGTGCCTTATTTCTTTTTGGTGGCATGCAGGCTTGTCTTTGGGCTTCCTGCCTGCTGGTGGCAGCTGCCTGGCTGGTAAGCACCCGCTTACCTCCGGTAAGGACGGCTTAGATTTTAAGAATTAATCCCGTAAAACAGAAAGTTTTAGGCCTTGATCTTGAGCTCTTAAACCAAGATCAAGCAAATCTTGAGCTAAAACCAAAAGTGAAATTCCCATTAAAGCCATTGCCATTCCCCGCTGATCCTCACCAGCCATCTCAACGCTGCGGGAAGCCTGTAGGTGCTGGGGCCAGCTTAATCGCATAGCAACTACAGGGCTTTGATCAGATTTTCATATATCTAGCATTGGAGAGGCTTATGAGTAAATCCGGATTTACATCTTGAAATAAACATACCTATCAGCGCTGGTAGCTCCTGTAACAACACGGCTTTAAAAGCTGAATACGTTTGCCTTAGTTTCTATTCAGCTGCCATGGGCAACTCAATTGAGCTCACCACAAGCCAACGTTTTGAAATCGAACGCTTCAGCCGCGCCATTGATGCCACATCTGATTCGGAACAGTTGCGTGATTTAGCAAAGCAGCTGCTAGTTGCCTGGCACAGTCAAAAAGCTGCTACCACCTGGGCAATTAGTGCAAACTGCTCGGCCCTAACGGGTGTTTGGCATGGGGATGGGCGGTGTGCTGATGGGCATGACTCTGGGCTGCAGCATTGATCTGCTCCTGACAAGCACCTGTACATTCCTTTTCACATAGGGCGCAGGGTTCATTTAAGCCCTCCACATGATGGTGATGACTATGTTGCACTGCGCCTACATCTGCTTCAAAGCCAAGCACTTGAGCGCGATATTTACACATAGAACAATTCATATTTGCATCGCCCCGCATCACTTCTGCTAGGCGTTCTTTGAAGGTTTCCAGCACAAGGGGATGATCATTTAAATAACCCACCCGCACAAATTGCTGCTCAGGGTGATCTAGGGCAACTCGATCTGCATGTTGATAAATCCTGCTTACTAATACACCTGAAAAAAGGAAATATGGAAAAACTAATATCCGCTTAAATCCTAGTTTCACCGCATGGCGCAAGCCTGGTTCTACTAAAGGAAAAGTAACACCAGAATAGACGGTTTCACCCCAGCCAAAACCAATACCCTCCACCAACATGCGGCACACTTTTGCCACATTTGAATTGGCATCTGGATCTGATGAGCCTCTACCCACAACTACAAGCAAGGTATCTTCTGTGGCAACAACTTCATTGGCATCTGCAAGAGCGATGGCATCTTTAATACGAGCGGCGGCGGCCTGAATCATTTTCAGATCTACCCCCAGCTCCC
>NZ_JAGQEK010000068.1 GCF_024346075.1 Synechococcus sp. Cruz CV12-2-Slac-r
TTGGCCAAGAAGTGGGAGGTTGGGCGGCCCAATTGCGCAGCGCCGCCTCAAGAATCGAAGCGGGCTTTGAAGAATTACGGCAGATACCTTTAGGGGGAACAGCCGTTGGCACCGGCCTTGGCGCAAAGGCCGGTTTCGCTGCCGCTACCTGTGAATTGCTGAGCAGCTGGGAGGGGGTGAATTGGAGCTGCAATGGCAACCGTTTCGCCTTAATGGGTAGCCACGACGCCCTGGTGCAACAGATGGCTCGCCTGCGGCTACTGGCGGGGGCGCTTCATAAAATTGTGAACGACATTCGCTTGCTCGCTTGCGGACCACGGGCCGGATTAGCTGAACTGCTTCTGCCTGCAAATGAACCCGGCAGTTCAATCATGCCTGGCAAGGTGAATCCCAGCCAATGCGAAGCTGTGGCAATGGCTACTGCTCAAGTGATGGGCCTTGATCAAGCAGTTGCTATCGGTGGCAGTGGCGGCCACCTCCAAATGAATGTGTATAAGCCTCTAATAGCGCTTAATTTAATTCGTAGTGGTGAATTACTGAGCCAATGTTGCTATTCCCTACGGGTGCATCTTGTAGAAGGGATGAAATTAAATATCAACAAAGTTGAACATTATCGCGATCAATCCTTGATGCTTGTTACAGCCCTAGCACCAGTGATTGGCTACGACAAAGCAGCAAAAATTGCTCAACATGCCCATGCTGAAGGGCTTTCTTTACGGGAGGCCGCCCTCGCCCTTGATGCGATCAGCGCTGAAGCATTTGATCGCAATGTAAACCCAAAAGAAATGACCGCCACTCAAGATTAAAAGCGGCCCAGAAAAGCCAATGCCAGCCCGATTAATAAACTAAAAACCAAAGCGCCCCCAAGCAGCAATAGGGCAAACAACTCCCCTCCCGATAAAGCTCGGCGCTCGGGAATAATCGTTTGCTGGATTGAAACTTTACTTGAATCTTTACCTGAATTCTTGCTTAAATTTTTACTTTGATCTATGAATAAATCATTGAGTGTTGAATCGTATTTGCGTCTTTGTTCTGGATCGCTCAAAACTGCCATTGCATCTTGCAAAGCCCGAAAACGCTCACTAGCTTCAGCGGCCGGAAGCTCGGTGGTGTCTGGATGAAAGCGTTTGCTGAGGCTGCGAAAAGACGCCCTCAATTCATCCTGGCTGGCCTCCCGTTTTACGCCGAGCAGGGCATAAAGATTGATATGGGGGCCGGTGGAAGCCAAGCCGCTGGGTTCTGCTTGTTGCGATCCTAGGGAAACTTACTTTCCAAACCCTGAGCAACGATCTTCCCTGGGAGCTGCTGGGTTGGCAGCCAAACGAGCAACAGCTGCAGCAATTGCAACAGCTGCAGGTTTTATTGCGGCATTGGAACCAGCAACTAAATCTCACCCGGCTGGTAGAAGGGCCCGATTACTGGATCGGCCAAGTATTCGATAGCCTTTGGCCCCTTCAGCCCTGGTTATCGGGGGCCGCTGCACCAGCTGCAAACTCAAAAGGGTTTGGAGTGGTGGATGTGGGCACTGGTGGTGGCTTTCCAGGCCTTGCCATCGCAATCGCGCTCCCCAAGGCCCAATTAACCCTGGTGGATTCAGTTGGTAGAAAACTGGAAGCGGTAAGAGCAATGGCCCAGGAATTGGGGCTTGCAGAAAGGATTTTGCTGCGCTGCGAAAGAGCTGAAAAAAGCGGCCGAGATCCCAATTGCCGCGGCAAATTTCAATTGGCGGTAGCAAGGGCTGTAGCACCAGCTGCGGTGGTAGCTGAATACTTAGTGCCCCTACTGGCCCCAAATGCCACAGCTCTGCTTTATCGGGGGCAGTGGAATGCCGCAGATCAGCAAAAACTCTGTGAAATCTGCGCAATATTGCAGGCCAGGGCCGGGGAGCCCCAAGCCTTAGAGCTCCCTGAAGCCAGGGGCCAGCGGCACGTAATCCATCTAACCCCCAAAGGCCCTTGCCCGGCTGCTTATCCAAGGGCGGTGGGAATACCGGCAAAGCAACCCCTAGGGGGAGGCAACAACTAGCTCTAATTACCCAAACGTTGCAGGGCCATGCCACCAAGGTTTGCCTTGAGCTTGCGCAGGATTGCCGGAATTTCATCACGCCATGGGCTTTCAGCAAGGGCCGCCTTTAATTCCAGTTCAGATACCGAGCCCGCACTGGCAAGCGGCGCTTCAAATACATCAGCATTGTTACCTGGAAACCAATGATCACCCTGCCCTAGAAGGCCATAACGGGCCTTGCCATAACTCACTAAATCCCATGCCTGCAATAAGTTGTTAAGCCAAAGCAGCACTGGCAAGTTGATCTTGCCTGGGGTTTCTTGCCATCGAGGCAACCCCTGCTGCCAACTTTTTAGCCAAGCTTCACCAAGTGAATCCTCGAGGGCTTGCTGCAGCGAAGCCGAGATAGGAGGCAACAACTCATTGGCATTTGGCAACATTTTTACGGCTTTTAAATGTAAATCTAAATCTTCAACTTTTGCAGCCCCTACGCTAATGGTGTGAACCCTAGGATCACTCAAACAAAATAGATCATTAAATACAATCGGATGTAGAGGTTTGCAAAGTTGCTTTAAGCGTTTAGAAGGAGAGTGAAGATGGCCACCTTTATCGGTGGGGCTAATTAAAAAAATCCCCATATCTTGATCCCTAGCAGCATTTAAAGCGGGGCTATTATCTTGGCGAATGTAGTACCAATGGATATTTACGTAGGCAAAAGCGCCACTTGCGATTGCCATTTCAATCAATTCAAGCGGCCCATGGGTTGAAAAACCAACATGGCCAATACGGCCATCTTTTTGCCAACGCTGTATAACATCGAGGCATCCACCTGGCCGCAGGCATTGATCTAAATGTTCGGCAAGATTTATGCCATGCAAGGTGAGTAGATCAACCCTTTGCACCTGCAGCAAGTTGAAGCTGCGCTCCAGCTGCGATTCAAATATTTTTGAATCTGAATTAGGCGCAATTTTTGTTTGCAAAATTCGCTGCGGATCATGATATTTCGCCAATAATTGGCCAAGTTGCAATTCAGAACTGCCATAAAACCTTGCTGTTTCAATGTGGTGCATGCCAGCAGCCATGGCTGCTACAAGGATTTGCTCAAGGTTTTGCTGGCTTTCAAGCTTGATCTCAGCCGCAGGCAAATCACTCCAACTCTGTTGAAAACGCATTCCCCCAAGGCTCAACAGTGGCATTGCCAGCTCGGTTCTGCCAAAACGACGAGTGGGGATCATGGCTGGCTTACGGGCTAGGCAATTGCTCAAATGGCAGCCAATGGATGCAGTCCACCGGGCATGTGTCGATAGCTTCCTGCACCCGTTCAAGGCTGTCGCCGTTTTGTCTGATTACCCGCGATCTACCTCGATGGGGTTCCACTAAAAAAGTGTTGCAAGCCACATGGGCGCAATAACGGCAACCGATACAAACATCTTCATCAACCCAAATTGCCTCCTGGCGCAAACTACCCCCTAGCAGCGGTTCTTTACCTGTGCTGCTCTCGCCCGGCGCGGCAAGGGGTTGGGTTGCAAAAGCAATAGAAGGATCAATGCTCACGGCAAGCTTGGCAATCAACCCTGCCAGCGGGTAACTACCAGCTCAATGCTGCCATCAACACTTGCCCGTTGATCACTAACAACAAAGCCTTCGGCATTTGCACTACTAAGAATGCTATGCAGCGCGTATCTCTGGGTTAATTGGGCCATAAAGCGTTCCAAAGGAATTGGTAAGCGCCATAAATCAAGATCAGTTACCAACTCATAGCGTTTTTCAGTGCTGTTCCAACGAAATCCAATGTCGCCCCCTTCAGGCTGCGGGCAACAAAGATCAGCCAGTTCCGTTTGGCCTTGGTAGCCACGCAACAGCTGATTTACTTCAGTTGGTGTTTGGCCAATATCTTTTAGTGCTGCCAGCAATGCAGCACGATCGCGAAGCTCAGTTTTAATCGTGCTGAAGTGAGACATTACTGATTTGTTTTTGGTGAAGTTCTGCGGTAGCAGAAAGGTAATAATCGGAAGTGGAATTACAACGCTGAATGCTGCCTAACCTTGCTTCTATCAGCTTAGTTAACTGCAAACAGCCCTCCCCTTGCACGCCTTCAACAAGTTCTTCCACAACGCCGTTAGGGCGGATGCAAAAGCGTATCGTTTGTTGTGGCATAAGCGCTTCCTCGCTTGTAAGAGCTTACCCAATTTTATTTATTAGCTGCGATCAGACACGCGAGATCAAACCCAACCACTCTGCAAACGCGCCATAAGGGTTGGATCGTTTAACTGCTCAACTGCGTTTAAGGCGTCGTCCCTCACCCCGGAATCACTGTCGTGAAGGCAGGCCTGCACAAGCGCCTCCTTCATTTCCTCCTGCAGCTCTCTAGCTAGTTGCGATTCTGAATCTGCGATTAGTCGCCCCAAACTCCAGGCGCTGTTGCTTCGCACTGCAGGCTCGGTATCAATACGCAAGCTCAGGAGCAACTGGCGTGCCACTTCAGTTCGTTGCTCTTCGTTATTCAAGTTGCAATCAACGAGGGAGCTGGCGGCCCAAAGACGCACCGCAGCGATATCGGTGCTTAAGGCCTGAAGCAGTGCCGAAACCACCAGTGGATCGGCGTAGTTCCCAAGGGTCCAAGCGAGCGCTTTGCGCACAAACCCATTGCTCTCCAGCTGCAATTGAGGCAGCAAAATAGGTAATGCCTCTGGATTTGGATTGCGGCCAAGGGCATAAACAGCGCTCATGCGCAGAATTGGGCAACTACTTTTAAGCAAAGGCATCAGTAGCGGCAGCGCCCGGGGATCGCGGTGCTCACAAAAGAATTTCAACCCTTGCAATTGCTGTTCGTGATCTCCAGCTAAATCAATAAGAGCCTGATCCAGTAATTTTTGCTGCTGCTCATGCCCTTGGGGGCAATCGCTATCTTTCGGAATTAAATCAAGCGGATCAAGGGCCTCCTCCGCCTCCAACTCCTCTTCCAATAGAGCTAGCTCAATAACCAATTCACTGTGGTTAGTCATGGAGCTCAGGCCAGTGGCGCTGGCGCAGCCATATCACCGGGCAGCCAGATACGAGCGCTAACCGCAAAAAGCGCAGCTGAAAAAAGCAAAAGGATTAAAGCCGGCAGCAGCTTAGATCTAAAAAATGCCATCAAATTCACCTACGAATTGCATTCTATTCTCACTGTTGCAAAGCCCCTGTGCCGATGAATAATCCAAAAAATAATCGCGCCAGCAGTAAGCGCATTTTTACGGTGGGAATGGAGGGGGTGGCAAGCGGTGCTCCTTACATGGTGGGCAGCATATTGCTTCAAGGATGGCTCAGCGCAAGCAATATTCCTCGTCCTTTAATTGGCTTACTCCCCCTTGCTGAACTTCCATACACATTAAAAATGTTTTGGGCACCCTTGCTGGATCGCTGGCCCATTGCCTGGCCAGACCGCCGCAGGGGCTGGATTCTTGTTACACAACTGCTGCTGGCGCTGGTAATTGGCTCCATGGCGTTGTTGCAACCGAGCACAAACCCAAAAGCTCTAACCGCCATTGGTCTTGTGGCCCTAAGCCTGGCGATCTGCAGCGCCAGCCAAGACATTGTTGTGGATGCCTATCGCACTGATTTGCTACCAGAAGAGGAGCGGGGCGCTGGGGCCGCTAGCGCATCACTTGGCTATCGCGCTGCCGGTTTGGTAATAAGTTCTGGTGGCTTCTTACTCGCTGGCACCTATGGCTGGCCCGCTGCATTTATTGCAGCAGCAGGAATCATGTTGTTAGTGGTTCCTATCACTATTACGGCCCCAAGTGTGCCGCCTCTAAGCAAACCAGTTACAAGTTTGCGCCAGGCAATTATGGGCCCCGCCAAAGAATTCCTAAACCGAACTGGAGCGAATAAGGCGCCTATTTTATTGCTACTGGTGTTGCTTTATCGCTGGCCAGATGGATTATTAAATGCAATGGCTATTCCTTTTCTAAGCCGTAATGGATTCAGCGAAGCAACCATTGGTTTAGTTCAAGGGGCCTGGGGTATTGGCGCCACAATTTTAGGCACGATAGTTGGTGGCATTTTGTTTAGTTATCTCGGCATGAATCGCTCTCTTTGGATTTTTAGTGCCTTTGGGGCAGTTGGCAATTTGAGCTATTGGGCCTTGGCGCAATTTCAGGGGGGCACTTTTGCATTAATGCTGGCGGCAGCATTAGAAAATATTGGTGGCGGCATGGTGGGAGCGGCATTCGTGGCACTACTAATGAGCCTCTGTAACCCCCGTTATTCAGCTACTCAATACGCTTTGCTTTCCGGTGTTTACGCCTTGAGTCGTTCATTGTTATCTGCACCTGCAGGTTTGATAGCAGAACGGTTGGGATGGTCTGCTTTTTTTCTTTTTAGTGCAGCAGCAGCAATACCAGCATTCATATTGCTTGCCTATGTGGCGCCATGGCAGGAACGGGAAGCTAGGGGAGCTTTTGATCCAGCAAAAGATCAGATCTAAGTTGAAGCCAAATTATTGAAACGACGCCGTAATTGTCCGCAGGCTGCATCCGCATCAAGGCCGCGGCTAGCACGAACACTTACGGCAATTCCACGGCTTTGCAAATTACGCCTAAATGCCTCCACCGCAGCATTACTCGGGCGTTTAAATGTTTCTTCCTCGATCGGGTTATAAGCAATTAAATTTACATGGCTCTGAAAGCCGCTAACAAGATCAGCAAGGTCTAGGGCTTGCGCTGGATGATCGTTAAGACCACCTAACAAAATATATTCGAAACTTAATCTACGGCCAGTTGCAACAACATAGTCACGGCAATCAGAAAGCAGTTTCTCCAAAGGATAAGCATGGGCGGTGGGAATTAATTCCTCCCGCAACTGTTGATTTGGCGCATGCAAACTCACTGCAAGAGTGTATTGAGCTCGCCCTAAACGCTC
Source organism: Synechococcus sp. Cruz CV12-2-Slac-r (assembly GCF_024346075.1). Taxonomy (GTDB): domain Bacteria; phylum Cyanobacteriota; class Cyanobacteriia; order PCC-6307; family Cyanobiaceae; genus Synechococcus_D. The sequence goes on from NZ_JAGQEK010000068.1 coordinate 6,907, forward strand.
TTGAGCAAGAGCAGCTAATTTTGGCAATGTGTTGGGAACACCAACAGTACTAATAGTGATTTGACGTTGAGCCATCCCTAAATCTGTACATAAGCAATCGATTGAAGCTAGAACTGCGTCGATATTTAATAACGGTTCACCCATTCCCATAAAAACCACATGGCTCGGACGTTGCTGCATCACCTCCCTCACACTTAAAACTTGATCAACAATTTCATGCACAGCAAGGGAACGCTGAAAACCACCCTTGCCGGTAGCGCAAAAACGACATGCCATAGCGCAACCCACCTGCGTGCTTACACATACCGTGAGTCGATCGGGATTAGGAATACCTACTGTTTCAATACTGAGGCCATCGTGGGTAGCAAGTAGCAATTTAGTGGTGCCATCAAGTGCAACATTGCGTTCTAATTCTCGGGAGCGACCGATCCAGTCAAAGGCATCTGCAGGAGGTTGTTCTAATAATTGTTGCCGAAATAATTTTGGCAACACCGAAACTTGATCGAGTTCACGCACACCCTTGGAATAAAGCCAATCGTGTAGTTGCCTTCCCCTAAAAGCGGCCTGTCCCCGTTCCTGCACCCATGCCTCAAGGGCTGCTCGACCCATCCCGAGCAGTGGGGGATTTAGGGCCAAACGAGTAAGCCGTGCTTCATCCAAATTTCAACTGCTAGCAAAGAAATAAAGCCAAGCATTGCAGCACGACCATTTAATAGCTCACAGTGGGTATGGAAACCAAATCGCGGTAACTGCCGTTTTGGTATCAAGGTGGGTTGCAAAGGTTGAGGCGTAGAAATCATTTGTTAGCTCTCCTCGCTTAGTAATCCCTCTTCCAATAAACCTTCGAGGGCTTCAGGATCTGGCAATAACTCTTCAGCACTTAATTCCTCACCTGCCGGACGGGCAAAAGCAGCAAAATTGCTACCTTCCGAAATGCCATGGCGGCTGCGAGTGGCTTGCATTTCATCGTCTGAAGGATCATCTAAAACAGCTGCACTTGGCTGAGGCAAGGGCATTTCAACGGTGTAATCGGGCCTAAGAGCACTAGCCCTTCTGTAGCTTGCATTCTCCTCATCGAGGATGTCTGGATGAGGACCAGCTTCTGCTTTTAGCTCCTCCTCAAACCCACTAAAACCAGTACCTGCTGGAATTAAACGGCCAATGATCACGTTCTCTTTCAAGCCACGTAACCAATCACTCTTGCCTTCAATTGCAGCTTCCGTAAGAACCCGAGTGGTTTCTTGGAAGGAAGCAGCCGATATAAAGCTATCGGTATTAAGAGAAGCTTTTGTGATACCTAGTAAAACAGGTGTAAATTCTGCGGGCGCACCGCCTGTGATGGCGATTGCTTGATTCACTTGATAAACCTGGCGTAACTCAATTAGCTCACCGGGCAGAAGAGTTGTATCACCTGCATCCTCAACTCGAACTTTATTAGTCATCTGGCGAACAATCACCTCAATATGTTTGTCGTCGATCGTTACCCCTTGAGATTTATACACATTTTGTACCTCTTGAACCAAAGCGGTTTGCAAACGAGATATCGCCTGATTTGCAGCATCCATCGAGGCATTGCGAGAACGCAAATCCTCAAATAGAACCTCCAGCAATTCATGGGGATTAATAGGCCCATCAGTGAGCAAATCACCAGATTCCACAAGCTGCTCATCGCTCACCATCACGGTGCGTCCGAGCAGGATTGGATATTCAGTACTTAACTCCTCACCTTCAACAACCGAAACTGTAGGTGAATCTTCATCTTCCTTTTGTTCGATTTTTACACTGCCCGCCTTCTTACATAACACTGCTGATTCACGGGGCCGGCGAGCCTCGAGCAATTCCTCAATACGAGGTAAACCCTGAACAATATCGCCAGTTTTTGCACGTTCAAAAACTAGCTGTGCCAGGGTGTCACCTCGCAAAACGAGATCACCATCGCGCACATGCAAGATTGAATCGGGCGAAACCATATAGGGCCTGCCTACTCGCAAACTTACAGATGTGGCTGTAATCAATTCCACCTGACCGCTGTGGGGTGCAACTAAATCATCTGAAAGAGGTTCACCTTCAACAATGCGCTGGCCGATAACGGCGGTGGGCTTACCTTGCAGAAGCTTTACTTCAAGTAAGTCGTCAGGCCTTTCAACAATCAAGCGCCTGATCGGTTCCCCCTCAACACTATCTGGAAGTTGAACAACACCGTCTTCCTTACAAAGAATTTGAACTGTTGCTACAACATCACCACGCTTGATTGAATCACCATCGGCCACTTTCACCTGAGTGTGGGTGGAACCATGGCTAGCGTCAGAGAGGGTATCGCGACGAA
>NZ_JAGQEK010000069.1 GCF_024346075.1 Synechococcus sp. Cruz CV12-2-Slac-r
GTGATGAGGGAGGATTTGCACCAAATCTAGAAAATAATGATGCGGCGGCTGCACTTTTAATGCAGGCAATTGAGAAGGCTGGTTATAAACCAGGCGATCAAATTTCCCTTGCCCTTGATGTGGCAAGTACCGAATTTTTTAGCAACGGTAGATATAGCTTTGGCGGTAGTAGCTACAGCAGCGCTGAGATGGTTGATCAACTCGCTCAGCTGGTAAGCCGCTATCCAATCGTTTCAGTTGAAGATGGCATCGCTGAAGATGATTGGGATGGTTGGAAATTACTTACCGATCGCCTCGGTAGTAATGTGCAACTAGTGGGGGATGATCTATTTGTTACCAATAGTTCCCGTTTGCAGCGCGGTATCGATCTTGGTATTGCCAATTCAATCCTGATCAAAGTGAATCAAATCGGTTCACTCACCGAAACATTGCAAGCGATCGATCTTGCAAATCGCGCCGGCTATACCAGCGTAATTAGCCATCGCAGTGGTGAAACAGAAGACACCACCATCGCTGATCTAGCGGTGGCAACAAAGGCAGGCCAGATCAAAACCGGCTCATTAAGCCGCTCGGAACGGATTGCTAAATACAACCAACTCCTGCGTATTGAAGATGAATTAGGTGGCCAGGCCAGCTACGCCGGCCGCGAAGGTAGAGGCCCACGAGGCAAGCGCTAATTAATAAATAAGGGTTTAGCTAAGGCGATCAAGCCTTAGCTCCCTATTCAATCTTCCCTGTAGCCGCCACCAGCCAAATGCCGCCGGCAAGGTGCCTAAACCTGGCAGCAAGGCAAATCCAGGGCGGCTGCCGGCAGCCAATACCGCAGCAGCAATAGCTAACGCCCCTAGCAATACACACTGACCATTCAACTGCTGACTAATCGCCAGCCGGCGCAACAGCCGATCGCTTTCGCCCGCCCGCACCTGCAGCTGCAAATCGCCTTGCTCGAGCCGCGCTAAACCTTCATCAAGGCGTTTCGGCAAACCCAAAGCGCGGCTGCTGGCCTTTGCGGCCTGACGCGAAAGGTCGTTAAACAATTCAGAGGGGCCAGATCCACTAGATGTCATTAACGGCAGCAGATAGGGCTTGGCAATCGATACCAAACTAAAGCCAGGATCAAGGCTGCGGCCAACCCCTTCAAAAGTAGATAGGGCCCGCAACACGAAGATCAACTCCACCGGTAAGCGAAACGGTTGCCCGTAAACCAGGTCGTAGAGATCACCTGAAATTCGCTGCAAGATCTCTCCACTAAATGGTGGGGTGAGCGCTTCTTCAAGCATCACCCGCACCAAACGCCTTACCGGGCCGGTATCGATGCCAGCTTCTATTACCCCTGCAGTTTGTAATTCCTGCACCAATGCGCCGGCATCTCGCAATGCAGCGGCCCGCACCATTGCCCCTAAACGGCGCCGCAATCGAGGCGATATTTGGCCCATCATGCCGAAGTCGTAATAGATCAAGCCGCCATCGGCAGCTACCGCCAAGTTGCCTGGATGGGGATCAGCATGAAAAAAGCCAAATCGCACCAGCTGCTGCAAATAACTGGTGGCACCAAGTTCTGCTACTGCTTTTGGATCGATGCCTTGAGCTACTAATTGATCGCGATCGGTGATCTTGATGCCGGGCAAGTAATCGAGGCAAAGCACCCGCTGGCTTGATAACTCCCACACCACCGCTGGAATTCGAATCGCGGGATCATCAAGAAATTGCTGCCGAAAACGGGCTGCATGTTCCGCCTCAATGCGGAAATCAAGCTCGCGCAACAACACCCGCTGGCATTCCCGCGCCATCGCCACCCAATCCCTACCGCGGCCCCAGCTGGGATGGCGTTGCAATAAAGCTGCCACCTGGCCCATCACCACTAAATCAAGGCGAAATAAAAACTCCAAACCGGGGCGCTGCACCTTCAGCACCACATCACGGCCACTGCGCAGGCGGGCCCGATGCACTTGGGCGAGGCTGGCGGATCCCAATGGTTCAGGGTCTATTTCAATAATTTCCTGGCAGCGGGGGCCCAATTCCTGCTCAAGCCGCTGTTCCACCTGGCTAAAAGCAAAAGCGGGTACGCGATCTTGCAATCGCGCTAATTCCTGCACCCAAGCTGCAGGTAATAAATCAGGCCGTGCCGATAACAATTGCCCCAGCTTGATAAAAGCCGCCCCCAGCCCTAAAAGTGCCTCAACCAGCCAGCGAGCCAGCTGCGCTTGACGCTGCAATACGCGCGCTTCTGTTCTGCCGCCTGGATAGCAAAAGCTCTGGCCATCCCACCAAAGGCGGGCCAGCAAAAGCAACACCACGCGCCAGATCCGCAGGGAACGCCAAAAACTGCGGATTGCCAACATCAAGCCATACCCTCGAGCTCACGGCTGAAGGCCGCCACCTGTTTACGTAAACCGTCTACCTGCTCCTGCAGGCCGGAATCAGCAGTTACAGCTGTTTCTTGGCTCTGATATGGGTTGCCATCAAGGCGCTGGGCTTCATCTTGCACCTCTTCCCAGAAAAGCTGCAGATCAGTGCGCAATTTTTGCGGGGCATCTTGGGCTAGAAGGCTTAGCTGCGCTACTGCATCAATGGCACTACTGCTAGCTCTTGCCGCTAGCCGGTTTAAAGCAGCCTGTAAAAGCGTATCGGGGGTGCTCATTGCCCGGGTATTGGCGGAGCTTCAACTGTGCCAGATCCTGAAGGAGTTGGAGGCTCTGGGGGAATGGCCGGTTCAGCAAAGAGATCAACCCGGTCCAACCCATATCGCATCCTCAAAGCTTCTAAGCCCGTGCCAGGAAAACTTTTCACTTCAAATCTTTCACCAAGCCGCACCAAATTTGCAAAACGACCATCCAAAAGACGCATGGTGATCGCAAAAGCCAAACCGAAGCTAAAACCCAAAAACAAAGGCGCTATCGGGTTCCATGGGTTCGGCCGTTTAGGAGTTGCCATCTACAGGTTGCAATTCAACTGTTGGGATCGCTAATCGCAACAGGATCGGTGCCAAGAAGGTGGTGCCGATCACCATTATCAAAATTGCAGCCTCCAGTGAAGGTGTAAGCAAGCCGGCAGTGGTACCTAAACCAAGAAATATCAAACCCACTTCTCCCCGGGGCATCATCCCTAAGCCCACCACTAAACGGTTTGTGGGTATAGCGCTGATAAAGGTCCAACCCGAGGCCAATTTGCCCAACACCGCCACAGCAAATAAAAATGCTGCCACCACTAAACCGGCCCGGTTTGCTGGATTGCTTGGATCCAGCACCGAGAGATCCATGGCAGTGCCGATCAACACAAAAAAGATCGTGGCAAATAAAGAAACTAATGGTTTTAGTGTTTCTTGAATTTCCTTGGTGTGGCTCGAACGGCTAAGGATCAAGCCAGCGGCAAAAGCACCTAAAGCTGCTTCTAAACCGATTGCTGTAGCAGCAAAACAACACAAACAAAGCACTAAAAAGGAAGCCACCACTATTTCGCCTGGGGCTTTGAGGCGATCTACAACAAAGTCGAAGGGGCGGGCGGCAGTGCGGCTTAAAGCAATGGCTGCCACCACAAACACCACCGCAGCGGTAACCAATTGCAGGATCGGGCCCATGCTCAAGCCACCATCACTGGCAAGGGCTACCACCACTGCCAGCACCACGATGCCAATGATGTCGTCTAGCACTGCAGCACCAATCACGATCTGCCCTTCCCGTGATCGCAACATGCCCAGTTCACCAAAAACACTGGCGGTAATACCGATGCTGGTGGCTGTCATCGATGCGCCAGCAAATACCGCCGGCACAAGATCCACATGAAATAACGCCATTAGGCCAGCCGTGCCTAGGGCAAACGGCAGGATTACCCCAGCAAATGCAACGCTGCTGGCCTGCATACCCACAGCAATCAGTTCATCTAATTCGCTTTCCAAACCGGTAAGGAAAAGAAGCGAATAAAGGCCAATGCTTGCTACCGCTTGCAGAAAGGGGTAGGTGCTGTTTGAAATCTGATCTATTTGCGCAGCGCTCACCTCCCCTAGTTGGCCGGTGAGATTTAGCAACCATGGGGCTGTGGATATGCCACTTTCTGGTGGCACCACCAAATGCAAGCCCGAAACACCGATTAAAACGCCCGCCAGCAATTCACCAAGAATGGTGGGCAACTGCAAACGCACCATCAGCTCCCCCAGCAGCCTTGCGGCCACGAGGATCAACAAGAAACGACCCGCCACCACAAGGGTTGTGGCCTCCACCACAGCATGGGTATTAGAGAACAGCAGTATCACTGAGGCTTGGTTTTTGCAGTGCCCCAAGTATCCGATAAAGGGGCAATAAAAAACGGCTTTGGCCACTCTTAACTGTTCTTTTCGTTGCCATCGCTACGGTCGAGGTAGGAACTTGTTTAACCATGAGCCAGCAACCCACGGAATTCAGCATGCCCACCCCGAGCAGCTATGCCGATCCGCAACGTAGTGGCCTATCTGCAGGGGATTTATTCGCAGGTATTACCGAGCATTTGTTTTTTACCCTGGGCAAGCTTGCAAGCAATGCCAGCCCTCACGATCTCTACATGGCTTTGAGCTATGCCGTGCGGGATCGATTAATGACCCGCTTTTTGGCTGGCAAGGAGGCTTTAGCAAGCAATCCAAGCAAAACCGTGGCCTACCTATCAGCAGAATTCCTGATCGGTCCGCAACTGGGCAACAACCTTGTGATGCTCGGGATTGAAAACGAGGCAGCAGAAGCAATTGCCCGTTTTAACCAAAGCGATATTGCCAAAATCCTTGAAGTAGAAGAAGAACCGGGCCTTGGCAACGGCGGCCTTGGCCGATTGGCTGCCTGCTACGTGGAATCACTGGCCAGCCTTGAAGTGCCTGCAGTGGGTTATGGCATCCGTTATGAATTCGGTATTTTCGATCAATTAATCCGTGATGGCTGGCAGGTAGAAATCACCGATAAATGGCTTAAAGGTGGCTGGCCTTGGGAATTAACCCATCCAGACCAAGCCGTATTTGTGGGATTCGGTGGTCGCACTGAAGGTTATACAAATGAGCAGGGGCAATACCGGGCCCGTTGGATTCCAGCGGAACATGCGATTGGCGTTCCCCACGATGTGCCAGTGCTGGGATACAAAGTAAATACATGCGATCGCCTGCGCTTGTGGCGCGCTACTGCAAGTGAATCGTTTGATTTCTATGCATTCAATATTGGTGATTACTACGGAGCAGTAGAAGAAAAAGTGGGTTCTGAAACCCTTTCAAAAGTGCTTTATCCCAATGATGGCACCGATGAAGGCAGACGCTTACGCCTCAAACAACAGCATTTCTTTGTTAGCTGCAGCCTACAAGACATGTTGCGTAATTTAGAAAATCGCGGCATTCCAGCCACCGAATTCCCGCAGCATTGGGCAGTGCAATTAAACGACACCCACCCTGCAATCGCAGTGGCGGAACTGATGCGGCTTCTACTCGATGATAAAAATCTTGAATGGGATGTGGCCTGGGATATCACCAGCCGTTCCTTGGCATACACAAACCACACACTCTTACCAGAAGCGCTTGAGAAATGGGGCTTGCATCTATTTGCAAGCTTGCTGCCAAGGCATTTGGAGCTTATTTATGAAATCAACCGCCGCTTCCTCCAAGAGGTGCGTTTAAAATATCCGGATGATAACAACATCCTGCGTAAATTATCAATCATTGATGAAGATGGCCAAAAAGCTGTGCGAATGGCGCATTTGGCAACAGTGGGTGCCCATCACGTAAATGGTGTGGCACGGCTGCACTCAGATCTAGTTAAGAGCAGCCTGATGCCTGAATTTGCTGCGCTGTGGCCCGAAAAATTCATGAACGTTACCAATGGCGTAACACCAAGGCGCTGGATGGCCCTATGCAACCCACCCCTACGCAAACTGCTAAATGATGCAATTGGCGATGGCTGGCTGCATAACTTAGATGAATTAAAGCAGTTAGAGCGCTATCAACATGATGATGGCTTCCTGCAAAACTGGGAGAACACTAAGCTGGGCGTAAAACGCACATTAGCTAATTACATTCATAACCACACAGGTGTATTAGTTGATCCCGCCTCCCTATTTGATGTGCAGGTAAAAAGGATCCACGAATATAAACGTCAACACCTAAATGCTTTACAGGTAATTGCTCAATATCTACGCATTAAGAATGGTCTAGGTGAAGGGATTGCACCACGCACAGTGTTATTTGGCGGTAAGGCAGCTCCCGGCTATTACATGGCTAAGTTAATCATTCGATTTATTAATGGCATTGCTGAAACCATCAATTCAGATCCTGATATGGATGGTCGTTTGCGGGTTGTATTTTTACCGGATTACAATGTAAAACTAGGGGAAAGGGTATATCCCGCCTCTGATTTATCCGAGCAGATTTCCACTGCAGGTAAAGAGGCTTCAGGCACTGGCAATATGAAATTTGCTATGAACGGTGCGTTAACGATTGGCACCCTTGATGGTGCCAATGTAGAAATCCGCGAACAGGTGGGAGAAGACAACTTCTTCTTATTTGGCCGCACCACACCAGAGATAGAGGAACTGGGCAGACAAGGTTACCGCCCATGGGAAGTTCTTGAAACATTACCTGAATTACAGCAGGTAATAAATGTGATTGAGCAGGGGCATTTTAGCAATGGAGATACAGAACTTTTCCGCCCCCTAATCGATAACCTACGCGGACAAGATCCCTTCTTCTTATTTGCAGATTTTGCATCCTATATGGAAAGTCAAAATCAGGTGAGCGATGCTTGGGCAGATCGCCAACGCTGGAATCGCATGAGCCTATTAAATACAGCCAGAATGGGTTACTTCTCCTCTGATCGCTCAATCAAAGAATATTGCCAACATATTTGGAAAGCAGAAGCCTTTCCTGTAAAGATCAATCCAATAGTTAGCAATACAACTGAAGCCTGATTAATTCAAATCAGGGCTTTGATGCAATAAACGATTTAAACGCAAGCGATCTGCATTGAGGGGATCGGGGGCTAGCTCACCGGCTAGCTCCTGAAACTTTTGCTCCACCGCTTCTGGTACGCGCACGTCAAATATTCTTTCCATCAACACTTCAATTGAAAAAAGATGGGCATTCACATTTTCAAGATCAGCTAGGGCTTGTTGCAGGCTTTCATCTTCTGGCGCTGTTTCAACATCTGCTTGCTGCTCTGGCGGCTTTTGTAAATCCTCCAGCACCCTGCCGGCAAGTGTGCGAAAAGCTTGGAGAGCAGCCCAATTCAACTCTTGCTGCTGTTTAAGGCTTGGATTTTCGCGTATCAGCCGATCGTGTTCCCGGTAAAACCGCAGACAATCAGGGCATTGGCAGGGCTCTTCAGGCACCATGCTCCCTTCCTCACCAGATCTCATCATGCCATCAGGCGGCTAATCGCCCATCGTCGTCTTCATATTCTGCCTCGAGTGTGCCCGCTGCTATCGGAAGTGGGATTTCAATTGAGCTCACCACCTGGATTGCATCCTGGAGCCGCATGGCATCAGCAAACCATCCCATCGCTTGTTCAACATCGCCACGACGCTCAGCATCAGTGGCTTGATCTTCATGGGCTTCTGCCAGGAGTGCTAACCAGCAAAGGCTGCGGGCTTGCACTACAGATAGATCCAATTCAGCGGGCGAATTTCCGGCGATACGTTCACTTTCCTGCTGTACCAGCAAACGTAAACGCAAATCATGGAGCTGAGTCATGACTCTTTGTTAGCCGCCCCTACGCTAGCGGCAGCGGCCAGATTGCAACATACCACCACCTGTAGAGCTGGCCATGCTGAAAATCCACCTAGGCTCTACGGGGCTGACGAAGCAATTGCAGCCCAGAAACCACTAGCACCAAAGTAAGAATACCTAGCAAAATTGAATAATAGGGTTGCAAATTAATCGGCCCAAATTTTCCTGCGTGGATCTTTAACAACCAAAAAGCATCAATGCCCCGCTCTAGCAAAAGGCTATAGATCGAACCGCTGGCGGCTGTAATCAATAGCGGTATTGCAGCTATCGGAACTAAAAAACGATGCAAATTGCGCGGTTTCATTCTTTGCGCAACTCCTGATGCAGGTGGGATTCGTTACCGCAAGGCATCCAAGCACCGTTGTTTTGGTGGGTGCCTTTGCAGCCGAGTTCGAGGGCCCGTTTTTCAGCTTCTGCCTGGGTTTTGTAGATACCTTTGGCATGAGCCAGCAGCGGAGCAGGGGCAAAAAGTGGGGCGGGCGCAATAATTAGCACCAAAAGGATCGCAATGAAGTTCATAAATAAATTAAAAAGTGGTTAAAGTGAAAATAGTTTGTCGAATTGGTAATACTCAGGCTTATTTAAGCCGTCATGTTGCAACATGCCGCGCAACTCAACTATCTCGAAGCTTTGGCTAATAATAATTTCACGGGCTAAACGTTTTACTGTTGAATTATTAGATTTTTTTAAAGCGTCGTGGGCCATTTGCAGCGCGCCGCCATGGTGCTGGAGCATGCCTTCAAGGAACCAACTCACACGGTTTGATCGCGTAGGCGTATTTGCCATCATCCTCATAGCTTCAATATGGGCAGCGCTCATGCGGGTGAGTGCTTTCAATGAATTGGGATCGCCACCATTGGCGAGCATTACGGGATAAACAGGCGCTTCTGGAAACCAAGCCTTGCGCCACTGCCCCATCGCCTTGATTTCTTGGGCCTGATCTCTCCAGATTGCTTTTGCAAGGGCTCCAACCCCAGGTACACCAATATCAAATACATATTCGCTCATTAATAATGCGCCCGTGTGGTGCTGCTGCATTGCATCTAACCAGCGCAAATCGTAGGTGGCACCTGCAGGACCCACCTCGTGGTTGTGGGCACTGTGGTCAATATTTTTTTGGTCAGTATTCTTTTGCTCAACATTCTTTGCTGGCGAATGATTTTGGTGCTGGTGATGCTGATGCTGATGCTGATGCTGATGATGTTGATTTTGCTGCGCGTTTAATTGACTTGAAAAAAATATATTAACAAAAACAAAGAAAAATAGTGCTCTCCAGGAGAAGCGCATAAAAGTTGCAGAATGGGATATCCTCATAATAGCCAAAACCAAATCATGCTGCTAAATCTCAAAGAAAGAATTCAATCTTTACGGATGCTGGCTGGCTTAGCAAAATTTTTAAAGCATCCAGACAGCCTTGATAGTGTTTTTTCGATTGCAAGTAGTGTCCAAAACAGCCCTATGGCTAC